>CAZQYU010000453.1:0-2922 GCA_964597585.1 uncultured Thermoanaerobaculia bacterium
GCGACAGCGCGCCGGAGACGATGACGGCGATCCTCCGCGAGGACCCGCCCGAGCTCGCCGGCTCGGTCGACGGCCTGCCACCGTCGCTCGACCGCATCGTCCGCCGCTGCCTGGAGAAGGACCCCGACCGCCGGTTCCAGTCGGCGGCCGACCTCGCGTTCGCCATCCAGGGGCTGTCCGAGACGGGCTCCGTGGTCCGCCCCCAGGAGCCGCCTCCGACGAAGCGGCGCCCGTGGGGCGTCGCTGTCGCCGTTGCGCTCGCGGCCGCGACCGCCCTCGGCGGGTACCTGGCGGCGCGAGCGACCACCGCGTCCAAGCCCCTGAGCTTCCGTCAGCTCACCTTCAGCCGCGGCTACCTCCGCACCGCCCGCTTCACGCCGGACGGGCAGTCCGTGGTCTACGGGGCGATGTGGGCCAGCCGCCCGATGCAGGTGTTCACCGGTCGCGCAGACGGCGTCGTCGCGCTGGCCCTCGAGCCCGAGGGCGCCGACCTGCTGGCGGTGTCCTCGAACGCTGAGCTGGCCCTCGCCCTGGACCGCAGCTTCCCGACCCCGTGGGTTCCGACCGGTACCCTCGCACGGGTACCGCTGCTCGGCGGGAATCCGCGGCCGATGCTCGAGGGGGTGACCGACGCCGACTGGAATCCGGACGGCTCGGGCCTCGCGGTGGCCCGGGCCGGAACCACCACCTTCCGCCTCGAGTACCCGCCCGGCACCGTGCTCTACGAGAACGACGGCTACATCAGCTACCCGAGATTCTCGCGGGACGGCCGCCGCATCGCCTTCATGGACCACCCGATCTTCGGCGACGACCGCGGCACCGTGAAGGTGGTCGACCTCGCGGGGAAGGTCACCACCCTCACCGCCGAGTGGTCGAGCCAACAGGGCCTGGCGTGGTCCCCGGACGGCTCGGAGGTGTGGTTCACGGCATCCAAGGGCGAGGACGCCAACGCGCTGTGGGCGGTGGACATATCCGGGGCGCTGCGTCCCCTGCTGCCCTCGTTCCAGCGCCTCAAGCTGCAGGATGTCTCGCGCGACGGCAGGGTCCTCGTGTGCACCGAGGACGTCGTCAGCGACATCCACGCCGGAGAGGTCAGCGGCAAGATCGGCCCCAATCTCACCTCGTTCAAGTGGTCGGCCCTGCGGGGCATTTCGGAGGACGGCCGGTGGTCGGTGATCAACGAGTTCAACGCCGGTGACTACAGCGTGTACAAGATCTACCTGCGGCGCACGGACGGCTCGCCCGGGACAGAGCTCGGGGTCGGCGCGATCATCGGGCTCGCACCCGACGGGACCGGTGTCCTCGCCTACCTTCCTTCCGTCCCGGACAGCCTCCGGTTGGTCCCGACCGGGATGGGCGAGCCCGTGACGCTTCCGGGCGCCGATCTCACCTTCCGCGACGGGCTGTGGTTTTCGGACAGCCGGCGCGCGCTGCTCAACGCCTCCTCGCCAGGGGCGGGCGTCCGAGCGTGGGTCCAGGACATCGCCGGCCGCACTCCGCCGCGGCCCGTGACCGAGGTCGGGACGGTCGGCATCGCGACCTCGCCGGATGGACGCTCATTCTTGGCGTTCGCCGGGGGCACCCGGTACGAGATCGTCCACCTCGACGGCGGCGCGCCGACGCCCGTTCCCGGTCTCGCCCCGACGGAGCGGGTCGCCGCATGGCTCGACGGCGGACGGGGGCTGCTGGTCTACCATTCCGGCGCGCTCCGCATCACCGTGGAACGCCTCGACCTCGAGACTGGCTCCCGCGAGCCCTGGATCGAGCTCGCCCCTCCCGACCCCACCGGCACCCTCGCCATCCGCTCGGTCTTCTTCTCCCGCGACGGGCGCCACTTCGCGTACGAGGTCCGGCGCCTGTTCGCCGACCTCTTCGTGGTCAGCGGCGTTCGGTAGCAGCGCGTGCCTGAGAGCGCCCTGGGAGCTCTCAGGCGGCAATCCACTTGGCCCCTGGCACCATGTCCGGAGCCGCTCTCCGCCGAGGACGCCTTCACCGAGCTTCGCAAGGCGGCCGGCTCCCAGCTCGATCCCCAGCTGGTCGAGGCCTTCATCGCCCGGCACTCCGCTTCCCCCTGACGGCGCGCTCCCTGCGCGCCCCTTCAAACGAACAGCGCCTCCCGGCACGAGGGCCGGGAGGCGCGGAGTGCGGTTGAATGAGCCGCGGCTCAGGCGCTGCGGCGGTAGAGTACGAAGATCGCGGCCAAGGCCATCAGGGCGATCATGAAAGCGAGACCAGTGTGGGAGACGGTTGGGACCGGCTCCGGCGGGACCGTGGGCGTCGGCGCCACGGTCGGGGTCTCGGTCGGCGGCGGCCCGCCGATCTCGGTGGTCCACGGCGGACCGTAGATCGGCGCGATCTGGTCGGCCTCGATGGTGTAGTTGCCGTTGACGATGACCCCCGCAGCCTGGGTGATGTTGACGGTGAACTGCACCGAACCGTTGGCGCCGGCGGCGAGGCTGCCGATGTTCCAGGTCACGACGCCGGCGGCGAACACCCCGCCACCGGTCGCCGAGACGAAGGTCGTCCCGGCGGGCACGGTGTCCTTGATGATGACGTTGTTCGCGGTCGCGCCGCCCGTGTTGGCATAGTTGATGGTGTAGGTGATGTTGCTGCCCGTCGGCGCGCTGGTGGGACCGGTCTTGCTCACGGTCAGACCGGCCGCCAGGCCCGGGGGCAGGAAGCGCACGGCGCCGTTGCCGCGCCCGCCCGCGATCTGCACGTTGGACACGGTCGCCCCGGCGGCGGTGAACGGCGCCGCGATGAACGGGGTGTTGGCCTCGGCGCTGCCGTTACCCGCCAGGATCGCAAGCTGGCTGTCGGCGGAGATGCCGATGTCCTCGAACCCGTTCTGGAACGACCCTCCCAGAGGGATCTCCTCCACCGTGGAGGATCCGTTGAACGGGGCCGAGATGGCGTGCAGGT
>CAZQYU010000454.1:0-2917 GCA_964597585.1 uncultured Thermoanaerobaculia bacterium
CCGGGTCGAGCACGGGGTTGACGAAGAACGAGCCCGCCGAGCGCCGGTTGGGGTCCTCGGGATCGTCGAGCACCATCGACTTGTCCCGGCGCAGCTCCAGGACCGTCTCGCACACGTTGTCGAGAGTCGGCTCGGCAAATCGCTCCCGCACCCGACGCTCGAGCTCCGGGTAGAGGATCGTCGGCGACCCTCGCGGGCGCAGCCGGAAGCGCACCTCGAGCACCAGCCAGCGGTTGGGGGCGCGCCGCAGACCACTGGTCCGGTAGCCGAAGCCGCACGCCTCGGCTGGAAGCTCACGCTCGGCGAGGTTGCTGCGGTCGAGGACGCGGACCGACGTGATCGTGTCCGCCACCTCCTGCCCGTAGGCACCGACGTTCTGGACCGGAGTCGCTCCTGTGCTCCCTGGAATCCCGGCCAGGCATTCAACCCCTGCCAGCCCCTCGCCCACTGCTCTCGCGACCACTGCGTCCCACGGCTCCCCTGCCGCCACCGCGAGCGAGACACCGGGTGCAGCGCGCTCGATGGTCATCCCCGTCATCGTTGGAACGACGACCAGGCCCGGAAATCCCTGGTCGGCCACGACCACGTTCGAGCCACCGCCGAGCACCACCGCAGGCACGCCCCGGCTGCGTGCCCAAGCCAGCGCCTCGGCCGCCGCCACGGCGTCGGGAACCTCGAGCAGGAAGCGGGCCGGTCCCCCGAGGCTGAGGGTCGTTCGGTCTGCGAGCCCAACGTCATGCTGCAGCCCCTGGGGTGCGGACGCGCCCGTACGCGGCGGTGCCTTCGGCCGGTCGTGGTTCACGGTCCGCAGTCTGCCGCAGCAGGGGTCTGGACGCAACGACGGTTGGGACCGTGCGGTAGAGTTCTGTCATGAGCGTTCCAGCGCCCCCACCTCCCGCCCAACCGCCCGAACTGCGGCACCCCGGCATCGACCGCCGACGCTACCGGCGGGTGCTCCGGTTTCTCGCCGGGGTGCTCGCCCATGCGCTCTGGTGGGACGTTCTGCTGTCGCGGCCCGTTCTGCGCCGGCTGAGGACAGCTCCGCTCGAGCGCTGGCGCTCGATCGCACGCCGCTACCGGGAGCTGGCGCTCGACCTCGGAGGCGTCCTGATCAAGCTCGGCCAGTTCCTCAGCACCCGGGTCGACCTGCTCCCGGAACCTGTCATCCGCGAGCTCGCCGGACTCCAGGACGAGGTCCCGGCAGCAGCCTTTCCGGCGGTGCTGGCAGCGATCGAGGCCGATCTCGGCCGCCCGTGGCGTGAGGTCTTCAGCGAGCTCGAAGAGGACGCGGTGGGAGCGGCCTCCCTCGCCCAGGTCCACCGGGCGCGTCTACCCTCAGGGGAGCGGGTGGTTGTGAAGGTGCTGCGACCCGGCATCGACACCCTGGTCGAGACCGACCTCGCCGCGCTGCGCCGGGCTTCGCGCTGGCTCACCCTCTCGCGTACCATCCGGCGGCGCGTCGACGTGGCGTGGCTCGAACGCGAGTTCCGCTCTGTCACGCGCCGTGAGCTCGATCTGGTCAGTGAAGGGCGCAACGTTGAGCGTTTTGCTGCCGATTTCGGCTCCGACCCCGGCGTCGCGGTGCCTCACGTCCACTGGGCGCAGAGCGGGCGCCGGTGCCTCACCCTCGAGGACGTGGGCGCCATCAAGATCACCGACCGCGCCGCGATGGTCGCCTCCGGGATCGACCCGACTGAAGTGGCGCGGCGTCTCTATGCGGTCTTCATGCAGCAGTTCTTCGTCACGCACTTCGTCCACGCCGACCCCCACCCGGGAAACATCTTCGTCCGCCCGGTCCCTGCTCTCGAGCCTACCGACGGAGAAGCGGGCGTTCATCCCGACGCGAGTCCCTTCGTCATCGCCTTCGTCGACTTCGGGATGATGACCGAGATCCCGGAGCGCCTCCGGGCCGCGTTGCGGGAGTTCGCCATCGGGCTCGGAACCAGAGACGCGCGGCGCATGGTCGCCAGCTACGTGCAGGCCGGCACCCTCCTCGAGGAAGCCGACCTCGAGCGTCTTGTCGCTGCCCACGAGGATCTCCTCGAACGGTTCTGGGGCATCCGCATCGGGCGGATGCGCGACGTCGCCTTCGGCGAAGCCCGCGACCTGATGCGCTCGTACCACGACCTCCTGCTGTCGGCTCCTGTCCAGGTGCAGGCGGACATGCTGTTCGCACTGCGTGCGGTCGGCCTTCTCGCCGGGCTGTGCACCTCGCTCGACCCCGACTTCGATCCGTGGGCGGCAACCGTGCCCTTTGCGGAACGCTTCGCAGGTGAGGCAGTCAGGATCCGGATTCGCGAGCGCGTCGAGGAGCTCGTCGCTCAGCTCGGTCGCATCCTCCACCTGCCCGATCAGCTCGACGCGATCCTCGCACGAGCGGACCGGAGTGCCTTCGGTGTCCGGGCGAGCCTTGCCTCCGACACAGGCAGACGACTGGACCGGCTCCACCGTGCCGTGGCCCGTCTCACGTGGACCATTGCGGCGGCCGGCCTCGCCATTCTTGGAGGCCTTCTCAGAATGACGGGCGCGCGTGCGGAGGTTTCGACGGTTCTCTTTGCCGCGGCAGCGTTCGCGGCCGTCGGTGCCGTATTGCCGCATCGCGGCACCCGTTGAGATCCCGGCTCGCACCATCGCTCGCGAAAATTTTCACGAAGTGTTCGTCATCGATGTCGAGTTTTCCTCGACCACTCATCACCACCTCTGCCGCTTGCCGCGACATGTCGTGATAATGAGACTACGTGCTCAATTGGCTGCAAATAGTTGACAAGGTATATCCTGCCGAATATCGTCCAAGACAGAGCTTCATCGATCGGGGCGTTCAATTGGGACCAGGAGGAGGCTGACATGGGTCGACGGCACGATGATATTTCGTGGTTGGAGGAGACCGTCCCAGACGGGATGAACCGGAGGGACTTCA
>CAZQYU010000455.1:0-2914 GCA_964597585.1 uncultured Thermoanaerobaculia bacterium
CGGTCTCGATCCACGCCTACACCAGGCTCGACGACCGCTACGCCCTGCTCGACTCGGGCGCCTCGATGGGAGACGGCTACGGTCCCGTCGTCGTTGCACGTCGTCAGCTCGAGCCCGAAGCGCTGCGCGCGGGCACGGTGGCGATCCCCGGCGAGCTGACCTCGGCGGCGCTCGCACTCAAGATGTGGGACCCGACGCTGTTTACGGTCGTGATGCCGTTCGACGCCGTCGGCCCAGCGGTGGCGGCAGGCAAGGTCGATGCCGGCGTTCTGATCCACGAGGGACAGCTCACCTGGCAATCCGACGGCTTGAAGTCGATCGTCGACCTCGGGGTGTGGTGGGCCGAGCAGACGGGCGGTTTGCCGCTGCCGCTCGGCGGCAACGTGGTCCGCCGCGACCTCGGAGCGGAGCTCGTCGAGCGGGTCGCACTGCTGCTCAAGGAGTCGATCGTGTACGCCCTCGAGCACCGCTCCGCCGCCCTCGACCACGCGATGACCTACGGGCGCGGCCTCGACCGCAATCGCGCGGACCGGTTCGTGGGCATGTACGTCAACGACCTCACGGTCAGCTACGGGGCGCGGGGCCGCCGTGCAGTGGAGACGTTTCTTCGCCGAGCGCACGAACAGGGGCTAATTGCGAGGGTGCCGCAGCTCGACTTCGTCGGCGCGGAGTGAAAAACCACAGAGGCACAGAGACACAGCGCGGGCTTGGTCCGCAACCCAAGAGCGCTCCAGAGGCGGGTCTGAGAGCCCGTGGTGCCGGCTGTGAGCCTGAGGCATCGGGCGCTCGAGTCCGGGATCGGGCGGCAGGCAGCCGGCGGCGGGGTCGGGATCGGCATTCCGGCCGGCGACGCCCCGACGTCCCGATCCCGGCTCCCCGCGCCCTGCCGCCCGCTGCCTGATCCCGGTCCCAATGAGAGACCACCTGGTCCCGGCTGCCGACAACTCGCCGCGAGCAGTCCCACGATTGCGTGGTCATCGCGGAGCGAGGGCGACAGCAGGAGCGGGCTCCGTGACCGTCTTTGTCTTACTCGCGGTTGAGGTTGTGGAATTCCTTTGAGGGTTTCAGACAGCCGATCCGAGAAGGGGCGAGAGCTGAGCTGATTGGAGTAGGGGCGCACCTTGCGTGCGCCCGAGCGGGGAACACTTCCGGCCCCACCGGGCGGAGGCAAGCTCCGCCCCTACGAGCCCCCTCCACACCTTTTCACCTGTGGCGTTTCGCCCTGTTGGGTTGCGGGCGAAGCCTACGCTGTGCCTCAGTGCCTCTGTGGTTCAGCCCTTCCGATTCAGTCCCTCTGGTAGACTCCGGCCATCTCGGGGGGAAGGTCCGTCTGGAGGTCGAAGCGGTGATCCGTCCGTGTCAGGTTCGCCGATGATCTCGGGTCTGCTGAGGTGGCTTCGTCACCCCTTCGAGACTGCTCGCGCGGTTGCGCCGAGAGTCCTCCCGGTGCCGCTCCGCATGCGCCTCGTGCGGCTGCTGCGCCGACTGCGCCCACGTGAGGCTCGGGTCCTCAACGAGGCGGAGCTCCGGGGTCTGGCAGCGTCCCTTGCGGCGACCGGCGCCGCCCGGCCCACGGTCGTGTGCCTGCCGATCCTCGAGTGGGGCTACCGCGTGCAGCGGCCCGAGCACCTGCTCGGCGGCCTCGCGGCGCGCGGGTGGCCCGTGCTCCACGTGTCGCCGGCGTTCGAGATCGGATCGGCGGCCGCGCGCCTCGTCGAGCGCCCGCTCGCAGAGGGCGTGCGCAGCGTGGTGCTGTCGTGCCAGCGCGCGCTCGATCCGTTTCGCAGCACCCTCGGCGAGCGCGACGTCGACCGGCTCGCGGGCGCTCTGGACGCCCTCGTGGGCACGCTCGGCCCGGCGGAGATCGTGGTGCTCTGCCAGCTGCCGTTCTGGCGGCCGCTGGCGGTGCGACTTGCCGAGCGATGGGGTGCGAAGCTGGTCTACGACCGGATGGACGACCATGCCGCATTCCCCGGTGCAGCTCCCTCCGTGGCGGAGGACGAACGCGCCCTGATGGCCGCCGCGGACCTGGTGGTGGCGACCTCCGCAGCCCTCGAACACGGCGCATGCCGGGTGGCGCGCAACGTGGTGCGGGTTGCCAACGGCTGCGAGTGGGAGCGCTGGTCCGGTGGGCGAGACGCCGGTGAGCTCGCCGGCCTCCCGCGGCCGGTTGTCGGCTACTTCGGCGCGGTCGCCGAGTGGTTCGACGCCGCGGCCGTCGCTGCCGTTGCGCGGGCGCGGCCGGCGTGGTCCTTCGTGGTGGTGGGCGCACAGGCCGGCGGCGACCTCTCCCCGCTCGGCGGGCTCGCCAACGTCCACCTCGTCGGCGAGCGGCGCTACGCGGAGCTGCCCGGTCTCGCGGCTGGCTTCGACGTCGGACTGATCCCTTTCCGACGTACCCCACTGACCGAAGCGGTTGACCCGGTCAAGGTCTACGAGATGCTCGCCCTGGGGCTGCCGATTGTCGCGAGCGGACTGCCGGAGCTCGAACGGCTGGCGCCGGAGGTCGAGTGCGTCGGGAGCGGCGAGGAGCTCGTCGCCGCGCTCGACCGCGCGGTCGAGCGGATCGGGGGTCGGGACGGGGCCGAGCGGCGCCGCGAGCTGGCGCGGGAGAACCGCTGGGAGGTGCGCCTCGATGCCTTCGAGGGAGCGCTGGTCGCGCTCTACCCGAAGGTCTCGATCCTGATGGTCACGTTCAACGCCGTGGCCGTGACCCGGCTGTGCCTCGATCGGTTGGCCGCGGTCACCGAGTACCCGGCGTACGAAGTGATCGTGGTCGACAACGGCTCGAACGACGGGACGCCGGCCTGGCTCGCGGACGAGGCCTCCCGCCGCGACAACCTGTGGGTGGTGCCGAATCCGGAGAACCGGGGGTTTCCTGCTGCGACCAACCAGGCGGCGCGCGAGGCCACCG
>CAZQYU010000456.1:0-2895 GCA_964597585.1 uncultured Thermoanaerobaculia bacterium
GGCTGGCGCCCGCCCTCGCCGCGAGCCGTCTCGAGCCGGCGGAGGTGCTCCGTGAGGACGGTTAGCCCGCACTGTTCACCAGACTTCTGCTGCGGCCGACGATGCACCGCACTCAGCGGTGCTTTCTCACCTCGAAGTGCTCGATGTACCGCCGAGTACGCCTCCGCGCTCCTCGGCTCGAAACCCCCACTGCGCACGCCGCCTTGCCGGTCTCGCCACGAACCCTGGCGAATAGTGCGAGCCAGATTCTTCGTCGCGCTGCTGCTGGCGGCGGTCGCAGTCGGAGCCTCTCCGGCAGCGGCCCCGGACGGCTGGCATCGGGTCGAGGGGCCGCCCGAACTCGTGTTTCCGCGCGACCACGGGGTGCACCCGGTTTTCCAGACCGAGTGGTGGTACGTCACCGGCGTTGTCGCCGACCCCGACGGGGCCCGACGCGGCTTCCAGCTCACCTTCTTCCGCCAGGGGATCGACCCCTCGCCGCCGGCGCCGGGGCAGTCCGACCTTCGCGCCCGTCAGGTGCTGGCGGGCCACCTCGCAGTGGCCGACCTCCCCGCACGGCGCTTCCTCACCGCCGAGCGCCTGCGCCGCGCCGACGGTCGGCTCGCGGGCTGGTCGTCCGACGGGCTCGACCTGTGGCTCGAGGACTGGTCGATCCGACTCGACGCGGCTGGCGCGCTCCACCTCTCGGCCGAGGACCGCGAGGTCGGCATCGGCCTCGACCTGACCCTCGAGCCGACCCGGCCCCTGGTCCGGCAGGGGGTCGGCGGCTTCTCGCAGAAGGGGCCCGAGCCGGGCAACGCCTCGGTCTACCTGAGCTGGACCCGCCTCGCCACCCACGGAAATCTGACCGTCGACGGCCGGGCCATCGCGGTCACCGGCACCTCCTGGATGGATCACGAGTGGGGCACCAGCCAGCTCGGGCCCGCTGTGGTCGGCTGGGACTGGTTCAGCCTGCGCCTCAACGACGGCCGTGACCTCATGGCCTATCGACTGCGCCGAGCCGACGGGACCGCCGACCCCTTCTCCTCCGGCACGCTTGTCGCTCCGGACGGATCCGTGCGCCATCTCACCGCCGCAGACCTGGTGATCCAGCCCGGTGCCACCTGGACCAGCCCCGCGACCGGCGCAACCTACCCGGTGCACTGGCGCCTCGCCGTCCCGACGGCCGGAATCGAGCTCGAGCTGGCGCCGATGCTCGACAATGCGGAGGTCGACGGCCGCGCCTCGACCGGGGTCGCGTACTGGGAGGGCCCGGTCACGGTCGCCGGCTCCACGTCCGGTGAAGGCTACGTCGAGCTCACCGGCTATGCCGGCAGCCTCTCCGGGAGGTTCTAGCCCGCACTATTCATCAGCGTTCGTGGCGAGGCCGGCGAGGCGCCGTGCACAGTGGGGTTTTCGAGCCGAGGAGCGCGCAGGCGTACTCGACAGTACGTCGAGCACTCCGAGAAAGCACCGCTGAGTGCAGCGCATCGCCGGCCGCAGCAGAAGTCTGGTGAATAGTGCGGGCTAGCCGGCGCTACGACCCCTCGCGAGCGGCGTAGGCCACGTCGCGCAGCGCCTGCGCACGCATCCGAACACCGGCGAGGTCGGACTCTCCCGGGGTCTCGGGAGCCCCGTCAGCCAGGCGCTCGGCCGCCAGCACCCGTCCGTCGGGCGCGAACCACACGGTGGTCGTCACGTCCCGGCCGACGCCGTCGGGATCGTCGCTCGGGAGCATGTCCTCGCCGGTGGCGAAGATCAGGAGGCCGTTGGCGAAGGAGTAGCTCCACTGCCAGGTGCCCTGGTCGCCTGAGCTTCGCCGTGCCTCAAGGCGGCGCAGACTGTCACCATCGAAGTAGGCGGTGTACGGCACGGACGTATCGTCCGTCCCCCATTGGCCCTCGCGGCGCTCCATCGAGGGCAGCGCGGCGTCGATGGCGACGACCTCCTGCAGCACCTCTCGCCGCGGGTCCGGAGCCGGCGTCGACGCGATCCTGACCTCCGCCGGGTGGAGTGTGACCTCCACGGTCGCGGGACGGCCGCCGGTGAGGACGGGGTGGGACTCGCTGGTGGTCAGCAGGGGCGTACCTCCCGAGCTCACCTCCGCCTGGATCGCGTACGTGTGCGCAGGGTCGATCACCTTCGGGTCGAACGTTATCGTGAAGGGCAAGGGGGGCTGCCGGCCCTCTGCCGGCAGGGTGACCTCGCCGACGATTGCCTTCCCAGCGTCGTTCTGCGACAGGTCGGCCAACGAGACGTGCAGCGCCGCACCGGGCGGAAGCTGGACGGGCTCGTGGTAGATCACCGTGCCGCTGACCTCGCTCGGGTTGACGGAGTTGGTCGATCCGCCGCAGGCGGCGAGCGTGACCACGACAAGCAGGCACAGCAGCGGGCGGGACAGCTTCACGGGTGCACCTCCCGGTTGAGGGCGCAGCGAACGGGCGGCGGTCAGGGCGCGGCGCTCTGCTTCTCGCCCTCGGCCTTGAGAGATCCAAGCTCCTTCTTGGCTTCGTCGAGCTTCTTCTGCAGGTCCTGCTTGGCCAGGACGGCGGGACTGACCTGGCCCGGGGCCAGGTTGTAGGCGCCGTAGCCGTAGTGCGGGTCCGACGAGCTCCGGACCTTGTCGTCGAAGCCGTCGTAGGCCTTCTGGAGCGCGGCAATCTTCTTCTCCTGCTCCTCGACCTTCTGTTCCCAGGCCTTGCGGTCGAAAGGCGGCGCCGCCTCGTTGTCGCCGGTAGCGCTCGGCTCGGCGTCGGTCTCGCTCCCGGCAGCTCCGCTACCGACCGAGATTACGCCACGATCGGCGAGCTCGGAGAGGTTGGAGTTCGAGATCACGATCGGCGCGCCCGAGTCGGAGGCGTGGCGCAGCTTGATGTGCGCCGCAATGGCGGCCAGGGAGTTCTTCGCCGGGGCCGG
>CAZQYU010000457.1:0-2887 GCA_964597585.1 uncultured Thermoanaerobaculia bacterium
GATCGCCCGCATCAGGCGCGCCGCCGGCTCGAGCAGGGCATCCGGGAAATCGTAGTCGGGCGCATGCAGGGGCGGTTGAGCCTCTCCCGACCCGAGCCCGAGCAGGGCGCCGCGGCACGACCCGGCAATCCAGCCAAAGTCCTCCGACCAACGCAGCGGCTCGGTGAGATTCTCGACCTCGAGGTCGCAGGACGACGCCGCCCAGCGCACGACCTCGTTCGCCTCGGGATAGCACACGGTCACTGGAAAGGGCTCGCGCCAGGTCACCTCGAGCCCGAGACCGGCTGCGGCGGCTTCGGTGCGCACCATCTTCTCCGCACCCTCGCGCAGGCCCGCCATCCCGGCTTCGGAGTCGGCGCGCAGCGTCGTGCACACCACCGCCTCGCCGGGGGTCGTACCGAAGGCCTCGGTACCGAGCCGTGCGTGGACCACGGTGCCGAGACGAAAGCCGGGGCCGGCCGCTGTCCCGTCGGCGAGATGTCCAAGCCCGTGGATCAGGCGCGAAGTCGCCTCCGCGGGGCTGCGACCCTGTTCGGGATAGGCCGCGTGCGAGGTAGCGCCCTGGAGTCGCGCCTCGAGGCCGACCGAGCCACAGGCAAAGGTTCCGTTCCGGACGACGACGCGCCCGAGGGGATACCCGGGAAGGTTGTGGTAGGCGAACGCCCACTCGACGCCGAGTGCGCTCCAGCGTGCGTCATCGACGACTCGCCGTGCGCCCTCGCCGGTCTCCTCGGCGGGCTGGAACAGGAGCACCACACGACCCCGCGCCGGTCGCCGCTTCGCCAGGTCCTCCGCCACCGCTGCCAGCGTCGCCATGTGGCCGTCGTGGCCGCAGAGGTGGCCACGGCCGACGATGGACGAGCGGTAGGGCACCGCCCCGGTTTCGACCAGGGGCAAACCGTCGAGCTCGGCGCGCAGCGCAATGGTCGGGCCCGCGCCGATGCCGTCGAAGATCGCCGCGACACCCGCACCGCCGATGCCCTCGAGGACGCGGTCTGCTGCGAGCGCTGCCATGTGTGCAGCGATCATGCGGGCGGTTTCGCGTTCCTCGCCGGCAATCTCGGGAACCCGGTGCAGGCGCCGCCGCAGCTCGGTCGGAGAGGGCAGGCGCCCCCTCGTCACGATGCCCGGTCCTCCACGCGGACCAGGTTCGGCTTGAGATCGGCCGCGACCGGCGGGACCAGAAGCGCCGTCCCCCGATCCGTCTCGCGAACACCTGAAAGCGGCCGGACCCGCTTCTCGGTGTCGGGGTTGTTCATCAGCCGGACGAAGGCTCCGTAGCCGGGCCGAAATGCGAGCGTGTCGCCGATCTGGATGCCCTCGGGAGCGTCGCCGACGTTGACCACCGTGATGTCGCTCGACGCCCCGGCGATCGAGTAGCGAGGATGGACCGGCGTCAGCGAGCCCACGTCGGTGTCGACCTGGCCGATGGTGACCAGGGCGCGGTAGCCGCGCTGGCCGGGAGCCGGCTCGTCATCGGCCTCAGCGATCGAGAACGGGGCGACGTCCGCGGTTTCGGCCCCCGACACCAGACGCTTCTCCTTGAGCTCGACGACCTCGGCCTCGACGGTGACCACGTCGTCGCGCAGGCCGGGCAGCCGCTGGCCGGAGACCGGGTCGGTACCGAGCAGGATCGACTCGCCGATTCGAAAGTGATTGACCGCCCGCGGCAACGTCCCGTTGAGCAGCAACGGCATCACCGCGCTGGTCCCGGCCGAGATCAACGGCAGTGCGCGCTGGAACTTGAGCTCGAGCAGCTCTCGGTAGAGCACCAGCTGCATCATCTCGTCGACGGTCGGAACGGCGCCCGAGAGGCAGCCCAGGTTGGCCCCGATGCCGAGCACCCGGATACGCGGGAGCTCGAAGATCTCCTCGTAGACTCTGACCAGGGTCCCGGGAAGAAGCCCCTCTCGGAGGTCGCCGAGCTCGACCATGATCACGACGCCGTGCATCCGTTTTTGACGGACCGCCTCCTCGCCGAGCTCCCGGATCACCTCGAGCTCGGAGTTGAGGGAGATATCAGCCCGAGCTACGACCTCGCGAATTCCCGATCGGTGGGGCGGCCTGAGGTACCAGGTCTCGAGGTCTGCGGGACCCTCGCCGAGGCGCTCGAGGTTCGACAGGCGCGAGTCGGCGACCGAGCGGACGCCGAGGTCGAACAGGGCCTTGAGCGTCTCCTGGTGGCCGCACAGCGCCTTCGTCACCACCGTCAGCGAGCCCTCGTGGCCGCGCACCCAGCGGCTCACCGTCTCGAGATTGTGGTCGAGGGCGTCGAGGTCAATGGTGACGCGGTTCACGCCGAGTACCTCATCTCGGCGTACTTCGAGGTGAAGCCGATCCGCTCGTACAGGCGCTTGGCCGGGTTGTCGTACTCGACGTGGAGCTTGACGGCTCCGTCACACCGGGCGAGCGCGTCCTCGACGATCCGGCGACCGAGCCCGCGTCCGCGCATCTCGGGTGCCACGGCAACGAACAGCAGCAGATTCTCGGGGATGTAGCCTGCCATGCCGGTCTCGAGCATCGCGAGCGCACCGACGAGGCGCTGCCCAAGCACGCCGAGGATGACGAATCCGCCTTGGCCCGGTCGGTCCGAGAGGGCGTACTCGAGCCCCCGCCGGACGTCCTCGACGGAGTCCTCGTAGGGTTTCAGACTCTCGTGCAGAAACTCGGTCAGCGCTTCGAGATCGAGCCACCCGGGTAGGTCGGCGACCGAGTCGACCCGGATAATCTCGAGCTCGGAGGCTGTGGCTGTGGCCTCGGGCATGGGGTCTCCTTCGCGAAACGCCCGCGCGGGGCGATGCCACGCTACGGACGGTATGTGTGGTGAGTCTGTCGGGGCGAACGGCCGCGGTGCTCACGGCGGCCCCGATCGGCGGCGGCCAGGAGC
>CAZQYU010000458.1:0-2879 GCA_964597585.1 uncultured Thermoanaerobaculia bacterium
CGAGTGGGATCAGCACCACGTTGTAGCCGAACGCCCAGAACAGGTTCTCGCGGATCGTGCGCACGGTGGCGCGGCTGAGGGAGATGGCGCGCGGGATGAGGTCGAGATCACCGCGCATCAGGGTCACCGGGGCAGTCTCGATGGCGACGTCGGTGCCGGTGCCGAGCGCGATCCCGACGTCGGCGAGGGCAAGCGCGGGTGCGTCGTTGACGCCGTCGCCGACCATTGCGACCAGCGACTCGGAGCCGTCCATCAGCTCGCGCACAGCCTTCGCCTTGTCCTCGGGCAGGACCTCGGCCACCACGCGGTCGATCCCGAGCTCGCGCGCGACCGAGTCGGCCGCGGCCTGGTTGTCGCCGGTCAACATCACCGTGGTGAGTCCCATCCGGTGGAGCTCCGCGATCACGCGCGCGGCGTCCGGCTTGACCGTGTCGGCGAGCCCGATGAGACCGATCGCGCGGCCGTCAGCGGCAACCCAGATCGCGGTGCGGCCAGCGCGCTCGAGGCGCTTGGCCTCGGCGCCGAGGTTGCCGAGGTCGGCGCCGTGACGCTCCAGGTGGAGCCTGCGTCCGACCAGCACCTCGCGTCCACCGACCTCGGCGAGCACGCCGAGACCCGGCGTGGACTGGAAACGGTCGACGGGCGGGATCTGCAGGCCGCGTTGGTCGGCGGTCTCCCTCACCGCGCGCCCCAGCGGGTGCTCGGAGCCCCGCTCGGCTGCTGCGGCGAGCGCGAGCAGGTCGTCTTCCGCTTGACCTCCTGCAGTGACCACCTCCGCGACCCGCGGCCGGCCCTCGGTCAAGGTCCCTGTCTTGTCGAGCACGATCACGCCGAGCTTCTCGGCCAGCTCGAGCGCCTCGCTCGAGCGCAGCAGGATGCCGAGCCGGGCACCGCGGCCGGTCCCCACCATCACCGCGGTGGGAGTGGCGAGGCCGAGGGCACACGGGCACGCGATCACCAGTACCGCGACCATCCGCATCAGGGCCGTGGTGAAGCCGGCGCCGACACCGAGCCACCACACCAGAAGGGTGACCGCGGCGATCGCCATGACCGCCGGAACGAAGACCTCGGCGACGCGGTCGGCGAGGCGCTGGATCTCGGGCTTGGAACCCTGCGCCTCGCGAACCAGTCGGATGACGCGGGCGAGCGCGGTGTCGGCGCCGACCCGGGTGGCCTCGAAGCGCAGCACTCCGTCGCTGGCGACGGTCCCGGCGAGCACCGTGTCGCCGGGCTGCTTGGCGACCGGGATGCTCTCGCCGGTGAGTGCCGACTCGTCGACCGCCGAGCGGCCGGCGATCACGACGCCGTCCACCGGGACTCGCTCGCCGGGCCTCACGATCACCAGGTCGCCGGGCGTGACCTCGTCGGCCCGGACCTCGATCTCGGTGCCGTCGACCTCGATGCGGACCGTACGGGGCGTGAGCGAGACCAGCTCGCGAATCGCGTCGCCGGCGTGGTGCTTGGCGCGGGTCTCGAGCAGCTTGCCGACCTTGATCAGAGTCAGAATGATTGCCGCGGTCTCGTAGAAGACGTGACTTCCGAAGGCGGTCGAGCCGAAGCTGAGGGCGACCGTCACCGGCAGGCTCGCGATGAAAGCGGTCAGCGACCCGAGGCTCACCAGTACGTCCATGTTTGCGGTGCGGTTGGTGAGCGCCTTCCAGGCGGCGACGTAGAAGTCCCATCCGGTCACGGTCTGGACGGGAAGGGCGAGCGCGAGCAGCAGCCAGTTCACCCACGGTGCTCCGGCCCAGGAACCGAGCAGGCCGAAGTCGCGGGCCATCGACAGTGCGAACAGCGGCACCGTGAACACGACGCCGACGGTGAGCGCGGTCCGGTGACGGCGGGCCTCGTCGCGGTCGGCTGAGGCCGCCGCCTGCTCGGCCTCGGCGCCGTCGCCGGCCGCCTCTGGGCGGACGCCGTAGCCGAGCCTCTCGATCGCGGCGACCAGGTCGCGGCGGGTCACCGTCCCGGGTACGTACTCGACCCGGGCCTCCTCCGACGCAAAGCTCACCGAGGCCGAGACGACTCCTGGAAGCTTCCGGGTCAGGGTGCGTTCGATGGTAGCCGCGCAGTTGGCGCAGGTCATGCCGGTGACGGCGAGCTCGACGGTGGTGGTCGGGACGTCGTAGCCGGCGCCACGCACCGCCTCCAGGACCGATGCAAGTGTCCCTTTGCCGTCGACACCGACCGAGAGGGTCTCCGAGGCGAAGTTGACCTCAGGCGTCTCGGTGTCGTCGAGGCGGCCGACGACCCGCTCCACGGTCTTGGCACAGGTCGCGCAGGTCATCCCGCGGATCGGCAGAGACAGGCGGGTCAGCTCACGCCTCCTGGGCCGGGTAGCCGATCTCATCGAGCAGGTCGAGAATCGCCCGCCAGGTGGCAGGGGGCTGCCAGGTGACGGTCACCTGCTTGCTCGCAACATCGGCTTCGACGCCGCTGATCCCGGCGACCTCACCGAGCTCGCGCTGGATGGTCGCGGTGCAGTGGTGGCAGCTGATGGCCGGGACGTGGACGGTTCGAGTTTCCATGGTTCGTCCTCCAGCGGGAACGCACCCCCGGTGGAGAGCGATCCCCGGTGTCACTCAACAGGCGCTCCCGAAGCGCGATTCCGCCCTGACGGAAGCCGAGATTTCAGGCCTCGAGGTTGGACTCGACGCTCGCGATCTTGTCGGCCATGGACTGGGTGCGGTCGGTGCGGGTCCCGACCCGAAGGTTCGTCGAGATGCGCGGCGCACCCATCTCGTGGAGCACCTCGTGGCAGCGCTTGAGGGCAGCGAAGACGGTGTCCCACTCGCCCTCGACGTTGGTGCCGTTGGCGTGGAGATGGGGCTCGAGCCCGGCCTCGGTCAGGACCCGCTCACAGGCCGCGACGTACTTTG
>CAZQYU010000459.1:0-2876 GCA_964597585.1 uncultured Thermoanaerobaculia bacterium
GGTTCCGGCCCCGGCGGCTACGTGTGCGCCATCCGCGCGGCCCAGCTCGGCCTCAAGGTCGCGCTGGTCGAGAAGCGCCGCACCCTGGGCGGCACCTGCCTCAACATCGGCTGCATTCCGTCGAAGGCCCTGCTCGAATCGAGCGAGGTCTACGCCCGCACCCTCTCGGAGGTCGCCGAGCACGGCGTGGTCGCCGAGAGCGTGTCGCTCGACCTCGAACGGATGCTGACCCGCAAGGCACGCATCGTCCAGGAGCTGGTCGAGGGCGTCGCAATGTTGATGAAGAAGAACAAGGTCGATGTCTTCACCGGTCATGGCATGGTCACGGCGAACGGCACGGTGACGGTCCACGGAGACGACTCCGAGACCCGACTCGAGACCCGCAACATCTGTCTCGCCATGGGCTCCGAACCGGTCGAGCTGCCGTTCATGAAGTTCGACGGCGAGCGGATCGTCTCATCGACCGAGGCGCTGTCGTTCGGCAAGGTGCCAAAGAAGCTGGTCGTCGTGGGCGCCGGGGCGGTCGGCCTCGAGATGGGCAGCGTGTGGCGGCGCCTCGGCGCGGAGGTCACGGTGGTCGAGCTGCTGCCGACCATCACTCCGTTTGCCGACAAACAGATGGCCGGCACCCTGCAGCGGGCGTTGGCCGAGCAGGGGATCGAGTTCCTTCTCGAGGCCAAGGTCACCGGAGCGAAGACGCTCAAGAAGAGCGTCAAGGTCTCGGTCCAGACCAAGGACGGTAAGACCCGCGAGCTCCCCTGCGACGTGGTGCTGGTGTCGGTGGGCCGCAGACCCGTGACCCGAGGCTGCGGCCTCGAGGACGTCGGCGTCGAGCTCGACAAGGCCGGGCGGGTCACGGTCGACGAGCACCTCCGGACGTCGGTCGAGGGCATCTGGGCGATCGGCGATCTCGTCCGCGGACCCATGCTCGCCCACAAGGCCGAGGACGAGGGCATCGCGCTCGCCGAAACCCTCGCAGGCAAGCCCGGCCATGTCAACTACGACACCATCCCGAACGTGGTCTATACCGAGCCCGAGCTCGCCATGGTCGGCAGGACCGAAGCCGAGCTCAAGGAGGCCGGCGTCCCCTACTCCACCGGGCGGTTCATGTTCCGGCCCAACGGCCGCGCGAAGAGCCTCGGTCAGCTCCACGGCATGGTCAAGATCCTCGCCCACTCTGAGACCGACCGAATCCTCGGCGTCCACATGGTCGGGCCGCGGGTCTCGGAGCTGATCGCGGAGGCGGTGGTCGCGATGGAGTTCTCGGCATCCGCGGAGGACCTGGCACGGACCTGCCACGCACACCCGACCCTCACCGAGGTCGTGCGCGAGGCGGCCCTGGCCGTGGACAAGCGGGCGATTCACGCCTGACGGAGAGTGCAGGGCACGGCCCCACCTCCGCCTGCCGCTCGGTGGCTCCGCTCCCCGTGAAGCTGGCTGTGGTACAAGTTTCGTCATGATCACGCCTCGCCGCGCCACCGGCTGCACCGCCCTTGCCCTCTTGCTGCTCACGGCCGCCTGCGCGAAGCCCGCGCCGCCCGCCGATCCTGCCTACGTCGCCGGGATCGAGTCCTGGCGCGCGGATCGCCTCGCCCGGCTCACTGCCGACGACGGCTGGCTGACACTGGTCGGCCTCGAGTGGCTCTCACCCGGCGCCAACCCCTTCGGCGGCGATTCCTCGCAGCCGGTCGTGTTGCCCGGCGAAGGAATACCGGCCCGGGTCGGTGTACTCGACGTCGGCGACGACGGAGCCGTCACGGTGACCGCCGAGCCGGGCTCCGGTCTCGAGCTCGCCGGTCAGCCGGTCACCCGGGCGACCCTCGCGACCGACGCCGACGGCAAGCCCGACGTGCTCCGGATCGGCCGCCTGGCCATGTACGTGATCCGACGCGGCGACCGCTTCGCCCTGCGCATCAAGGACCCGGACGCCGCCACGCGTCGCGCCTTCAAAGGCATCGACAACTACCCGGTCGACCCGGCATTCAAGGTCACGGCCCGTCTCGAGCGGTACGCCGAGCCGCGCCGGGTCGCCGTTCCGACCATCGTCGGCATCGACGAGGAAATGCTCGCTCCAGGACGCCTGATGTTCACCATCGCCGGACACGAGCTCTCGCTGGAGCCGCTCATCTCGACACCGGACGACCACGAACTGTTCCTGATCTTCCGCGACGTGACCTCGGGCGACACCACCTACGGCGCCGGCCGCTTCCTTTCCGCCGAGCTCGAGGCCGATGGCTCCGCCGTGCTCGACTTCAACCGCGCCTACAACCCGCCGTGCGCGTTCACGCCTTACGCCACGTGCCCATTGCCGCCAGAGGGCAACGACCTCGACGTGGCCATCACCGCCGGCGAGAGGTACCACGGTCCGAAGCACTAGAATTTCGCGCCACCCCGACCCTACTTGACGTTGTCCCCGGCGCCGATTCCTTCTCGGGGGGGTCGATACGGCGCGGAGTCCTCTGGTGCGCTGCGCGCGTCCGGGAAAGTCCAAAGGTCAGGACGTTGGGATGCGCTCGATCACGTAGGCGTTGTCGCCGTCCCCGGGGCAGCCGGCCGCATGGGTCGCCCGCACATGGTGGTATCCACCCGGCACCGGCGAGATCGCACACACCAGCTCGCGCTCACCCGGCCGCTTGATCACCCAACCGTTCTGGTCCTCCCCAGAGCAGGCCGGCGAGTGGCACTCGGCGACGATCACCCAACCGTCCGGGACCTTCGACGTCTTGCATACGACCCGGTGCTTGTGCGCCCGCCCGGTCACACAACACCCCGCCGCCGGCGCCACATCCGCTCGAGCTCGTCGACCATGTCGATGTCGGCTCGGATGCCGTTGACCTGGTTGATCTGGACGATCGTCGTCGGGCTGGTGACGTTGA
>CAZQYU010000460.1:0-2874 GCA_964597585.1 uncultured Thermoanaerobaculia bacterium
CGTGCCGTGCAGTGTTCCGGGTGCGCGCTATAGTGAACCGCCGTCACGTCGTCCCAACGGCGTGGCCCGGGAGTGCTCATGAGCAGGAGATCGATGCGATCCAGTCGGTCCAAGGGTGGAGGCCGGTGGCGACTGGTGCTCGCCGTCGTTGCCGTGGCGGTCGTGGCGTGGGCTGCCCGTGGCGCCTTTCACGTCGGCGGGACGCCGGAGATCACGCTGAAGACATCCTTCCCCGCACTCGGTAGCGCCAATCAGGTGAGTGCGAGCTTCGAGGACCCCAAGGACGGTCTCGGGCGGGTTCGTCTCGAGCTCGTCCAGGGCGACCGGGTCGAGGTGGTCGCGGAGCGGAGCTTCAGCCGACCCAGTCCGTTCGCCTTGCCGGGGCGAAGCGTGAACGCCGGAACCGTGCTCGAAGCGACGGTCGGTACGGCTACGCAGCCGTGGTTGGTCGACGGCCCGGCGGTTGTGCGTGCGGTCGCCGATCGCGCCCACGGCCCCCTGCGACGCGTCGAGCCCGTCCGGATGGAGATCACGCTCCCGGTCCGGACCCGGCCGCCGCGACTTGAGATCGTCTCCCGTCAGCACTTCGTCCGTGAGGGCGGCAGCGGGGTGGTCGTGCTCAGGGTCGGCGATCACGTGACCTCGTGCGGGGTCCGCGCAGGCCAGGCGGTTTCGCCGGCGTCCTCGGTGCAGGGCGGTCGAGCGGACGAGCGCGTCGCCGTCTACGCCGTGCCATGGAATCTCAGCGACGGGAACCAGGTGCGGGCATTTGCCGAGGACGATGCCGGCAACCGGGTGGAGCAGCCGTTCCTCGATGGGTTCCGGACCCGGCCAGAGCACAACGATGCCGTCGAAATCTCGGACACTTTTCTCGAGCGCGTCGTCCCGGCCATTGTCAGTCGGACGCCTGGCCTGACGGCTCAAGGGTCCCTGCTCGACCAGTACCTGGAGATCAACGGCCCCGAGCGCAAACGCGACCTCCAGGTGATTCGCGACCTGTCATCCGATAGCGCAGACAGACCATTGTGGCAGGGAGCCTTTCTGCAGCTGCCGCGGAGCGCCGTCCAAGCGGGCTTTGCCGACCGGCGGAGCTACCGGTACAAGGGCGAGGTCGTCGACCACCAGACTCATCTCGGGCTCGACCTCGCGTCGACCGCGCGATCGCCGGTACCAGCGGCGAACTCGGGGCGGGTGGTCTACGCCGGCTGGCTCGCCATCTACGGGAACTTCGTGCTCATCGACCACGGGCTCGGAATCATGAGCGGGTACGGCCACCTCTCCCAGATCGATGTGGCGGCGGGAGATGTGGTGTCCCGGGGCCAGACCATCGCCCGCACCGGTGCCACCGGGCTCGCCGGAGGCGACCACCTTCACTTCGAGGTCTTCGTGCACGGGATCTCGGTGGATCCCCTCGAGTGGCTCGATCCCTCGTGGATCCGCAACGCGGTGACCTCGAAGCTCCCTGGGGCAGCGCGCTGAGCCTCGCCTCCTCCACGGCGGCAACCGCACCCTGGCAGGCGAGTCTCGTGCGAGAATCGTCTCGACGCTGTTGCGTGAGTGCCACCGAGGGTCATGCCGGCGGTCGTCTGACCCGGTGGGGCCCGCAATGACTGTGGGGTAGGTGGCCCGGACCGTCGGCGCGGAGGGAATTCTGGCGAGCGATCACGATCCCGATATCTCCCGCTGGGGCGGTGTGTTCACCAACTCCGAGCGGGAGATCTCCTACCAGGCGCAGAACTGGGACGCGACCGCTCGGCGAATCCGGTTGGTCGCCGTGGCAGGCGGGGTGTTCTACCTGGCAGGCTTCGCGGTCGATCTGTTGCTCGTTCAGGACTTCCAGCTGCGCTTTGCACTGCTCGGAATCCGTGTTGCGGTCGCCGCGCTCGTGCTCTCCTTCGGACTCGCTCTGACCAGGCCTCTGCAACGGCCCCGCTGGTGCGACGCGGGGCTCGCAGCGGTCGTCCTCGCGATGGGTGCCGCGACCTGCGCGATCATCGCCTTGAGCCCGGGCTACGTCATCGTGCACGCCCTGACGGTGATCGTGATTCTGCTGGTGGTGTATCTGTTCGTCCCGGCATCGCCGACTGTCACCACCTGGTGTGGGGTTCTGATCAGCCTCGGCTTCCTGGGGGTCGTCCTGAGCCGGTTCGAACCGAAGGCCGATGAGCTTGCCCTGGTTGTGCTCTACCTGGCTCTGGTCAACGTGCTCGGGTCGTTCGGCGACCGCCTGGAGCAGCGCACGCGCCGTCGCCAGTTCGCGACGCTGGAGGCGGAACGCAGGGCCCGCGAGGCATTGCGCCGGGAGGTCGAGGCCCGAGGAGCGGCAGAACAGGCGCTGGTCGCCAGCGAAGAGCGCTATCGGAACCTGGTCGAGCACTCGCCCCATGCGATCGTGCTGCACCGTCGCGGCGAGGTGGTCTACGCCAACCCGGAGGCGGCGCGGATCGTCGCCGCAGACGGTCCGTCGTCCCTGGTGGGGCTGAAGATTGCCGACTACGTGGATGAGGATTCGGCAGCGCTGATCCGGGAGCGGTTGGCCGCCCTTGATGCGAACGGCGCGCCGCTTCCTCCTGCCCAGGTGCGGCTGCGGGCGCAGAACGGTCGCTGGCGGGACGTCGAGATCGTCTCAACTCTGGCCACGTTTCCCGAAGGCCTGGCGGTCCAGACCGTGGCCCGGGATGTGACTGACCGCAAGCGCCTCGAAGAGGAGCTGACCCGGCTCGCGACGACCGACACCCTCACCGGCGCTCACAACCGGCACAGCTTCTTCGTCCGCGGCGAGGCCGAGGTTGCCCGGGCCCGCCGCCACCGTCGCCCGCTGTCCGCCATGATGTTCGACATCGACCTGTTCAAGCAGGTCAACGACCGCTGGGG
>CAZQYU010000461.1:0-2821 GCA_964597585.1 uncultured Thermoanaerobaculia bacterium
CCCACACCGCCACACTCACCGATCAGGGCATGGCGCGGGCGGAGAAGCTGCTCGGGGTCGAGAACCTCTACGACCCGTCCCAGATCGACATCCTCCACGCCGTCAACCAGGCCTTGCGTGCCCACGCCCTCTTCCAGCTTGACCGCGACTACATCGTCAAGGACAACGAGGTCATCATCGTCGACGAGTTCACCGGTCGTCTGATGGCAGGACGGCGTTGGTCGGACGGCCTCCACCAGGCCGTGGAGGCGAAGGAGAAGGTCAAGATCCAGTCCGAGAACCAGACCCTCGCCACGATCACGCTGCAGAACTACTTCAGGATGTACGAGAAGCTCGCGGGAATGACGGGTACCGCCGAGACCGAGGAGGAGGAGTTCAACAAGATCTACGGTCTCAACGTCGCGGTCGTGCCGACCAACCGGCCGATGATCCGGGCGGACAACCCCGATGTGGTCTACAAGACCGAGGTCGAGAAGTTCAAGGCGGTGATCGACGAGATCACGGACTGCCACGACCGCGGACAGCCGGTGCTGGTCGGCACGGTCTCGATCGAGAAGTCCGAGCGGCTGGCGAAGATGCTGCAGCGACGCAAGGTCAAGCACGTGGTCCTGAATGCCAAGTACCACGAGCGTGAGGCGGAGATTGTCGCCCAGGCGGGGCGCGCCGGAGCGGTCACCATCGCCACCAACATGGCGGGCCGTGGCACCGACATCGTGCTCGGAGGAAACCCCGAGGCCCTGGCGAAGGTGGAGGCCGACTCGGGCGCCGATCCGGAGGCCTACGCAGCGGCGCTCGAGCGGTACACCCGGACGTGTAGCGAGGAGAAGCAGACGGTGCTCGCGGCGGGGGGGCTGCACATCATCGGGACCGAGCGTCACGAGTCTCGCCGGATCGACAATCAGCTGCGTGGGCGGTCGGGCCGCCAGGGGGATCCAGGCAGCTCACGTTTCTTCCTCTGCCTCGAGGACGACCTGATGCGCATCTTCGCCTCCGACTGGGTGCGGAAGATGATGGATCGGCTCGGAATGGAAGAGGACGTGCCGATCGAGTCGCGGCTCGTCAGCAAGTCGATCGAGCGGGCCCAGAAGCAGGTCGAGGGTCGCAACTTCGAGACCAGGAAGCACCTCCTCGAGTACGACGACGTGATGAACAAGCAACGTGAGGCGGTCTACCGCCTCCGCCGCGAGATCCTCGACGGCACCGAGGGTCGCGACTACATCCTGCGGGTGGTGGACGACATCATCGGCAGCCTCGTCGATCGCCACTGCCCCGAGGAAGCGGATCCCGGAGACTGGGCGACCGCGGTCTTCGAAACCGAGTTCGGCCGCTACTTCGGGATCTCGGTCGCTGAGCTCGGCGTCGATTGGAGCACGATCTCGCGAGTCGAGCTCGAGGAGCGCCTGATCGAGGGCGTGAAAGCACACTACGTCACGCGCGTCGAGAGCTTCGGCGACGACCAGTTCTCCCGGCTCGAGAAGTTCCTCATGCTCGACACGGTGGACCGCCAGTGGAAGGACCACTTGCTCGCGCTCGACCACCTGCGTGAGGGCATCGGCCTGCGCGCCTACGGCCAACGTGATCCGCTGGTCGAGTACAAGCGGGAGTCCTACTCACTCTTCGAAGGCATGTGGGAGCGGGTTGAAGACCATGTGGTCACCTTCCTCTACCACGCTGAGCCGGTGGAGGACCTCCAGTTCCGTCGGCGCGGCGTGACGGCGACGCTCTCCCATCCCGAGGCAAGGGGTCTGGCGGAGTCCCACGCCCAACAGGAGCGCGTTGCCAACGCACCGGTCGGCGGACCGGCCAAACCGACAACGGTGCGACGGACCAAGCCCAAGGTCGGGCGCAACGACCCGTGTCCATGCGGGTCCGGCAAGAAGTACAAGCACTGCCACGGAGCTCAGCAAAGCGCGGGAGGGTAGGGCGAGATGAACCGCGAGATTCAGGTCGGTCTGACCTTCGACGACGTGCTGCTGGTCCCGAGCCGCTCCGAGGTGCATCCCAACCTCGTGGACGTTTCGACCGTGCTGATCCCGGGGCGGGTCAAGCTGACGCTGCCGATCGTGTCGGCGGCGATGGACACGGTGACCGAGTCGGGGGTGGCCATTGCCATGGCCCAGCACGGCGGACTCGGGGTGATCCACAAGAACATGGCGATCGAGCGGCAGGCCGAGGAGGTCGATCGGGTCAAGCGGTCCGAGTCCGGGATGATCGTCGACCCGGTCACGATCCACCCTGAACGCCCGGTCGAGGACGCCCTCGACGTCATGGCTCGCTTTCGGATCTCCGGCCTGCCGGTGGTCAATCGGCAGGGACAGCTGGTCGGTATCCTGACCAACCGCGACCTCCGCTTCTGCACGGAGTTCCACCGCCCGATCGCCGACTTCATGACTAAGGACAACCTCGTCACGGCACCGGTCGGGACCACCCTCGAGGAGGCCAAGGCCCTGCTCCATCGCCACCGGATCGAGAAGCTTCTCGTGGTCGATGACGAGGGCAATCTCAAGGGTCTCATCACGGTCAAGGACATCAAGAAGGCCCAGGAGTATCCCGACGCGTGCAAGGACCGCTACGGACGGCTGCGGGTTGCTGCGGCGATCGGGGTCTCGGCGGATCTCGCAGAGCGCTGCGCGGCGCTGATCGAACGCCACGTCGACGTTCTCTGCCTGGACAGCTCGCATGCGCACTCGCGCGGGGTCATGGAGGCCATCGAGCGGGTCAAGAGGGACTTCGCGGGCGTGCCGTTGATCGTCGGGAACATTGCCACCGCGGAAGCGGCGCGCGATCTCATCTCGATCGGTGTCGACTGCCTCAAGGTCGG
>CAZQYU010000462.1:0-2818 GCA_964597585.1 uncultured Thermoanaerobaculia bacterium
TTGAAGGGCGAGCAGGCTGCCCTCGATGTCGCGCTGAACGGCGAGGATCTCGGGCGCCATAGCGTCGAAGCGGAGGGTGGCGTAGTTGGCGACGAGGTTGAACACCCACCAGGCGTCATCCCAGCTGAATCGGTCCAGCGTGCCGCCGGTGAAAGACTCCGGAAGACGGTCGATCCCTGCATAGAGCGGCAGGTAGCACGTCGTGTAGGTATCGTCGACGCCGTACCAGAACACGCCGCCGACGGCATCGGGCAGCCACGAACGCGACTGTGAGACGAAGGAGAAGCCGGTCTGTTGGGTCGAGATCGGCCGCTCCCACGAGTAGCTGACGCCATCGACCTCCCAGGCGATCGGGCGCGAGCGCATCGGGCTGCCGAAGGGACCCGCATCGAGCCCGGAGGTCATGTCGTAGGGTGTGTCCTCGTAGTGGTCGCGCATGAGGGCCATGACGTCCGCGACAGAGAGCTTGTGGTCGGGCTCGATCCACAGCGGGTAGGGCCTCGCTTCCGGCTCGCCTCGGTGGAAGCCTGAATCGAACTCTGCGGCTCGGGACGGCGCGGCGCGGCGGAGGATCGACCACACTCTGGTCGCGGTGTACCGCCGCGATTGCACGGTCGGCGTGTCGTAGGCAGCCGTGAAGTCGAACGGTTCGCCCGAGCCGGGGTGCCAGTAGCCGCGCTCAACGGCGAAGTCGACGACATCGCGGGAGTAGAGGCAGTTGGCGGGGTCATCGGTCGGGAATCTCCGGATCCTCATCCCGTTCGCGTAGGCCGCGATCGAGCCGTCTGGGATCCGCATCGCGACCCAGATCGCTCCGGTCCGTCCGGGGCCCTTGCCGATCATCTCCATCAGCCAGACCTCCTCCGGGTCGGCGATCGAGAAGCTCTCGGCGGTCGAGGAGTATCCGTGCTCGGCCACCAGCGACGTCATGACCTTGATCGCCTGGCGGGCGGTCCGGGCGCGCTCGAGCGCGAGCTGCATGAGGTCCCAGTAGTGGAGCAGTCCGTCCGGATTGCGGAGCTCCTCCCGCCCCGTTGTGGTGGTCTCCGAGATCGCGAGCTGGTGCTCGTTCATCAGACCGACCACGGCGTAGGTGTGCTCAACCTGGGGAATCTCGCCGCGCACGGCGCCGCTCCACGACGTGAGCTGCAGCATCTCTCCCTGCTGGTGGTCGGCGGCAGCCTTGCGCTCAAGCCGGGGGTGGAAGTGACCGTCACAGGCGTAGGTGATCATCGTCGAGCCATCCTTCGAGGCCCCCTTGGTGACCAGGACGTTCGTACACGCCGCTGCGTCCGAACCAGGCCAGACCAATGCGGCGCCCACGACACCAACACCCACCAATATCCTGAGATGAAGTTTCATGGTGCCCTCCTCCACGTGCTTCCCGAGGGGATGCTACCACCGCGTTAGCGGGGCGGGAGGAGGCTTACCTGCGACTGTCGTGCGTCGTTGAATCCCTGATAGGCTCAACGTGCCGCGTCGGGCTGTTTCTGCGGAAATCGACGGTTGACCGAGCTCTCAGTAGCCGAGGTCGCGCAGCATCTGGGTCATCCCTCCCCACCCCGTACCGCGGCGCTGAGCTGTACGGCGATCCGTTCCGGTGCGACGGTCTTCGACGCCTGGAACTCGGCGAGCAGACCTGGTGGTCTTGCGCCGGTCACGACGCAGGCGGCGATCGGGCGTCGAACGGTGCTTGCCCCACGCGCCGCCCTCCTGACGTCGCAGCAGTCGCGGATCTGCGGGGCTCATCACGAGGACCCGCAGCGGTGTCGGCGAACGGCCGAGTAGGTCAGCAGCCCGGCGGTGACGGCAACCGTCGCCCACAGGACCCGGCTCTGTTTCGCCGCCGCCCAGGCGTCGCCCGGGACCTTGCCGAGGGGACGGAAGCGAAGGTAGTCCGCGCTTCGCTCGAGGCGTCGCGCGATGGCCTGCGCCTCGTCTCGCCGGTCGTGGCGGTTGCCCAACTCGCGCACTTGGCCGGCGAGGGCCTCGACACGGTCCGCAGTGTATCCGGTGAGGTTCTCGGCACCGGCACCCAGCCGCTCTTTGACATTCTCTATCTGGCCGTGCGTCACTTCGCGCACCGCACCGTAAGCGGCCGATTCGCCGACCGCCTTGAGGGTTGAATTCTGGCTCATGATTCGACTCCATTCCGGGGTGATGAGAGTTACGTCCATCTCATACAACGCTTGCTCGCTCGGTTTGATTCGCGCCGGTAATATGGACTCGCCTCAATCGGCGATGGACGCTGAGGGCAGATCTCCCCGTTGGAGCATCTCGTGGAAGGCGGCGAGGCGATCCCCGCGGCCAGCCGCGACCGCACCATGGACCCGTCCGTTCGAAAGCAGATAGGCAACGAAGTCCATCTCCTGCGGGCGTCCGTGGATGCGGACCGCATCGAAGCCCGCCGCGTGCCCGACCACCCCGATCGAAGTGCCATGCTGACGGGTCCAGAAGAAGGGGACCCGACGGTAGCTGCGCTCCGCGCCGAGGAGGTTGCGGGCGGCCGTCTGGCCCTGCTGCAGCGCGACCCGCCAGTGCTCGATCCGCACTGATGCCCCGGTCCAGGGGTCGGGGAAGCGTGCGATGTCGCCGGCGGCGTAGACACCGTCCGCCACCAGGAGCCGTGCATCGACGTTGATGCCGCCGTCCTGTGCGATGTCGGCGCCCTCGACCATACGGGTGCGCGGCGTGACACCCACCCCGACGACGACCAGATCGGCCTCCAGCCGCTTCCCGTCTGCGAGGGTCACGCTGCGAACGCGGTCATCGCCGTCGAACCGTTCGACCGTGGTGCCGAGATGGAAGGACACGCCGT
>CAZQYU010000463.1:0-2806 GCA_964597585.1 uncultured Thermoanaerobaculia bacterium
GCCGTGAGGTTGAACGTCCCTCGTGCCGTCACTGCCCCCGCGAGAGCCGGCAGGTTCGGACCCCGTACCCGCGCGGCCATAACGGACAGGTCGGCGGCCTCGACCTCGAACCGCCCAGCCGCGATCCGCTCGCTCAGCGCCGCCGTACCTTCCGCGGAGGCGGTGAGCCCATCGCCGGCGTCGACCGTGGCCTGCCACTCGATCTCGTTCAGGTCGCCGCGCGCCGACGCTGCAATGCGCGAGAACTGCTGGCCGGCGAGCACGGGCGTCTGCCATGCGAGCTCGGTCGAAACCGTCGGAGCGTCGGCCGTGCCGCCGAGACGGAGGTCCATCGTCAGCGGACCGCCGCCGACCTCGGGGAGCGTCGGCAGGTTCTCGGCCCATCGCCGTGCCTCGGCCTCGAAAGCGGCCGGATCGACGACCTCGAGGTGGAGATCAGCCTCGAGCACACCCCCGAGCGCCATCTTTCCAACGCCCGTGAGCGTCGCGCCGGGAGCCTGGAGCCGCAGCTTGGCGAAGCTCGCCTGACCGTCGGCGAAGCGTGCCGACGCGGACGCCCGGCCGTCATCCCAGACTGCGATCAGGTCCGCCTGCCCGAGGAGAGACGCGGGTTCGACCGGAGAAGGCGGCACGGTCAGGTCCACCGCTCCCGAGACCCGCAGCGAGGGGGGCAGCCGCATCGGAGGCTCGGACCCGGCGAGCTCGGCAAGCCGAGCCGCCGCGAGGTCGTCGAGCTCCGCGTGGACTGTCGCACTCCCATCGGGCCGGAGGGTGACCTCCGCGCGCCCCCACCCCGGCCCAGCCACCGTCAGTTTCTGCGCGCCGCCGACGGTCGCAAGCGCAAGCCGATCGACGAGCATGCCGGCGACCTCGATCGGCTGCCCGACGTGCCGAAGGTCAAGGCGAAGTCCGGCATCGGCCGACCACTCCACGACACCGCTGAGATCGAGACGTCCGACCAGCCCGGCCTGCGCGGCCAGCTCCGGGTCCCACCACGCCGCAAGGTCGCCGGGCGCCACCTCGAGCTCGACGGTCGCGCTCGCCGAGCGAACCCCGCCGTCGCCGGTCTCGCCTCGGCCGGTGGCATGGAGCTCGACCGCCCCGCCCACCACGAGCCTTTCCACCGACATGCCGGAGGAGCTCGCGGAGGCCTCGGCCACGGTTGACCTCAGTACGAGGGTACGTCCTTCCCGGGTCAGCTCGATCGTGCCCACGTCGACGCGTGCGCGCGCCGCTGCTCCGCGCAGCTCGCCTGAGAGCTGCACGCCCCGTGCATCGACCGCGACACCCTGAAAGGCCGCCAGCAGGTCACCGCCGCGCAACGCGAGGTGGTCGATCTCGATCACCCGGAAGGGATCCACTGCAGCTCCGACCGAGGGCTCCCTGGAGGTCAGCTCGGGCAGGTCGCCCCTCAGGTCAGCGTGGAGTCCCTCGACGGTGACCTGGCGCAGCCGCGGCACATCGCGGAAGAGGTCCCGCCACCGCCACCGGACCGCGATCCGTTCGATCGTCACCACGGTCCGGCCTTCGGCGCCCACCGCGACGTCGCCGAGCTCGACCCGCGCCGGCCACGGACGGAAGGCGACCGTCCCGGCATCGACCCGCCAGCCGGTCGAGTCCGTGATCGTCCTCGTGACTCGGTCCCACACGGCTCGCTGCACGCCGGGCAGCGACACCACCAGCGCCAGACCCAGGACCAGGACCAGAACGCCTGCAAGGCTGATGAGAAGCAGACGGCGTCGCCGTGTCACCACACGAGTCTACTCGAGGCCGGTGGGAGCCGAGCCTCGTCCCGGTGCACCGATGAGCGGGACCCGGATGCGCTCTGCGCACCACTGGGGCGAGATTCGAGCAGCGAATCCAACGCAGCGCGCGCCGCAGTGCACCTGCGCCGGCTCCCCCGACACATCCGCCTCTCAAGGGGCACCGCGGCATGCGTTGCTAAGGTATCCTTCGCGTGGGGGACCATTTATGAAAGCCGTCATTCTCGGGACCGGGATGCACGTTCCGCAACTCACCGTGCGCAACGACGACCTGGCGCGGATCATGGAGACCTCCGACGAGTGGATCCGGGTGCGGACCGGAATCGAGGAGCGGCACTATGCCGAACCGGGCGTGGCGTCCTCCGACCTTGGGGTGGAGGCCGCGCGGGCGGCGCTCGCCGACGCAGGCATCGCCCCCGAGGAGATCGACTACGTCGTCTTCGCCACCATGACGCCCGACTACTACTTCCCGGGCTCCGGACCCATCCTCCAGCGCAAGCTCGGCCTTCGAATGGTCCCGTGCCTCGACATCCGCCAGCAGTGCGCCGGTTTTGTCTATGCGCTCCAGGTCGCGGACGCGATCATCCGTTCCGGCCAGTACAAGAAGCTGCTGCTGGTAGGATCCGAGGTTCACACCTCCCTGCAACCGTGGTCCAAGTCCTCCTGGCGTGTGCTGCTGGGCGAAACGCCCGGCCCGGTCACCTCGGAAGACTGGCAGCGCAACACCGCGACCCGTGACCGCACCGTACTCTTCGGGGACGGCTCGGGGGCCGTCGTGATCGGGGCCGTCGACGGCGAAAGGGGCATCCTCGACGTCCTCCTCCACTCCGATGGCAACCACGTCGAGCGTCTATGGACCAAGGCCGGCGGCAGCGCCTTCCGTCCCTACTTCGACGCCGCGATGTTAGAGACAGGGGACATCACGCCGGTGGTCGAGGGCCGCGAGGTCTATCGCCTGGCGGTGCGGTTCATGCCCGAGGTGACGCTCGAGATCCTCGAGCGCAACGGGCTGACCGTGGACGACCTCGACCTCGTGATCATGC
>CAZQYU010000464.1:0-2796 GCA_964597585.1 uncultured Thermoanaerobaculia bacterium
CGCAGAGTCGCCCCACGATCGGGCGGGGCCTCACTCCGCTTCGCCGGTCCTCTTCTCCTGCTTGGGCGGGAAACGGTGCGGAAGCCATTCGCCGTACAAGCGCTCGAGGCATTCTGGGCAGAACCCGTGGGTGAACTCCGCCTCGGAGTGGTCTCGGATGTACGCCTCGAGCTGGGTCCAGTATCCGGCATCGTCACGGATCTTCTTGCAGCTCGCACAGATCGGGATCAACCCTTGGAGGACCCGGACCCGTTTCAGCTCCTCATCGACGCGTGACGCCAGCTCACGCTCGCGGGCCTCGAGCCGACGCACGCGGCCCCGGTGGAGACCGAAGCCACCGAGGACGACCGCACCAGCCGCGAGCAGTAGCAACCACGACGTCTGCCACCACAGGGGGGGCATCTCGAGCCGGATCGCGACGGGATCGCTCGACCGCCCCTCCAGGCCTGTGGCCGAGACCTCGAACCGGTACCCGCCCGGCGGCAGGTGGGTGTAGATCGCAGACCGGCGGTCGCCCGCGTCGATCCAATCCCGATCCCACCCGACAAGCCGGAAGCGGTAAGTCAGCGGGCCCGGCGCCGCCAGCCTGACCCCCGCAAAATCGATCTCCAGTCGGCGGCTCCCCGCCGGGACTGCCGTGACGTCGTCCCACCTGAGGTGCACGCCGTCGACAACCACATCGTCGATCACCACGTTGGGCGCCGGGCGGGGCCTGGACCCGGCCGAAGGATCCGCCACCGCGAGCCCGCTCACGGTTGCGAACCACAACCGCCCGTCCGAGGTACGCAGCGCCGAGCGAGAGTTTCCGTAGCTCTCCCCGCCTGGCAGGCCGTCGACCTCGCTGAACACGACCGAGTGCACCTTCTTGCGCCGGCCCGAAGCAAGTTCTTCGAGCTCGTCCTTCTCGACCCGAAACACGCCGCACGAGCTGCCCAGCCAGAGGCCGCCGCGGTCGTCGTCCACGATTGAGTAGACGATGTCGCTGGCGAGCCCCTCGCGGCTGGTGAACACCGCCAGTCGACCCTCCCGGAGGCGGGCGAGGCCCCCGCCGTAGGTTCCGATCCAAAGCGTGCCGTCGACATCTTCAAACAGCGTCCGCACCAGATTCGACGGGAGGCCGTCGCCTGTCGTCAGATTCGACACGGCGTCGCCTCTTACTGCACTTAGTCCGCCGTAGGTGGCGACCCACACGGTCCCTTCCCGATCCTCGACGATCTCCCGAACCTGGTTTCCGGCAGGTCCGTTGCCCACCGCGACGCGTTTCGTCGTGCCACCTCGCGTGCATGTGAGGCCGCCACCGTCGGTACCGACCCAGAGAGCGCCCCGCTGATCTTCGAAAACGGAGCGCACGACCCTCCCCTCGAGACCCAACTCACGGCCGATCTCGGTGACCTCCCCGTTCCGCCACCGGTAAACGCCGAGCCATGTCCCGATCCAGAGTGTTCCGTCGCGCCCTTGCCAGAGCGCGCGCACCTCGCTGCCGCGCAGGACAGACTGAAGCCCAAGCGGCGTGGAGTACTTGCCGTTGGTCCGAAAGACCTCCCCGTCGCCCGTGCCGAGCCAGGCTCCGCCCGCCCGCTCCCGCGCCAGCGTCGCCACCCGGCGGCCCCCCGCCAGGTCCGCAACGAAGAACGCCCCAACCCCGAAACGGATCAAGCCGGAGCCGACGGTCCCGACCCAGAGCGCGCCGTCGGCCTCGGTCAGGCATCGGGCGACCACAGGACGGCCACTGGCGGGGGCGAGCGGGCGCGCCGCATGGCCGGCTGCGAGGTGCCACAGGCCACCGCCCGTCGCCAGCCACATGCCCTCGCGCCCGTCGGGGCTCATGCCCCAGACCAGCTCACGACCGAGCAGATCGTGAAACGGAGCGGAGATCGACCCGTCTCTGGAGACGACGGCGACGCCGTTCGAGGTCCCGATCCACATCCCACGACCGGGCTCCTCGGCCAGAGAAACGACGGTGTTGCTCGGCAGTCCCTCGGCTGCGGTCAAGGCCTCCGGCGGACCCTCGGGCGCGAGGCGGAGGACGCCCCGACCCCAGGTGCCGATCCACAAGGCGCCGGAGACATCGACCGCCAGCGCCCTCACATCGGCTTGATCGAGCATCCGAGGCGCAACGACGCGGGCGACGTCGCAGCCTTCGAGGCGGAGCAGGGAGCGCGTCGTAGCCACCCAGAGTCCGCCGTCCGGGGCCTCGGCGAGAGCCTGGATCCGGCTCCCGACCAGCGCGCCGCCACCGCTGCAGACTGAGAGTCTCCCCTGCTCCACGCGTAGCAGGCCGCCGCCGTAGGTACCGGCGAGCAGGGCTCCGCTGCGGGTGACGAGGAGAACCTGAACATTATGGTTCGTCATCTCCGGGGTGTTGGCGCGCGTGAACGTCCGCACCCGAACGCCATCGAACCGCGCCAACCCTTCTTCGGTACCGAGCCAGAGGAAGCCGTCCGGCGTCCGGGCCATGCAGGTCACCGAGTCCTGGGGGAGACCGTCAGCGGTCCGCCACACCTTGGCGGCCATCGGCGGCGCGACAGGCCCAAGGTCTGCGCCTGCCTGAATTGAGCCGGCAACGACGAGCACAAGCGCCAGAAGCAACAGTCTCGCCTTCAGGAGTGACCTCGAGAACGAGTGGGGCGACATGAGAGAGCGCCTCGCGGCTTTCACGATAGCACGCGACTCGCATCGACCTGCCCGGCACCTCGAGCTGCGTCGAGCTACCATAACGCGATGGCGGTTCACCCGGAGCGGAGCGAGATCGGAGCTCGACTTCGGATCGAGGAGGAGAGCGGACCGCACGGCGCC
>CAZQYU010000465.1:0-2785 GCA_964597585.1 uncultured Thermoanaerobaculia bacterium
AGAAGCCGGAGGCCCAGGTCGCGGCGAGCACACCGATCAGGGCGCCCGGCCACAAACCCAGACCCCACCGCAGCATCGACCCGAGGGCGATGCCGGCGGGGAGCCAGACCAGGACAGCGCGCCAGGTCGGCATGTCCACATCGAGCCCCGAGCGCGCCGCGGCGGCGCAGGCCAACGCCAGCAGGACGGCACCGGCAAGGCCCCGCCACCCCTCCGGGCCCCGGGCCGTCGGGTCGAGGCGCCAGGCGAATCCGGGCGCGTCCGTGAAGGGCTCTGTCGCCATGTACCACCGTCTCAGGTCATGCCCGGCTCCACTCCGGCGCGTGCAGTCGCCGGAAGCGCTCGCATCAGGGCCACTTCACCACCGGCGGCAGGCTCATCAGAATCGCCTCCGGGCTGCCACCGGTGCGCAAGCCGAAGACCGTCCCGCGGTCGTACAGCAGGTTGAACTCGACGTAGCGGCCTCGGCGCACCAGCTGGAGCTCACGCTCATCGTCGGTCCAGGGCTCATTCATGCGCCGCCGTACCAGTCGCGGGAAGACCTCCAGAAACGCCTCTCCGATCGAGCGTGTGAAGGCAAGACCTCGCGCCCAGTTGCCCTCGAGGTTGTCGTAGAAGATGCCCCCGACACCGCGCGGCTCGTTACGGTGGGGGAGGAAGAAGTACTCGTCGCACCAGCGCGAGAAGCGGGGGTAGTACTCCGGGTCGTGCGCATCGCACGCCGCCCGGAGCGCGGCATGGAATGCCTCGGTCTCGTCAGGGTCGGGGATGATCGGCGTCAGGTCCGCGCCGCCTCCGAACCACTCCCGGGAGGTGACGATGAAGCGGGTGTTGAAGTGGGCCGCCGGGACGCGCGGCGAGCACATGTGGGCGACCAGAGAGATCCCGCTCGCCCAGAATCGGGGATCCTCCCCCGCGCCCGGGATCTGGTGCCGGAATTCCTCTGCGAGCTCGCCGGTGACGGTCGAGACATTGACCCCGACCTTCTCGAACACCCGTCCCTTGAGGACCGACATCACTCCGCCGCCACCCCCTGGTCGCTGCCACTCTGAGCGCTCGAAGCGTCCTGCGGGCCGGTCCGTCGGGCCGGCATAGGCCTCCTCCAGGGCCTCAAACGCCTCACACAGCCGGTCGCGCAGCTCGGCGAACCACTCACGAGCCTGCTGCCGGCGTGCGTCCCCATCGGCGTCGCTCTCGGTCATCCCACCTCCGATGCATGGACAAACACGTCCTGCTCATCATACGAGAATCCGAAAATCGGCCGGAATGGCGAAAACCTTTTGGCGGGACTCTTCGTACTCTGCTGTGGAAGAGAAAACCCCGGCGGCAGTCGGTGCGGACCCGGGCGCAACGGAAGCCGTAAGAGGGATGAGAGCTGCAGAAATCCGAAAACCAGACCGTCAGAGCGCGTACCAAGAAAGGATTGTGCCCATGCGTTCCATCAGCCGACTGACCCTCGTTCTCGCTGCCACCGCCCTGCTCGCGGCCGGCTCGGCCTTCGCCGCTGGCTGGCAGAAGCTCGGCTCGGAGGTCCTTCTCTTCAATTCGAACCAGGGCCAAGTCGAGGCGACGAAGGGCGGCCCCTGCGCGCAGATCAAGCTCAAGGTGGCGTCGAAGGGCATCAAGATCTCCAATATGAAGATCGCGTTTGACGACGGCTCTTCCCAGATGGTCGAGTTTGACAACGCGCTGCTGCGCCCAGGTGACGAGACCGATCCGATCGAGATCAACGGAGGCGCCAAGAAGGTCCGCCTCGTCGAGTTCACCTACGCCCCGTTCGACGGGCTCATGAACGGACGAGCGCGGGTCACCCTCGAGGGCTGGTCCTCCTGACCGGAGCTCCACGAAGAAAGACGGGGGCGCGGCGCCCCCGTCTTTTTGTCTTGAAGAACCGTTTCTTGATTATCTTCGCCTCCAGACACCCGTTCGGGTGTCGTCCGTGAACGGTCGTCACCGTCTCACTTCAACATGAACTCCGGCTGAAGCTCCGCGCCATCCCCACCTGCACTTCTCACCACCTCTCTACTGCGGGCGCCGATCTGGCTGCCGACCGTGGAATAATGCCCCCGTCCATGCGGGAGCGATCCGACGCCCTGACTCTCGATGCCGGCGATCCGCTCGCCGGACACCGGGGCCACTTCGTCCTCCCCGACGGGATCGTCTACCTCGACGGAAACTCCCTCGGCGCGCTCCCTGCCGCATTGCCCGCGCGCCTCGACGCGGTGATTCACGAGCAGTGGGGCCGGGACCTCATCCGGAGCTGGAACCGCCACGACTGGATCGACCTTCCCGTCAGGGTCGGCGAGGCGGCCGCCGCGCTCATCGGCGCTGGACCCGGGCAGGTGGTCGCGGCCGACTCGACCTCGGTCAACCTCTTCAAGCTCCTCGCCGCCGCCCTCGACGCCAGACCGGGCCGGACGGTCATCCTCTCAGTTGAGGACAACTTTCCCACCGACCTCTACATGGCACAGGGACTCGCGCGCCTGCTCGGCGGCGAGGTGCGGCTCCGGCTCGTGTCCGAGCCCGCCCTCGAAGGCGCCATGGACGAAGACACCGCGGTCGTCATGCTGTCCCACGTCGACTTCCGCACCGGCCGGATCCGCGACATGGCAGCGCTCACCGCCGCGGCCCACCGTGCCGGCGCCCTCGCCCTCTGGGACCTCGCCCACTCGGCCGGCGTCCTGCCGGTCGCGCTCGACGCCGCCGAGGTCGACCTCGCCGTCGGCTGCGGCTACAAGTACCTGTGCGGCGGGCCGGGCGCACCCGCCTTCCTCTACGTCGCCCG
>CAZQYU010000466.1:0-2783 GCA_964597585.1 uncultured Thermoanaerobaculia bacterium
TGGCTCCGACGCCCGAAGCCGCCGCTCGTGGTCGCGGTGCCGAAGGTCGAGATCGTGGCCGAGAACCCGAGCGAGGATCTCCAGCTCCTCGCACACGCCATCCGAATCACGATTCTCAACAACGTCGCCGGCACCAGGGGCCTGCTTGCCGTCGACCCAGGCGAGGTGGATGCGGTCCACGGCGACCCTGTAGAGATCGCCCGCGCGGTCGCAGCGGGCGAGATCGTCAGCGCCATGGCGAGCGGCGGCGGGCTCACCACTCACCTGGAGCTGCGGCGGCTGCGCGGAGCCGATGCCTCTCTGGTCAAGACGGTGGCCCTTGACCTCCCCTCGGACTCCCTCGGCCTCGCCGTGGACACCGTCGCGGCGCAGTTCGGTTCGCTCTTTCCCAGGCATCGACCCGACCCCGACGTTGTCCTGTCGCACGCGGATCATCCGGAGGACCTGCGCCGATTCCTCGAGGCGGAGCACCTCCTCGACACGAGCCCCCCCGGCATCGACAAGGACGCGATCCTGGCCGAACTGCGGTCGGTTCGCACATCATCGCCCAAGCTCCTCGACTGCTACACGGCGGAGGTCAGCTGTGCCCGCTCGCTTTATCGCACCACCCGTGATGCGGACTATCTGGAGCACGCGACCAACGCTGTCGCCGCCGGCCTGAGAGTCGCGCCCCACGACGCCCGCATCCTCAAGGCGTCGTTCCAGCTCGCCGCGGCCACCGACGACCTCAACGGCGAGCGCCGCGCCGTTGCCGCCCTCGAGAAGGTCGCCCCCGGCGATCCGGACCTGCTCGCCGAGAAGGCCAGGCTCGCGGAGGCGGAGGACCGCCTCGACGACGCCAGGCGGTACCACCAGGCCAGAGTCCAACTCCGTCCGTCGTGGCAGGCCTACGTCACCTTCGGCCAGTTCGAGATGCGCCACGGCGACATGGCCGCCGCCGAGAAGCTGCTCAATCGCGCTCTGGAGATCGACCCGGACAACACCACCGCCCTGAGCTCGCTCACGGAACCCCTCACCTACCAGGACCCGGAGCGCGCGATTCCTTTCCTCGAGCGCCTCGTGAAGCTCACTAACGCTCCGGGCGATTTCACCAACCTCGGACTGGCCAACATGCTGATCGGACGCTACCGGGCCGCCCTGGCTGCCCTGGAGGCCGCACGAGCGCTGCAGCCAACCAACACCCAGGCGGTGCTCAACCTGGCCGACGTTCACGATCTCCTCGGCGAGCGTGACCAGGCGCGCGAGCTCTACCGCCGGGTGCTCGACACCCTCGCCCGCGATCAGCACCCCCGACGCGACGAGCTGCTGCAAAAGGCGTACTGCCTGGCCCAGCTCGGCCGGGCCAGCAACGCAGTCGCCGTCCTCGATCAGGCCATGTCCATGACCACGGGCAACGACCCGACGGGCGAGCTCCATTTTCAGGCCGCACTGGTGCTCGCGCTCGTGGGCGAGCCGCACAGCGCGGTGCTGCACGCCGAAAAAGCGGTCGCCGCGGGGCTGAACCCGATCTGGTTCCGATTTCCCTGGTTCGACTCCCTGAAGAGCGACCCGACGTTCGCCCGACTCCTCAAGCAGTCAACGCCGTCACGCTGAGGACCGTCTATGGAGGAGTATCCCCATTCTGCAGTCCCGGGTCCACGCGCGCGACCTCGTTGCCGTCCGCATCGCGGTAAACCACGGAGTACTTGAAGCTCCCCTTGACCTGGGTGTTCCCGTTACCGATCAGGCCCGGGTTGCCGGTCTCGAGGTCGAGGCCCGAGTCCTTGAACGGCGAGCGCTGGTTCTCGAACTCGATGTCGACGCTGGCCGCCCCGTCCGGCTTGCCCTTCACCTTCCACCGCGCGGCGTCGGGTCCGGTGACCCAGAAGAGCTTGGCGGGATCCGGGTCGACCGTGATCGCGCCGGTCTTCTTGTCGTAGTCGATCGTGATGTTGCGGTACTTCTCCTTCTTCGCCATGAAGTCCCCCTTCCCCTCGAGCCCGCTGACCAATTGTCGTCGGCCGCCCCGCAGCGGTGCGGCCAACATCGTTGAGATTCGGAACCATGAATCGCGACGTGCACGTTGTCGACGCAGTTTACACCGCAGCGATCCGGACCGTCACCTGAGCCGGCACCATTCACCAGGTCACCGAGTGAGCCTACCGAAATGCCCGCCAGCGTAGAGCCATCGAGTGACGAGCCACCGGGGCGTGTCGGGAGGCACGTCGCAGGTGGCGAGTTGCGAGAGGATCCGAGGTGGCTGGCATGTCGGTGCCCGCACTAGGGAGCCGGTGGGACGTGCAGGCTAGCGGTTCCAGCGCGCCTCCAGCAGGCGCACGATCGACTCATGACCTTCGCGGTCGACGTCGTCGAAGGCATCCGGGCGGTGCGAGTCGACGTCGAGCACCCCGATCGGCTCGCCGTCGGCGCCGAAGATCGGGACCACGACCTCGGAGCGGCTCCGGGAGTCGCAGGCGATGTGGCCGGGGAACGCGTGGACGTCGGCCACCACCAGGCTCTCGCGGCGGTCGATCGCCGCCCAGCACACCCCGGTGTGGGCGGCGAGCACCAGGCAGGCCACCGGTCCCTGGTAGGCGTCGACCACCAGCTCGCCGTCGCGCAGCATGTAAAAGCCGGTCCACGACGCGCCGGTGATCTTGTGGTGGAGCAGGGCCGCCGCCGTCGCCCGGTGGGCGAGCTGGTCGTCGGTCTTGGCGATCAGCTCGGCGAGCTGGTCGCGGACGCGAAGGTAGCGGGCGCGGCGGGCGTTGTCCGAGGTCACATCTCCTCCGGGACCGGGATGC
>CAZQYU010000467.1:0-2773 GCA_964597585.1 uncultured Thermoanaerobaculia bacterium
GGGTCTTCATGCTCGCCTCGCTGGTCTCGCGCTCGCTGCGCTTCATGGCCGAAGGCGTGCTGCTCTACTTCTTCGGGGCTCCGATCAAGGACTTCCTGTTCGAGCAGTTCAACTGGCTGTCGATCGCCTTTGTCGTGCTGCTCATCGGCGGGTTCTGGCTGGTCCAGCACGTCGGCCGCCGCGCCCACCGGAGCTCGGCCCACGTCGGCGACGGCTGAGGGGCGGGTTGTCAGGGAGCGCGATGTGCAGGCGAGGTGGTAGATTACACTGAGATGACAGTTGCACGGCGCTTTCGGATCTGGGGGCGGGTCCAGGGCGTGGGCTACCGGGCCTTCGTGTGGCGGGCCGCATCTGAGCTGGGCCTCGCCGGATGGGTTCGCAATCGGGTTGACGGCACGGTCGAGCTCGTCGCATGCGGCCCGCAGGAGGTCGTCGATGCGCTTGGTGCCCGGCTCGGAGACGGCCCCCGATTCGCCAGGGTCGATCGCGTCGAGGCAGTGACAGAGGCTGCCGAGTCCGTCACCGAGACGGGCTTCGTGGTGTACCCCACGTCATGATCCCGTTCCGGCCCGATCCACCCGCCTCCGTGCGACGCCCACTCGAGTCTGTGGTGGCGCAGGCGCAGGAGCTGGGGGCGCCGCTGCCGCCGTGGATCGCCGTCGAGGACCAGGACGGAGAGTGGTTCAGAGTGGTCGCCGGCACGCCTCCGGCGGAGCGGGTGCGGGTGGTTGCCGCGGTGGCATCGGAGGTCGCCCTGCTGCAGGCGCTCCGGCTTGGGGTCGGCGGTGCGTTGTGGCTGCCGCCATCGACCCCATCCGCGATCGAGGCGTTCTCGGCCGCCGCCGCCCGGACCCCGCCGGCCCCGGCGGTGGAGGCTGAGGTGCTGGAGGCACTGGCCCGTGAGGTGCCTTCGCTTCTCGTGGCCACGGTCGCGAATCGCCCGTTCTGGCGGCTCCAGCTCGGCGACTGTGTGGTGGCTTCGCTGCTCGCCGAGACCGCCGTACGCTTGGAACGCCTGCCCCTGTTGCTGCCGTGGCCGGCCGTCGTCGTGACGAGGGCTTCCGAGGTGGACCTCGACGACGCCTGGGCCGCGGTCTGCGCGGGCCGTCCGGCTCCCCGGCAGGGTTTGGTAGCGGTACGCCTCGCGACCGACGCGCTGCACCGTGGCGTGGCCGTGCTCGCGTTGGAGGCGCTGGCCGCCGCCGAGGCTGTGGAAGGGCCGAGCACTCACGACGAGACCTACCCTGTATGCGAGCTGCCGAGCGGTCGCCTGATCGGGCGGTGGTCCCCCCGTCTCGGACGGTCCGAGCCGGCCGGAGGCTGGTTGGCGTGCCCGGACGAGGCGTTGGGTGGGGGTCTCGCCTGGCACATCAGGCACGCGGACGGGTCGATCGGTCGGGCCTGCGACGTGCTCAGCACTGAGGAGGTGCGGACGCTCGCCGGCGAGATGCCGAGAATGGCCGGGTGGGCGGCCGGAAATCTCCGCAGCGGCAGTCCCTCGGGGCTGCTCACCGTGCGCGTGGCAACTGCTGCGGCGCGGGCCGGCTCGGCACTGTGGATTCCCAATGTCGATGCGGTCGGTCTGCGCTTGCTGCTCAAGCTGGGCGTTCCCGTTTGGGTCGACGGGCCGGCTGTGCCCGAACCCTGAGGCGTCCGTCATGCGACACCGCGCCAGATTCCAACTTCTCGAGAACTTCACGTGACGGAGGCGGCCGGAGGCGGTAATCTGCCGCCTGTGACAGCCTGCGTGAGGAAGACCAGCGCCATCATGATCACGGCTCGGGGCGCCGGCTCAGCCATGTTCGCGTCAGGCGGACCACTCGGCGTTCGAGCTCAGGATGGAGCAGAAGTCGTGATCCCATCGTCGATTCCGGGCGGCGCAGACGCTGCCCGCTGTTCGCGTTACTGATGTCACCTTTCAGGGAGGAAGGAATGAACCACCGTTCCTGGCGCGCCGTCGTCGCCGCGTTGAGCTGCGTCCTGCTCCAGGCCGCGCTCGCGAGTAGTCAACCGACCGATGTCTTCTTCTCGGAGTACATCGAGGGCAGCTCGAACAACAAGGCCCTCGAGATCTACAACGGCACCGGGAGTACGATCGACCTCGCGGCGGCCGGGTACGAGATCCGGATGTTCTTCAACGGCAGTTCCTCAGCGGGACTCGTCATCGGGTTGACCGGGACTGTCGCGAACGGCGACGTCTACGTTGTCGCCCAAGCGAGCGCCGACCCGACCATCCTCGCCCAGGCCGACCAGACCAACGGTTCGGGCTGGTTCAACGGTGACGACGCCGTGCTGCTGACCCGCGACGCCGGGGCGACCGTGATCGACGCGATCGGCCAGGTCGGCTTCGATCCGGGCAGCGAGTGGGGATCGGGCGACACCTCGACCCAGAACAACACCCTGCGGCGCAAGAGCTCGATCTGCGCCGGCGACACCGACGCCGGCGACGCCTTCGACCCGGCGGTCGAATGGGACGGCTATCCCCAGGACACCTTCGACGGGCTCGGCAGCCACACCGCGACGTGCGGCGGCGGGACGCCAACGGTGCTGATCAATGAGGTCGATGCGGACACCGCCGGGACCGACACGCTCGAGTTCATCGAGCTGTACGACGGCGGTGCGGGGAACACACCGCTCGACGGAATGGTCGTGGTCCTCTTCAACGGTAACGGCGACGTCTCCTACGCCGCGTTCGACCTCGACGGCCTTTCGACGGATGCCAACGGCTACTTCGTGCTCGGCAATGCCGGGGTCTCGCCGGCGCCGGGCCTGG
>CAZQYU010000468.1:0-2766 GCA_964597585.1 uncultured Thermoanaerobaculia bacterium
AGTCTGGTGTCATGCTGCGCGGCACGCTCGCCTTCCTCGTCCTGGTCGTGCTCGCGGCCGCCATCGCCGAGGGCCGGCGCGCGCTGCTGCGACGCGGATGGCACGCGCCCGCCTACCCTCGGCTGCCGTTCCTGGTGCTCGGCTTCCTCCTCGGCGACCGCGCACTGGGGCTGTTCCCGCCCGATGTCCTCGCCGCCCTGAGGCCGGTGGTCCTGCTCGGCCTGACCTGGATCGGGCTCGTGTTCGGCCTCCAGGTCGACCTCCGCATCCTCACCCGCCTCAGGCCCTGGCACCGGTTCATCGGCCTCGGTCTGCCGTTGCTGCCCGGGCTGGCCGCCACCGCCGCGGCGCTCGCGTTCTCACTCGACCTTCCGCTCGCACTGGGCCTCGGCGCGATCGCGATGGTGTCCTCGCCTGGCATCCTGGAGGCGGTCGGGCGCGGTCGGCCGCCGTCCGACCGCGCCGCCGCGCGCCTGCTGCGCATGCTCGCGGCGACCTCGGGCCTGCCGGCGGTGGTCCTGCTCGGGGTCGCGACCGCAGCCTGGGGGACGGTCGCCGCCTCGCGGGGCGGGCCTGTCCCGAGCTGGCAGGCGGCGCTGCTGCCGTTCGCGGTCGGTGCCGTGTGCGGTTGGACGCTCGTGGTTCTGGTCCGCGGGGTGGCGGACCGGATCCGGTTGCTCGCACTCCTGTTCGGCATCGCCGCGGTGCTCGCTGGCGCTGCGGCCGTGCTCGGCCTCGCCGCCCTGCCCGCCGCCGCCGTCGCAGGAGCGGTGCTCGCCAACCGAGCGATGCTGCCGCACCGCATCCTCAAGGTGGCCCATGTGCTCGACGCCCCCCTTCTGGTGGCACTGCTGGTGCTGGTGGGGGCGTCCTGGACCGAGGTCGCGTTTTCATGGCCGACGCTCGCAGTCCTGGTCGCCGCGCGCGCGGCGGGGCTGATGGTCGCGGGTCGCGTGCTCGCCGCGGTCGCCCAACGACACGGTGTGGCACTCGCAGCCCAGCGACCGTGGTGCGGCCTGCTCGCCCAGGGCGAGCTCGCCCTCGGGTTCTCGCTGGTCCTGGTCGGCACCGTCGTCGACGACCCGGGAGTGCTCGCCGCCGCGGTCACGGCACTGCTCGTCAATCACGGCCTGGCGGTGCTGTGGACGCGCCGCGAGCTCTTCCCGGCCGCCTCCCGGGGGCGGGGGCCGACATGAAAGCCGCGTTCTTCCTCGTCGTCGCCGCGCTGGCCTGGCTCGTGCGCGGGATCGCCGACGCCTCCGGCATTGGCGATCCTGCGGGCTCGGCGCTGCTCGGCCTCGGCTGCCTGCTGCTCGGCGGCGTCGGCGCCGGCGAGGTCGCCGCACGATGGCGCCTGCCCCGGCTGACGGGGTATCTGGTATTCGGCATGGTCGGGGGACCGGCAGCGCTCGGCCTGGTCACGCGGCCGGACCTCGGCCAGCTGCGCCTGTTCGAGGAGCTCGCGTTGGGGCTGATCGCACTGACCGCGGGCGGCGAGTTCCGGCTCCGCGAGGGCCGCTCGCAGCTCGCCCCGGTGCTTGCGATCACGGCGTCGCAGATCGTCACGATCCCGCTCGCCGTGGCGCTCGCCATGGCCGCCCTGCTGGCGGCACTGCCCGTGCTCGGCCCGGTGAGCGCGGCCGAGCTCGCGGCCGCCGCTGCGCTGCTGGGCGTCATCGCCCTTGCCAACTCGCCGGCGACGACCATCGCGGTGATCACGGAGCTGCGTGCGCGCGGGCCTCTCACCGACACCGTGCTCGGCGTGACCGTGCTCAAGGATCTCGTGATCCTGCTCCTGTTCACCCTGGTGTACAGCCTCGCTCGCGGCTGGCTCGGCGGTGGTCCCTTCGGCCTCGGGGTGCTCGCGGACATCGGCCTCGCGATCCTGTCGTCGCTCGGCGTCGGCGCAGTCCTCGGCGCGCTCCTCGGCGCCTGGCTGCGCTACGTGCGGGGCTACGCCGAGCTCGCCGTGCTGCTCCTGGCCCTGGTCTCCATCGAGCTCGGTCACGGCGGCGGCCTCGAGCACCTGGTGGTGTGCATGGCCGCCGGGGTTGTCGTGCGCAATCTCTTTCCTCGCGAGGCTGCGCGCTTCATCGAGGCCCTGGAGCGCTCGTCGCCGCCGATCTACGTGATCTTCTTCGCCCTCGTCGGCGCAGGCCTCGACCTCGCCGCGCTGCCTACGATCGGCTTTGCCGCCGTTGCCTACGGCGGGGTGCGGTTGGCCGCCACCTGGGTCTTCACCCGCGCGCCGGCCGCCTTCATGCGAGCGCCTCGTCCGGTGGTCGCCCACGCGTGGATGGGTTTCGTCGCCCAGGCCGGGCTATCGCTCGGCCTTGCCGCCCGGGTGGCCCGCGAGCTACCCGGGATCGGTCAGGCGATCGCGGCGCTGGTGGTGGCGTCGGTGGTGCTCAACCAGCTTGCCGGCCCGGTGCTGTGGGCGTGGGCCCTGCGCCGCGCGGGGGAGGCACGGGAGGGTGAGAAGGTAAGGAAGTGAGAAGGTGAGAAGGGCCGGCGGACCGACGGAGCACCCGGACAGGCGGAGCTTGACTTCGCCCGTGGTCCGGTTCCAACCGCGCCCGACGCGGCGATCGTATGCCCCAAAAAATCCAACCGCCCGCCGTCGTGGCGGGCGGTTGATTCGTTCGCGCCGGAGGTCGGAACGACCGAAGGCGAGAATGACTCAGTTCGACTTGCCGCCGAGCATGGTGAGAGTCGGGAAGGTGCCGTTGCATCCCGACTGGTCGATACTCGGGTCGGGGTCGCTCG
>CAZQYU010000469.1:0-2760 GCA_964597585.1 uncultured Thermoanaerobaculia bacterium
CTGCTCGTTCTGCGGTCGACGCGGGAAGTCGACGATCTGGCTGATCGGCACGAAGCCGCGCACGCCGAGGTCGACGATCAGGCCGCCCTTGTTGTGGTCGATGACCCGGGCCTCCACGATCTCGCCCGCGTCGAAGCGCTCCTGCATGACACGCCACTTGCGCTCGAGGCCCGCGCGACGCAGCGAGAGGACGGCATGTCCCTCGGGAGACTCCGGCTGGAGGACGTAGACGAGGACCTCGTCGCCGATCTTGATCTCCGGCCGGGATTCATCGCTGTCGCGACCACGCCGGCTGATAAGCTCACGGTTCGAGACGACACCCTCGCTCTTGCCGCCGAAGTCGACCAGGATCTCATCCGGGTCGATCCGCACGACAGTGCCCTCGACGACGTCCCCGTGCTTGAGGCTCTTGACCTCCACGTCGGGCATGTCGAGCAGCTCCGCCATGGTGGTCGGCTCATATGCCGGAGCCTCCGGGGCATCCACGGCGACGGCCGCCGGGGCCGCCTCCTCCGCCGCTGGAGCATCTGCCGCGGGGGCCGCGGCAGCCGTACCCTCGGCGTCGCCGCCGGGAGAAGGCTCCTGGGTGGCGGCAGGCGGCTCCGCCTCCGCCTCGGCCTCGGTGGCCGCCGGGGCGGGTTCCGAGGGAGTGGAGTCCTCCCCTGCGTCGTCTGCGGCAGATGCCTCCGCCGTATCGACCGCCGCCGGCTCAGCCGCAGTCTCGTCGCCGGACGCGACCGCCGCCGGCTCTTCGGCCGGCGTCTCCGGTGCGGCTGCCTCAGCCACGTCCTGCGGCGCGGCCGTCTCCGCCTCGGGGTCCTTCGGCGCGGGCTGGTTCGTCTCTTCGCTCAAGTGTGTTGTGCTCCTGTCCAAACAAAGTCCCTGCAGCACAAACGCCCTCCCATGCACGGAGGGCGTTTCGAACGCTCAAATCGGTAGAAGGCTGCCTGTCTGTTCTGACTGGTGCTCCTCTTTTCCTCGAGCTGTGCTCGACGCTGAACCGCGCACGGCGTTATGAGGTTGTCTGCTGCAGAGCCGGCGTAGCATACCATACGGTCAATGGGGTCCCTTCGTGCCTGAGCTGCCGGACCTGACCGTCGTCGCCGAGGAGCTCTCCCGGCGCATGACCGGGCGCGTGGTCGCGGAGGTGTCGACACCGACCCCCATCCTCGTACGTGCCACCCCGGACACGCTGGCCGCCCTTGAGGGGTCCTCGGTTGGGGCCGCGAGTCGCCGCGGCAAGTTCCTTCTCATCCCATTCCTGCGCGGCGACGGTCCGGAGCGGGTCCTGGCGGCCAACCCGATGCTCGCCGGCAGGTTCTGGCTCCTTGACGATGCGCGCGAGCGCGTGCGCGCGAGAACGGGGCTCCGCCTGCGCTTCACCGATGGCACCGAGCTGCGATACGTCGACCGCGAGATGCTGGGCAAGCTCTACCTCGTCGCGCCGGACCGCCTCGACGACATCCCGGGCTGGAGTGAGATGGGGCCCGATGCGGACGACCCGGCCCTGACCCTCGCCGAGTTCATGCGGCGGATCCGCCGCCACCCCGGCGAGCTCAAGCCCCTGCTGCGCAATCCGCGCTTCGTGGCGGGCATCGGCAACGCCTACTCCGACGAGATCCTGTGGGAGGCCCGCCTGGCACCCTTCCGTCGCCGGAGCACACTGCGCGACGAGGATGTGGAGCGCCTGTACCGCGCCATGCGCCAGGTCCTCGGCAACGCAGTCGAGCGCCTGCGGACGCTGGTGCCACCCCACGTCGAGACGCAGCACCGCGAGTTCCTCAGGGTGCACCTGCGCGGCGGTGAGCCATGTCCGCGCTGTGGCCACGAGCTGCGGCAGATCGGTGGGGGCGAGGCAACCACCTTCTGCCGGACCTGCCAGCCTCCGTTCTGAGGCGCGCTGGAGGGTGCGCCCTGTCGATCAGGGAATGATCAGCACCTGGCCGATGCTCAGGTTGTTCGGATCGGGCAGGTTGTTCGCAGCGATCAGCGCCTGAAGGCTGACCCCAAACCGTTGGGCAATGGACGAGAGAGTATCCCCGCTCTGCACCCGGTAGGTGCGTACCGTCGGCTTCGGGGTGGGAGTCTTCGAAACCGGGGTAGGCGTCGCGGTCGGTGCGGGTGTCGGCGTCGCGGTCGGTGCGGGTGTCGGCGACGGGCTGGCCGTCGGAATCGGGGTCGGCGTCGCGGTCGGTGCGGGTGTCGGCGACGGGCTGGCCGGCCCCAACAGGCCAAATCCCTGCGTACTCGCCCCGGCGGCCGCGATGGAGCCCACGGCGAGCACGGCCGCCGCTCCGCCCACGATCACGCGCCCTGGACGTCGGGCCGGTCGCATCGCGACCGCTCCCCCGTGCCACCCAGAATCCGGCTCCACGATGAGCCGCGTGCGGACAAAGGTCGCGTCCGGTGCCGGGCGCGGAACGCCCGGCGGAATGCTGCGTGCCGCAGTCCAGTCACGGTAGCGCGGGCACTCGAGATACGCCTCGTGCAGGCAGAGCCGCTGCTGCATGGCGCGATCCAGGGCGATGGCAGGGTTGCCGGCTGTGCAGCGGTGATCGGGATCGTAGCCGTCGACGGCGGTGCGAAGGTCAGCGGCGAGCGCCAGCAATGGGCAGATCCGATCCACGGCGCAAGCATAGACCGCGGGTGGGTTGGAAAAGGAAATATCCCGGCGACGACCTATTTTCCCAGGGAGTTGCCCCCCAAGTATCTTCGGCGCTGGAGAGCTTAACTTCCGTGTTCGGGATGGGAACGGGTGGA
>CAZQYU010000470.1:0-2756 GCA_964597585.1 uncultured Thermoanaerobaculia bacterium
GCACCTCGGCGTCGCCTCCAGCCTGCTCGGCACCATGCGCACCGTCGGCATGGTGCTGGGCGTGGCGGCCGGCGGCGCGGTCCTGTACGCGTCAGTTCCGCCAGCCCTGCTCCGCGGCGGGCCCCTGTCGGGCGGAGAGGCGGCCGTCTACCTCACCGGACTGCGCTACGCCTACGCCGTCGGGGGGCTGTTCGCGCTCGGCACCGCCGCGCTCTCGCTGGTCCGGGGTCTGCGCAGCGCCTGACCCGGAGACACGCGGCCTACTGGTATATCTTCTCCTCCTCGTGGTCGGCGCCCGCTGCGTCGGCCTCCACGTCGCGACCCCTCGTCCCGTCCTTCAGGAACTGCCGGTAGAACTCGTGCTGGATCACCAGGCTCATGATCTCGTTGGTGCCGGTCCAGATCGTGATCAGGCGGCAGTCGCGCAGCAGCCGCTCCACCGGGTAGATGTCGGTGTAGCCGATGCCGCCGAGGATCTGCATCGCGTGGTTGATCACCGTCCAGGCGGACTCAGTGGCGAACTTCTTCGCCTCCGACACCAGCCGCCGCACGACTCCCGCGTCGGGCTCGGCGTCCGCGGCTCGCGCCGCACCGTGGTTCAGGGCGCGGGCCGCGTCGAGCAGGGTCAGGCTCTCGGCGACCTTGAAGCTGACCCCCTCGAAGCGGCGGATCCTCTCGCCAAAGGCATGGCGGCGGTCGGCGTACCGGGCGGCGATCTCGATCGCGGCCCGTCCCATGCCGATGGCGCCTCCGGCCGAGGTGAGCCGCTCCGGCACCATCATGCGGTGGAAGACCTCGGTGCCGCGCCCGATCCCCTTCTCGCCGCCGAGCACGTTGGTCATCGGCACGACGGCGTCCTTGAACACCAGCCGGCCGGTGCCGCTACCCCGGTTGCCCATCAGGCCGTAGACATGGTGCACCTCGACCCCCGGCCCGCGCTCGACCAGGAAGGCGGTCATCGCGCGCTTCGGGTCGTCGATCTCCTCGACCCGGCCGTAGACCAGGATCAGGTCCGCGCCCTCGGCCCCGACCACGAAGCGCTTCTGGCCGGTGAGGCGGAAGACGTCGCCGTCGCGGCGGGCGACCGTGGTGGCGCCGAAGAAGTCGGACCCGCCGCGCGGCTCGGTGAGCCCCTCGGCGACCGGCAGCTCGCCGCGGATCATCGGCGCCAGAAAGCGCTGCTTCTGCTCGTCAGTGCCGAAGACCTGGATCGCCTCGCCGACGATGGACACCAGCGACCACAGGCAGGGCAGCGCGGTGCCGAGCACGCCGATCTCCTCGAGGGCGTGCATCTCGACCGTCCAGGGCAGACCGCGGCCGCCCCAGCGCGGATCGAACCGCAGCCCGAGCAGGCGCCGCCGCCCGGCCTCCTCGAGGAACTCGCGCGGGAACGGCGCCCTGTCCGCGTCCATGTCGAGCAGGAGCTGCCGCGGCACCGAGGCGGCGAGCTCACGCATCGCGTCGCGCACCTCGAGAATCTCGCGATTGAGGGTGGAATCCGTCAGCATCGGGACCTCCCGTCGCCGAAGTGAATCGGTATTCAGTCTATCAACGCCAGGGCCCTGCTCCGTCGGATCAGAGGCCCCATCGGCCCGGCTCCCCGCCCGCTCTCCCGGCCCCTCCACCGCGCGGTCCGCCCGGAGTCCGCTGACATGCGCTCAGCGAGAGCCCCTCAAACATCGGTGACGGCGAAGTTGTCAGGCCGTGTTACCTGGCAGGAACGGGCACGGTCACTGACGGGCGGCGCCGACCGTCACCGCGACGACGGCTGCGGTGAACTTCTCGAGATCGTCAAGGTGACGGGCGACGATGGCCGCCAGAATCTCCACGTCAATCTCCGTGTACCGGTGAACTGCGACGTTCCGGAAACCCTGGACTGCGCGCATCCGACCCTCGAGGCCGCGGCCCACCACGTCGTGGCGAGCCAGGATGGACATGGCGTGGCCGGCGTCGCGAGGTAGCTCCCAGCCGTTGACGGCGATCAGGTGGTGGGCAAGGTCGAGGCACGCCTGGGCGGCTCGCTGGATGTTGAGCGTCTCGAGGTCGCGACGCATCCATGTCTCGAGGTCTGCTCGGCCCGGGGACTCCAGGTCTCGGATCGTCGCCAGGCAGGCTCTGACCGTCGAAGCCTTCGCGAGGACCACGTCCTCGTCGAACTCGACCGACCCGCTCACGAGAACGACTCCACCAGCTGCCGCTCGGCAGCGCGCCGATCGATCTTGAGGTCGAGGTACTCCGAGAGCGTCTTCATTTCGAACGCCGCCCGCACCGCGGGATCGCCGCAGCGGACCAGTGAACCGGAGGCGATGACCTGGCGGCGGATGATGGGGTCGGCGGTGGCGAGATCGACGAGGTCCACCGTCCGGCCGGTGGCCCGCTCGAGCCGCGCAACGAGGTTCCTGCGCGCCTCTGGGCTCAACGGCCCGGAGCACAGCACCGCGACGTCCAGGTCGCTGTCCGGGCGTTCGTGCGCCGTACCGCACGACCCGAACAGGTAGACCAGTTGGGCATCGGCGGTCAACGACGCGACGGCGTCCACGAAGGCCTGGTCGCGTGGCGGCATGAGCTCAGTGTAGGGCAGACCGGGCAGCATGGGAACGGTGTCACGCGTCGGCGTGCCAGGGAGCCGGCTTATGCTCCCTGAGCCTGGCCACCCGTTGCCGGCGGCGGGTCGTACGCAGCCACGCCGCTCAGTCAGGTACCGGCCGGAACGGGCGGCACCAGGGCGTAGATCGGATCCTGGGCCGAGCCATCGA
>CAZQYU010000471.1:0-2739 GCA_964597585.1 uncultured Thermoanaerobaculia bacterium
GGCCACTTCGCCGCTCGCAGCTCGCGCACCGCCGTCTCGATCTCGCCGAGCGCGGCGCGTAGCTTGGTCTGCTCGACCAGCGCGCGGGTCCAGTCGTCGACCGCGCCAGCGGCCTCGGCCCGCTGACCCAGTGTGAGCACCATATCGAGGGCGGCCTGGTAGCGCTGGTCGTGCTCGAGCCGCTCGACCTCACCCCAGGTGGGCGTCACATCGGCCTCCTCGGCCTCGGCCGCCGGGGTCGGCGAGGTGGGCGGCCGCGAAGGAGGGGACGCGGCGAGGGCGAGAACGGATGCGGCAATGAGAAGCGCTGCGGTGCGGGCGCGCATAGGAGGCCTCCTCGGACAGTCCAATCTGGTACCACCCAGTGTAGACCGACGGCCCGCGTCGAAGTTCCGTGGCGGGACCGAAATCGGCTACTCTCGGACAGTGCTCCATGCGGTCCTCCCAGCCATCCTCTTGGCGCTCTTCGTCGCGCTCCAGATCCTGGCACGGGCGCGCGACGATCTCCGCTTGGTGTGGCTCGCCAAGCCCGCAGCGTGCCTGGTGTTCGTCGTCGTCGGCCTGACCAGGATGCACCCCGGCTCACCCCTCGACCTGTGGTTGGTCGCCGGGCTCGTGCTCGGCGCCGTTGGCGACCTCCTGCTGATCCCGCGCCGGACCTTTGTCCTCGGCTTGCTCGCCTTCCTCGCCGGCCACCTCGCCTACCTCGGCGCCTTCCAGATCGCGCTGCCGGTCCCGCGTTGGCCGCTCCTGATCCTGGCGCCGCTGGTGCTGGTCGCCGCAGCGGTGGCGCGGTGGCTGTGGCCGCACCTCGGTCGGATGCGCCTGCCGGTGGCGGCCTACGTGGTCGTCATCACGGCGATGGCATGGGGCGGGATCGCGGTCGCCGGCCGCGGCCTTCCGTGGTGGGTCGGGCTCGCAGCTGTCCTGTTCTGGCTCTCCGATGTCGCCGTCGCCCGCGACCGCTTCGTAGCGCCCGGCCTGGTCAACCGGGTGCTCGGCCTGCCCGCCTACTCCGCCGCCCAGCTCCTCCTCGCCTATGCGGTCGGACGTTGAACCACGAAGACACAAAGACACCAAGCCATCGCAAGGGCGCAAGAGCGGTCTCGCAGGTCCCGGCGGCTGCCTTCAGCAGCCGCCCCTGGCAGGAGGAGCGGGCAGGCGAGAGAGCGGCTCTTTCGCCTGCCCGCTCCTCCTGCCAGGGCCGCGCGCCGGGCACGCGGCGGGGACCTCACACGGTCATTGCCAGCGTCCCGCACCGCGTGCACTTCGCTGAACCAGGCCAACCCAGCCACGAAATGCCACCATCTCGAGAGTCACCATGGTTCTCTTGGTGTCTTGGTGGTTTATCCAAACGGTTGCGTCCAGGGCAGGGGCCATGCTGAGATTCCCGACCGTGGAGGGTCCGCAGATGCGCCTCACCCGAACCGTCGCCGTCCTCGTCGTCCTCGCCGTTGCCGCCAGCGCCGTTGCAGCCGGTCAGCCCGACCCGCGCTGGTCCCACCACCGCGAGATCGGTGAGTACGCCTTCGCCATCGGCGACTACACCCGGGCGGAGAGCGAGCTGCGCGAGGCGCTCAAGATCGCCCAGACCTTCCCGCAGGGCGACCCGCGCCTCGAAACCAGCCTCGACGAGCTCGCGCGGTTGCTCGAGAACCTCGGCCGGCTCGACCAGGCGCAGCCGCTGTACCAGCTCGAGGTCGCAGCCCGCGAGGCACGGCTCGGCCCCGACGACCCCGGCCTGCTCGAGCCGCTGGCGGCGCTGGCGCGCACCGCCCTGGCCGCCGGCGACAGCCCCACCGCAGAGGCCAGCCTCCGCCGCTACGACCGCATCGCGACTGTCACCGGAAAAGCCGACCCGCGCCAGTACCGCATGGTCCTCGACCTGCTCTCCCGTCAGCAGGTGCTGCTCGGCAACCCCGAGCAGGCGCTCGGCTTCAAGCGCCGGGCGGTCGCACTGCTCAATGCCGACCGCACCCTGACGCCCGGGGAGAAAGCCGACGCCCTCGAAGGGCTGGCGAACCTCGAGATCAGCTCGGGCGACGCGGCAAAGGCCGCGAGCCTGCTCGAAACCGCGGCGAAGCTGCGCGCCGAGGACGGCGGCAATGGGCCGAAGGTCCTCGCCGACGGCGCTGCCGCCGCGCTTGCCGCCGGGCGCACCGACATCGCGGTCCGCCTCGCCCAGGCAGCTCTCACTGGCCACCCCGACGCCGACACCCAGCTCGCCGCTCGGCAGACGCTCGCCGACGCCGCCTGGCAGATCATGCCCCAGGGTGACCTTCGCCCCGGCGACCTGCTCGCGGGCGGCGCCGACAGCCCCGAGCTGACCCGGGCCGCCGAGGCCCTCACCGTGCTGCTGGCCCTTCAGGAAACTCGGTTCGGGCCGACCTCGCCCGAGGTCCAGGCGACGCTCCAGCGGATGGTGCTGGTCGAGGCCCGGCGCGGCCGCGCGGCCGACGCCGCGGCCGCCGAGCGCAGGCTGCTCGAGCTGGCGCCGCCGGGCAGTGACGCTTCCCGCCGCGCCCGCGTGGACCTTGTCGGGCTGCTGGTCGCCTCTGGCGACACGACGGCCGCCGCGGATGCCAACGCCGCGCTCATCGCCGACCAGGAGGCGGCCTGGGGCACCGACGACCCGCGCCTGCTGCCGGCCCTGTCCCGCCAGCAGGACCTGCTCACCGAGCTCAAGCGCAAGAAGGAAGCTCGGGCGCTGAGGAAGCGCATCCGCAAGCTCGAACGAGC
>CAZQYU010000472.1:0-2731 GCA_964597585.1 uncultured Thermoanaerobaculia bacterium
CAGCGGAGCGCCTGCTGCCGCTGGTCTACTCGGAGCTCAAGGTGCTCGCGCGCGCCCGGATGGCTCGAGAGCGCCCCGGCCAGACCCTCCAGCCTACCGCGTTGGTGCACGAGGCCTACCTGCGCCTCGTGGGCGACGGCGTCAGGTGGGAGAGCAGGGCTCACTTTTTCGGCGCCGCAGCGCAGGCCATGCGACGAATATTGGTCGAGCGCGCGCGTCGAGTGGCCCGCCTCAAGCGCGGGGGCGGCGCGGAGCGCATCACCCTCGACGACGCCGCCGCCAGCGTCACGCCGCGCTCGGAGGACCTGCTCGCCCTCGACCAGGCGCTCGACCGCCTCGCCGAGCACGACAGGGTCATGGCCGATGTGGTGATGCTGCGATACTTCGCCGGCCTGACCGTGACCGAGACGGCCGAGGCCCTCGGTACCTCGGAACGAACCGTCTACCGCCAGTGGACCGCTGCCCGAGCCTGGCTGCGTCACCAGCTCGATACCCCTATTGGGGCGTCCGGGGGACATCGTGTCGGCTGACCGCTGGCAGCACACCTGGGACCTGTTCCACCAGGCTCTCGAACGCCCAGTTCAGGAACGGTCGGAGTGGCTGGAGACGGCGTGCGACGACATTGTCCTCCGCCAGGAGGTCGCCGCGCTGCTCGCCGCCCACGAGGCACCGGGGGGCATTCTCGACGAGCCGGTCGCCGTCGCGGCGAACGCCCTCCTGGAGACCGCGCTCGAGGACGCTCCGGCTGAGCAGCCGCCACCGGACCGCATCGGACCCTACGAGATCGTCCGCGTCCTCGGTGAGGGCGGCATGGGCGCCGTCTACCTCGCGCGGCGGGCGGACGGCGAGATCGACCGCCTGGTCGCGCTCAAGACCGTCCGGCCGGACCTGCGCACACCGGAGCTGATCCGGCGCTTCCGCCAGGAACGCCAGATCGCCGCGACCCTCGTCCACCCGAGCATCGCTCGCCTGTTCGACGTCGGCACCGACGCGGGAGGCCAGCCGTACCTGGTGATGGAGTACGTCGAGGGCGAGCCCATCGACCGCCACTGCGACGCCGGTGCCCTCCCGCTCGAGCGCCGTCTCGAGCTCTTCCGCCTGGTCTGCGCCGCGGTCCACTTCGCCCATCAGCGGCTCGTGGTCCACCGTGACCTCAAGCCGGGCAACATCCTGGTGGGCGCCGATGGCGTGCCCAAGCTGCTCGACTTCGGCATCGCCAAGCTGCTCGAGTCGGACGACGAGGAGGACGGCGACACGACCCGGACCGCCGTCCACCTGATGACACCGGAGTACGCCAGCCCCGAGCAGGTTCGCGGAGAGTCGGCGGGCACCGCCAGCGACCAGTACTCGCTCGGCGTGCTCCTCTACCGGCTGCTCACCGGTCGCCGGCCCTATCGCACGACCTCCTCGCTTCCGCACGACCTCGCCCGTGCCGTGTGTGAGGACGAGCCCGAACGGCCGAGCACCGCCGCACGGCGGGCCGCCGATCACGACGGGGAAGCCCGGCTGCCGTCGGGCCTGGCGCCGGAACGCCTCCACCGCCGGCTGCGCGGCGACCTCGACGCGATCGTGCTCAGGGCGCTGCGCAAGGAGCCCGAGCGTCGCCACTCCTCGGTGGCCCACCTCGCCGAAGACCTGCGCCTGTACCTGGAGGGGCTTCCTGTCGTGGCCCGTCGCGGCAGCACGTTCTACCGCGCCGCCAAGCACGTCCGTCGCCACCGCACCGCGTTCGGCGCGGCTGCGGCAGCCGTCCTGCTGATCATTGCGGCCGCGGTGACCTTCGCGGTACAGGCCGGCCGACTCGGCCGCGCGCTCCACCGGGCCGACCGCGAGCGCTCCCGCGCCGAGCGCGTGTCGCACTTTCTGATCGACGTCTTCAAGGTCTCCGACCCGGGACAAGCGCGCGGCTCCACCGTGACCGCGCGCGAGATCCTCGACCGGGGCGCCGCCCGGATCACCGAGGAGCTTCACGACGAGCCCGAGGCGGCGGCCGCGATGATGGACGTCATGGGCCAGGTCTACGCCAACCTCGGCCTCTACCCTCGCGCCCAGGAGCTGCTCGAGGCGGCCCTCTCCCAGCGCCGGGCCAAGCCCGAGCCCGATGACGACGATCTCGCCGCGTCGCTCGCCCACCTCGCCGCGGTGCAGCATGCGCGCGGCGACTACGACGGCTCGGCGGTATCGCTCGACGAGGCCCTCGCGTTGCGGATCGCGGCCCACGGCCACGACCATCCGCTGGTCGCGGACACGCTCCACTTGATGGCGGTGCTCGAGCACTCACGGGGGCACTATGAAGCGGCCGAGAGCCTCTATCGGCAAGCGCTCAAGATCCGTCGAGACAGCCCCGATGTCCCCCGCACCGCGGTCGCACAGACCCTGGTCAACCTGGCCGGCCTGCAGCGAGCTCGGGGCAACTACGTCGGTGCCCGTCCCCTGCTCGAAGAGGCTCTCGCGATTCAGCACCAGGCGTGGGCGGGCGACCACCCGGAGATCGCCACCACCCTCGACTCCCTGGGCGCGCTCGACTACCGCGCGGGCGATCTCGCCGCCGCCGAGCGCGAGTACCGCGAGGCACTCGCCATGCGCGAGCGTCTTCTCGGGCCCGACCATCCCTACGTAGCGGAGGCCCTGAACGGCCTCGGCCTGGTGCTCCACGCACGCGGCGACGTGGTCAATGCGGAGGCCGCGCTGCGCCGCTCGCTCGCCCTTCGGCGAAAGACACTCGGCGACG
>CAZQYU010000473.1:0-2722 GCA_964597585.1 uncultured Thermoanaerobaculia bacterium
ACCTGCCGGCTCTCGCGGGGGCAGTGACGGCACGAGGGACGTTCAACCTCACGGCGGACGGCTGGCAGGCCGAGGTCTCAGCGTCGGGGAAACAGTTGGCGATCGACCGGTGGGTGGTCGACGAGGCCGAGCTCGAAGCGACCGCGACCCCACAGCGTGTCACGGTCACTTCCGCTGCGGTTCGGCTTGCCGGGGGAGAGGTGCACGCCGCCGGCTCCGCATCGGTAGAGGATCTCGACGGCCCGCTCGAGCTCACTCTCGGATGGAAAGGGATCGAGCCGGCCGACCTGATCGCCGAGCTTCCGGAGGCCCTGACGGGCCGGCTCGACGGCAGCTTGCGGGTGACGGGCTCGACCGCGCGCCCGGAGGCCGAGCTCAGCGCCGAGTGGCACAGCACTGCAGCAAGCCCGGCGGTGGAGCATGTCGCGCTGACCGGCGGCATGGCGGGTGGGGTGATCATGCTGGCGACCACCCGGGTCGAAGCGGCTCCGGGCCCGCTCGATCTGCGCGTGGTAGCGCCGCTTGGCGACTTTCCGCGGCCGTCGTGGCTGTGGCCCGACGCGCCGGGCGGAGCGGTCCAGGCCCGCGTCCGAGGCCAGGGAATGGACACCTCTCAGCTGCTCGCGGCCCTGGGTCAGCCTGAAATGCCCGCCCGAGCGACCTTCGACCTTGCCGCGGACGGGCGCTGGTCGCCTGCCGACCCCGCCGACCGCGCGCTCGAGGTCCGCCTCGAGTCGCTCGAGATCACCGGCGCCAACATTGATCTCAAGGCCAAGCAGACGGTGGTGATGACCCTTGACGGGTCCGTGGTCGACCTCGAGCCGGTCGAGCTTGTCGGACCGCGGAGCCGAATCGACGCCGCCGGTCGGGTGGACCTCGCGGCCAAGGACCTCCGGGCCTCGCTCGAGGCTGAGCTGGCTCCGGAGCTGCTGTCGTTGTTGCCGGTACCATTGCGCGGGACGAAGCCTCTCCATCTCGCAGTGGAGCTCGCGGGGCCGTGGGACGCGCCGATCGGAAGCGTGCATGTGAAGCACCCCAACGGCACCATCGTCTTGCGCGATCCGCCCGTGGAGATCCGCGACCTGAACCTGATCGCCGACCTTCGCGGCGGCGCGGTCACGATTCGGGAGGGCTCGGCCGGCGTCAATCGCGGGACGGTCACCTTCGGCGGGGGGTGGGACCCTGCAAGTGGTCAGGGTATCGTCTTCGAGCTCAAGGACGTGGTCTTTCTCCTGCCCGGGCAGATCATCTCGCGGTGGAGCGGCGACCTTTCGGTCGGTCCGACAAGCAGGGGTCTGGCGTTGGTCGAGGGCGAGCTGGTCCTCGACGGCGGCATGTGGGACGCCCCGGTCAGCCTCGCGGACCTGATCGCGGGCGAGGGCACGGCGCCGCTGGCTGCGGACGACCCGCTGTTCGGCATCCTACTCGACATTGACGTGCGCGGCCGGGGAGGCATCCAGGTCAGCAACAACCTCGGCAAGTTCGACCTCGGTTGGTCGGTGCTGTCGATCACCGGGACCGCTGCCGAGCCCCGGGTGGTCGGCGAGGTCAAGATCGCGCCCGGCGGTGTGCTCACCGTCGGCGGCCAGGCGGTGAAGCTGCAGCGGGGGACGATCGAGCTCACCGGCGAGCCGGGAGCGGAACCGCAGGTGGACCTGGTGCCCGAGACGGGGACGACGTTCGGTGCGGGTGGCGGCGGTGCGACCTGGGATGATCTTGCGCGGCTCGGTCTCGCGCAGGGCGTGACCTCGGTGTTGGGACTGAACAACGAGGCGCTGGAGCCGGCAGACATCGCGGTCGAGACCGAGAAGCCGCCGGCCACCCGGTTCTCGATCGGCCAGAGCATCGGGCGGCACCTGGCCCTGTTCTTCACCACCGACCTGCGCCAGCCGCAGGACACCACCACGCTGCTTCAGCTGTGGAATCTGCGTCAGCTGCCCGGGCTCGCCCTGCAGGGGTTCTCCTCGACCAACGAGCAGTGGGGCTGGGCGGCGATCGAGCGCGCGTCGTGGGGCGGGTCGCCCGAGGCGGGCGAGGGTCCGATCGTCCGCAAGGTCAATCTCGAGGGCCCGTGGCCGCTGTCGAAGCGGCGGCTGCGCCGTGCCGTCGGAGTCACCCCGGGACAGCCGTTCGACCCGTTCCTGGTCTTCGTCGGCGAGCTGAGGCTCGAGCGGGCGCTGGCCGAGGAGGGCTACTACGCGGCGGTCGTCGATGGTGAGGCATCGACGGACGAGCGCCGTCGTGCGCTGACCTTCCGCGCGGAGCCAGGCCCGCGCCAGGCCTTCGAGTTCCGGGGTGACAAGGTCAAGACGGCGTGGCGCCGCGAGGTCGAAGCCCTCTACCTCCCACCGCCGCTCGAGAAGACCGCTCTTCAGACCATGAAGGGTGACTTGGAGCGGAGGCTGGCGGCAACGGAGCATCCCGATGCGCGGGTCGGTGTCCTTCGGGATGGCGATCTGGTCGTCGTGCAGGTCGACGAGGGCCCGAAGCTGAAGCTGACCGGTCCACGGGTGGAGGGGCTGCCTCCCGGAGCGGCGGACTTCGTGTCGTCGATCCTCGGCAGTCCGGCCGAGCTTGCCTCACTCGAGGATGCCGTCCCGGCGACGAGAGCCCGCGTCGAGAGGCTGCTCGACCGCGAAGGATATCCCGACGCGAAGGTCGTCTCGATCCGGCGGGAGCCGATCGAGAAGGGCGTCGCCGAGGTGGTTGTCGAGGTCGATCC
>CAZQYU010000474.1:0-2707 GCA_964597585.1 uncultured Thermoanaerobaculia bacterium
GCGAGGGTGATCTCGAGCTCGATGCGCTGTCCGAGCCGGACGTCCAGGTCGCGGCGCTCCGCCGCACGGTACCCGGGCATCTCCGCACGGACGACGCACGAGCCGGGGGCGACATAGGGGACGAGGAATCGGCCGGCGACGTCGGTGGCCAGGGTCGTCGCACCCTGCGGGGAGGTCACGACCACAGTCGCGCCGGCGAGGGGACGCCCCTCCTCGCCGAGCACGCGCCCGGCGATCGAGCCGGTGGTGAGGTGCTGGCTGTTCGCAGTCGCGGCCAGCAGGAGGGTCGCCGCGAGGCTCCAGCAGGTCCGCAGGGTGCGGATCGGTCGACTGAGGCGCGGGCGGACGCGGTGTGGGTCGCGTCCTGCGGCCATTCGGTCCGTTGCTCTCTCGGTCGAGGAGAGGTCGTCACGGGTCCCAAAGCGCCGCGTCGTGTGGCCGGTGAGCATTTCGTTCATGGAAACAGACAGCCAGGAGTCTTCATCATGAGCACCTCGTCCAAGCAACGATGTGGCGCCATCCTACCTTGCGCAGATGCACCGTCAACCTCCCTTGAGATGCATGGCCGGGGGGAGGTCGTTGTCTCGGGGCGTCAGTGCGCCGGCCAGGGCAGCCGGTCGAGGTCGACATTGCCGCCGGACAGCACGATGCCGACACTGAGTCCCGCGAAGCGTTCGCGGTGGGCGAGGACTGTGGCCAGGGGGACCGCCCCGGAGGGCTCGACGACGAGCTTGGCGCGCTCCCACAGCAGCCGGGTCGCGGCGATGATCTGGTCCTCGCTCGCGGTCAGGATCGCCTCGGCGTGGCGCGAGAGGATGCCGAAGGTGAGCCGGCTGAGCGCCGTGCGCAGACCGTCGGCGACGGTCACCGGGTCCTCGGAGGGCACCAGCCGGCCGAGCTCGAGCGAACGGCGGGCGTCGTCCGCCGAGGCCGGCTCCGCGCCGACGAAGCGGACCCCGGCCGCGCGCGCGGCAAGGGTGATGCAGGTGCCGCTCGCGAGACCGCCGCCGCCGACCGGGGTCATGACGACATCGAGGTCGGGCGCCTGCTCGAGCAGCTCAAGGGCACATGTTCCCTGTCCGGCGACCACCAGCGGCTCGTCGTAGGGGTGGACGAAGGTCGCACCGGTCGAGGCGACGATCGCCTCGAGCGTGGACTCGCGGGCAGCGAGGGTGGGCTCACAGAAGGTGATCCGGCCGCCGTAGGCCTCGACCGCGGCGACCTTGACCCGCGGCGCCGTCGACGGCATCACGATGAGGGCCGGGATCCCGCGCAGTGCCGCAGCCCGGGCCAGTGCCGCAGCGTGGTTGCCGGAGGAGTGGGTACAGACGCCGCGACTCGCACTCGCCTTGTCGAGGGCGAACACGGCGTTGGTCGCGCCACGGGCCTTGAAGGCGCCGGCTTTCTGGAGGTTCTCACACTTGAGCAGGAGCCGCGCACCGGCCATGCGGTCGAGAGTCTCGCAGGTGGCGACCGGCGTGCGGTGGACGTGAGGCTCGATCCGCTGCGCGGCTGCGAGCACGTCGTCGAGGCTTGGCGTCACATGGTCTCCGCGGGTGCCAGCACGATCTCGTCGCCGCGTTTCAGGGTCAGCCGTTCGGCGGCCGAGCCGTCGCGCACCGCGAGCTCGAGCAGACCCGAGGAGCCGGCCATGAAGACTGGCCGAGCGGTGGGCGCCTCGCCGTAGGTCGCGGCCCGATCGCGTACGCGTGTCGAGCCGCAGTCGAGAGCGGTTCCCGGACCTGCGGCCGAAGCCGGGAGGTTGGTGATGACGTTGCCGAAGCGGTCGACGTGGAGGACAACGCCGTGCAATCGACCGCGCACGGCGGTCGGCTCGGGCAGTGGGCACGAGATCAGCTCGTCGGTCGGACACTCGCTGCCGAGCTGCGACGGGTCGTCGCCGCGCGCCAGCCGGGCAGCGGCTGGCGCGAACAGGTCGCGGCCGTGGAAGGTCGCGCTGGGCACCGCGAGTCCCATGCTGGCGGCATCGAGCTGGATGACGCGCTCGGCCGGGCCGACCGCGGCGGCGAGCCCATTGTCCGGTGCCACCAGCCAGCGGTCGCCGACCGCGGCGGCAACCGCCCGCCGTGCGGTTCCCACCCCCGGGTCGACGACCCCAAGCACCACCGCCGCCTCCGGGAGGTGTGGCCAGGTGGAGCGGACGAAGAAGCAGCCGGTCCAGACGTCGCCTGCGGGCACCCCGTGGCCGAGATCGAGGCGCGGCGCGCCGGGCGCATCGCGCTCGCACACCGCGTGCATCGCGCCGACGTAGTGGTCCTCCAGCCCGAAGTCGGAGAGCAGGCAGATCGCTCTCATCGGCTGGAGTGGAGGTGGACCTTCTTGGGGTGGACGAAGTCCTGCTCGTCGAGCCGGTGAGCCATCTCGAGAATCCGGTCGAAGGGTCCCACGTAGGTCCCTTTTCCGCTCAGGATGTAGTCGTGGACCGGCGAGTAGAGCTCGACGCCTTCTGCGTCCTTGTCGATCTTCTCGTCGATGTGGTAGCCCTCGAGGCGGATCTCCCCGGGCAGGTCGGTTTCGATCAGGTGGCGAACCTCCCCGGCGTCCTTGCGGTCGAAAGCGCGGAACTCGAAGGCGAGCTCGGCGTAGTCGATCTCGCGTGGGTCGTGGGCGACGAGCTCGAGGTGGGGCGATTCGGCGAGAGCGGCGACCATGCGCTCGGCGAGGCGCTTCGACAGGATCACGCGCG
>CAZQYU010000475.1:0-2702 GCA_964597585.1 uncultured Thermoanaerobaculia bacterium
GCAAGCTGATCTCGCTCGCGACCGAGACCGACCGGACCCTGTTCTTCGACTTCCTCCCCCTCGACCTCGGCTCGGTGCGCGGCTTCAAGACCCGCTTCCACCTCTATACCGTTCCCGGTCAGGTGTTCTACGACGCCAGCCGCAGGCTGATCCTCAAGGGCGTCGACGGGGTGGTGTTCGTCGCCGACTCCCAGGAGGCCCGCACCGATGCCAACATCGAGTCGTTGCGCAACCTCGGCGAGAACCTGCGCGAGAACGGCTTCGACGTCAAGACCATCCCGTACGTGCTGCAGCTCAACAAGCGTGATCTGCCCTCCGCGGTGGCCGTCGAGACCCTGTACCGCCTGCTCAACTTCAAGGGCGAGCCGACCTTCGAAGCAGTGGCGACCACGGGCATCGGGGTGTTCGAGACCCTGAAGGCCGTGGCCAAGCAGGTCCTGTACGAGCTGCGCCGACGCTAGGAGTCCGGGGGGCACAGGCCCGTTGTGGCGGTCGGTGCTCGAAGCGGCGCCGTGGACCTGCACCCCCCGGCCTCCTCAGATGGGCTGCGCGCATCGTGATCTGGCTGGAGGATGACCCAAAGGAAGGAACGACGAGCCGCATGAACTGTGACAGCGCTCTCAGCTTTCCCGGCGACGACTCCCCCGAGTCGGCCGTCCCCTCCGGGCACGGCTCAGGCGTCCGTGGGACTGCGGCGCTCGCGGTGAGCTGCGAGGACGCGTGATGAGGGCCGGGTTCCGCATCGTCGCCCTCGGTGGGGGGACCGGCCTCGCCTCCCTGCTGCTCGGCATCAAGCACCTGCCGATCGAGCATCTGGCCGCAGTGGTGACCGTGTCCGACGACGGCGGATCCACGGGCCGGCTGCGCGAGGAGTTCGACATCCCCGCTGTCGGCGATCTGCGCCACTGCCTCGTCGCGCTGGCCGAGGACGACGAGCTTCTGTCTCGCCTGTTCGCGTTCCGTTTCCCAGGAGAGGGTGCGCTCGGCGGCCACTGCCTCGGCAACCTGCTGCTCGCCGCCCTCATGGAGATGAGCGGAGACTTCGCACTCGCGGCGCGACTCTCGGCCGAGGTGCTGAAGGTCCGGGGCACGATTCTGCCGGCGACCTCAGCCAACGTCCACCTCGTCGGGCGGGACGCCTCCGGGCGCCGGCTCGAGGGCGAGCGCGAGATCACCGCACTGGGTCCGCCGGTGGAGGTTGTGCTCGAGCCCGCCGACCCGCCTGCGGTCGCCGAGGCGGTGACCGCCATCCGCAGCGCCGACCTCGTGCTGCTCGGTCCGGGCTCGCTCTACACCTCGCTGGTGCCGAACCTGCTCGTTCCCGGGGTGGTCGAGGCGCTGCTGCGCCGGCGCGGTCCACTGGTCTACATTGCCAATCTCATGACCCAGGCCCGCGAGACGGTCGGAATGTCGCTTGAGGACCACGTCGAAGCCCTGAGCCGGCACGCTCCCGGCGTGGCTCCCGACCTCATCCTCGCCAACACCGTGCCGCCGACCGAGACCGCGCGGCAGCGCTACGCCGCCGAGTCCCAGGAGCCGCTTGTGGTCGCGAGCGACGAGCCGTGGACCGGGCCGGGCCGGCTGCTGCCGTGGGCGATGCTCATCGAGACCGAGGACGGCCTGGTGCGGCATGACCGGGGCGCGCTCGCCGCCGCCGTGGCCCACGTCTCGGAGATGACGCCGTGAGCTGGTCGGTGGCCGTGCTCGCCGCGGGCAAGGGCACGCGGATGCGATCACAGCAGCCCAAGGTCCTCCACGAGCTGGCCGGCCGGCCAGTCATCGACCACGTGCTCGATCTCGCGCTGGCGACCGCGCCGACCGACCGGATCGTGGTGGTGGTCGGCCACGGGGCGCAGGAGGTCGCGGGGCATGTCGAGGCACGCGGCGTCCGGACCACCGTCCAGGAGCCGCAGCTCGGTACCGGCGACGCCGTCCGCACAGCCGTGGCCGCGCTGCCGCCGGAGCCCGACGGCGGGCTCATGGTGCTCTCGGGGGACGTCCCGCTGCTTGCCGCAGCCTCCCTCGAGAGGCTCCGGGCCAGGGTCGACGGCGGTGCGGCTGCCGCGCTCTTGACCGCAACTCTCGAGCCGCCGGGCAGCTATGGGCGCGTGCTGCGCGACGGCGACGGCGCGGTCACCGCGATCGTCGAGGCGCGTGACGCCGATCCAACCGCCCTCGCCGTGCGCGAGGTCAACGCCGGGGTCTACGCATTTCGCCGCGGCCCGATCGAGGAGGCCCTGGCGCGGCTCCGGCCGGACAACGACCAGGCCGAGTACTACCTCACGGATGTCGTCGCCGCACTGCGAGGCGTCGGTCTGACCGTGGCCGGAGTCCGGCTCGACGATTCCGAGGAGATGCTCGGCATCAACACCCGCGCGGATCTCGCAACGGTGGCCCGGATCCTCAACCGGCGAGTCCTCGATGGACTGATGGCGAGCGGCGTAACCGTCCTCGACCCGACCACGACCTGGGTCGAGCCGGGCTGCGCGGTCGCGCCGGATGCAGTGCTCGAGCCCGGCGTGGTGCTGCGCGGCGGAACGCGGGTCGGCGCCGGGGCGAGGATCGGCGCCCACGCCGTGCTCGACGGGGTCGAGATCGCGGCCGGCTGCGAGATCCCGCCGCTCACCCTCCTCACTCCTCACTCCTGACTCCTCACTCCTCACTCCTCACTCCTCACTCCTCACTCCTCACTCAGAGTGATG
>CAZQYU010000476.1:0-2697 GCA_964597585.1 uncultured Thermoanaerobaculia bacterium
GACGTCGCCATCATCGGCGCGGGGCCGGCCGGCCTCACCGCCGGCTATGCGCTGACCCGCAAGGGCGCGTCGGTGGCGGTGCTCGAGGCAAACCCCGAGCGGGTCGGGGGCATCTCCCGCACCGAGGAGTACCGCGGTTACCTATTCGACGTCGGCGGCCATCGCTTCTTCTCGAAGGCGCGCGAGGTCGAGGAGCTGTGGTCGGAGATCCTCGGCGACGACCTCATCGAGCGGCCGCGAAGCTCCCGAATCCTTTATCGTGGCGAGCTGTTCGACTATCCGCTCAAGCCGGTGCAGGCATTCCTCTCGCTGGGGCCCGTGACGTCGGTGGCGTGCCTGTTGTCCTACCTCGTCGCCCACCTGCGGCCGCGCCGCGAACCGGCGAACTTCGAGGAAGCGGTGAGCGACCTGTTCGGGAAGCGGCTCTATGAGATTTTCTTCAAGAGCTATACCGAAAAGGTGTGGGGACTTGACTGCCGAGAGATCTCGGCGGACTGGGCGCGCCAGCGGATCCGCGGGCTATCTCTTCGCAAGGCGCTGACCAACGCGCTGTGGCTCGCGCGGCGGCCCACCGGTGGAGCCCGCGACCAGTCTCTGGCGACCCTGATCACCTCGTTCCGCTACCCCCGCCGCGGCCCCGGCATGCTGTGGGAGGCGTGCGCGGTGAAGGTCGAAGAGGCGGGAGGCTCCGTCGAGCTCGGTCGGCGGGTCGTGTCGCTCGCCCGCAGCGGTGACCTGTGGCAGGTCGCCCACGAGGGCGAGGGCGACGACCGGCGTGAGCTTCAGGCAAGGCACGTGATCAGCTCGGCGGCGATCGGCGACCTGATCGGGATGATCCGGCCGCCGCTTGACGACGCGACCCGCAACGCAGCCGCCGGGCTTCGGCACCGCGACTTCCTCACGGTCGCCCTGATCGTCGAGGACCGCGGAGCGTTCTCGGACCAGTGGCTCTACGTCCACGATCCCCGCGTCCGCGTGGGGCGCATCCAGAACTTCAAGATGTGGTCGCCGTGGATGGTCCCCGACCCGGCCACCACCTGTTACGGGCTCGAGTACTTCTGTTTCCAGGACGACGACATCTGGAGGCTCGACGACCAGAGCCTGATCCGGATCGCCAGTGAGGAGCTCACCACGCTCGGCCTCGTCCGGCCCGGGGACATCCGCGACGGCACCGTCGTCCGGCAGCCCCGCGCCTACCCGATCTACGACGAGGGATACGCCGGCCGCGTCGCAGCCATCCGTCGTGCGCTCGAAGCATGCTGCCCCAACTTGTGGACCGTCGGCCGCAACGGGATGCACCGCTACAACAACCAGGACCACTCGATGGTGACCGCCCTGCTCACGGTCGAGAACATCCTCGCCGGCACCATGCGCTACGATCCCTGGCGGGTCAACGAGGACGCGATGTATCACGAGGAGGGACGGGCGGCGACTGAGAGCGTGGCGGAATCGCCCGAGCGGGGCTGAGCCTCGCGTGGCGTGCAACGATCGCCACGGATGAACAACAGCGGGCCCTCAGGCCCGCCTGGATGCTGTTCTCCCAAGGGAACGCGGCGTCTCTGATCAGCGTCAGCATCGTCTCGCCAACCCCTGAGGCGCGCAGCCCATCACAAGGAACCCGACGAGATGAGCTTGCCCATCCCAAGCAGCCCACATGGCAGAGTCCCGCGGCTGCCCTCAACCTTCCGATCGTCGTCGAGGGCCTACGCCCTGCGTGTTGCTACCCGAGTTTCTTGATCGCCTCGACCATCGGCGGGATGACCTTGAAGAGATCGCCCACCACCCCGTAGTCCGCAACCTTGAAGATCGGTGCGTCGGGGTCCTTGTTGATCGCGACGATGCACTTCGACGAGTTCATCCCGGCGAGGTGCTGGATCGCGCCCGAGATGCCGCAGGCCACGTAGAGGCTCGGGCTGACCACCTTGCCGGTCTGACCGACCTGGTGACTGTGCTCGATCCAGCCGGCATCGACGACGGCGCGGGAGGCGCCGACGGCACCGCCGACGGCGTTGGCAAGCTCTCGGATGAGGGCGAAGTTCTCCGGGCCCTTGATGCCTCGCCCGCCGGACACCACGATATTGGCCTCGGCGACATCGAGCTCGCCGCCGCCGGAGGCGATGATCTCGGCGACCTTGGCCCGGATCGTCGGCGCCACGTCCGTCAGCGCCACAACCTCCGCGCTGCCCTCGGTCTCCTCGGCGGCGAAGACGTTGGGCCTCAGGCTGATCACCTGCGGCCGCTTGCCCGCGGCATCGACAGTCGCGAACGCCTTGCCCGAGTACACGGGACGGCGTGCGACGAAGGCGTCATCCTCGAGCTTCAGACCGGTGACGTCGGCGAGACCGCCGACGCCGAGGCGCGCGGCGGACCGCGGCGCGAGGTCCCGGCCCATCGCCGTACCGGCGAAGAAGACCGCCGTCGGCTGCGCCTTCTCGACCGCGGCGACGACCGCCGCGGCGTAACCTTCGGCGCTGTACTGAGCGAAGTCCGCGCCGTCCGCGTGGTACACGGTCTTGGCGCCCCAGCCGCCGAGGGACGCAGCGTCCCCGGGGCCCACCAGCACCGCGGCCACCGGCCATCCCGGGCCAGCCGCTTGGCGAGCGGCCTCACTGAGCGTCTGGAGGGAGGCCCTGCGGATCTCGCCGTCACGCTGCTCCACGAATACCAGAATCCCTGCCATGATCGCCTCCCTCAAAT
>CAZQYU010000477.1:0-2695 GCA_964597585.1 uncultured Thermoanaerobaculia bacterium
CGTGCGCACGACTGCGCGCACGGTTACAATGCAGCGACCTTCATGCGTCGGTGTCGCCTTCCCCGCGCTTCACTCGTGGCCGTGCTGCTCGCGGTCCCCGCAGCGGCAGGGGCGGGCCCCTGGGCGCGACTTCCCGACGCCGTCTCACGCCTTCAGGTCGAGTCGGGCGATGCCGCGGCGCTGTCCGTGCTCGCTGCCGCCGAGGCTTCGGCCGTTTCCGAGGCTGCCGGCGGGCGCCTCGCTTCGGCCGCCGCCCTGGTCGACGCGTACCTGAGCCTCGTGACTGCCCTTCCCGACGGCGACGTCCGCCTCGAAGTGCTCGAGCGTAGAGTCGCTGTGGCGCTGATGGAGTGGGGCGATGCCCACGTCGGCTCCAACCTGCAGGCCGCTTCCCAGGCGTGGGCCCTGGCAGCCCGTTTCGACCCGAACGCCGAAGTGACCGCGCGCCTGCGCGATCGGCTGCTGCCGCCGTCAGAGCCGAACCCGGGGCAGGTCTGGCGTTCGCCGGTCGACGGCGCCGAGCTGGTGTGGATGCCGCGCTTCCGCTTCCGCATGGGCTGCACCGTCTACGACCGCGAGTGCCGCCCGGAAGAGCTCGGGCGACGTTGGGTGGTCGTGAGCCCGCTGTGGATCGAGCGCACCGAGGTGACCAACCGCCGCTACGGCCGCTGCGTTGCCGCAGGTGGTTGCACGCGGCTCCCCGATGGTCCCGACCTCGACGATCCCCTGAGCGCGGACACGCCGGTCGCCGACCTCACGTGGTTCCAGGCCCAGGCTTTCGCAGCGTGGGCGGGGCGCCGCCTGCCGAGCGAAGCGGAGTGGGAGCGGGCGGCCCGCGGCGATCGCACGGACCAGCGCTTTCCGTGGGGGAGCTACCCCGAGCTCGAGCGTGGCAACTTCTCAGGGCTCGCCGGGGCCGACAGCTATGCCGTGGCGGCGCCGGTGGCCTCGTTCCCGGCCACCGGGTGGGGCGAGTTCGACCTCGCGGGCAACGTCCAGGAGTGGTGTCTGGACCGGTACGTCGTCGATCTCTCCGGCGGTCCCGTCGACGGACAACCGGTGCTCGAGGGCGGCGTCGGACGGGTGCTGCGCGGGGGCTCCTGGAAACTCCCGATCGACCGTGCCCGCGTCTCCGCCCGATCCTATGCGGCGCCGGACCAGGCTGCCGAGGACGTCGGCTTCCGTTGCGTCCTGGACCCCGCATGGGACCCTTCACCGAGTGAGCTTGCCGCGCTTGCGGCGGCGGCCTGGCCGCTCGACAGTACCCCTCCGGGCGACCTGACCGCGGCCGTCCTCGACACTCAGGACCGCCGCTACCTGCTGCGTCGTGCCGTCACCTGGCTGGAGCTGGAGGGGCGGGAGGATCGGGCGCTGCCGTACGCCGTCGAGCTCGAGCGTCAGGACAGCTCGGATCCGACCGCGCGTGACCTCCTCGACAGTCTCGAGCGGGAGATGCTGGCCGATGCCGAGTCCGGCGACGTCGGTCAACTCGCGCTCCGCCTCACGCACTATCGCACCGTGCTGGCGCGCGAGCCGGAGCTCTCCGATCGGCTCGGCAGGTTCGACGCCGAGATGGCCAGCACGCTCGCGCAGGCCGGCGAGAGGATCCGTCGTCGGGGTGACCTCGCCGGGGCCGAAGCCAGGTTCCGGCTCGCCTTGAGGCTCGCTCCGGAGAGCCGTCGGATCCAGAAGCTGGCGGCCGCGCTGCTGCCGTCGCCCGGCGCCGTCCGCCGCTGGGACGGAGACGGACGCGACATGGTCTGGGTTCCGCCTGGCCGCTTCACGATGGGCGCCTCGCCCGGAGACGCCGAGGCGGCGCCGGACGAACGGCCGGCGCACCAGGTCCGCCTTGAGGGCTTCTGGCTCGACCGCACCGAGGTCACCAACGCCGACTACCGGCGCTGCGTCGATGCAGGGGCCTGCACGCCGCCGGCCCGCCGTCTGCGCTACGACCTGCCGGCCTATGCCGACCACCCCGTGCTGTACGTGGACTGGTACCAGGCGCGGTCGTATGCCCGATGGGCGGGGAAGCGACTGCCATCGGAGTCGGAGTGGGAGTATGCCGCGCGCGCCGGTGCGACCACCCGCTACCCATGGGGCGACGCCTGGCGTGACGGTCACGCCGACATCGCAGGTTCCAGAGGTGCAGACCGCTGGACGTCGACCTCCCCGGTGGCCAGCTTTCCACCCAACGCCTGGGGTCTGGTGGACCTCATCGGCAACGCGTCCGAGTGGGTCGAGGACGTCTACCGACCCAGCTACAGCAACGCACCCACCGACGGCAGCGCCTTCGTCCAGCTCCGGGCCGGGGCCTACGAGATCGAACGCGTGATCCGCGGCGGCTCCTACCGCGATGCGCCCGTCGTCCTGCGCGTCTCGCGCCGCGAGCACCGCAACCCGACGACCTGGAGTCGCGCGACGGGTTTCCGCTGCGCAGCAGATAGATGAGGGTGAAGAGTGAAGAGAAAGGAGTGAAGGGTCCATCGCAGCGTGACTTGCCCGACGTTGGTGGATGCCTCTGTGTTTCAGCTCTTTACTCTTCACTCCCCACTCTTCACGTTCCGCCGGCGGACACCCGCCGGCGGGATCGTGTAGCATGTCGGCCCATATTGCGAGGGCGGGCGGTGGCGCCGGACATCGTGCCGCACCCTGCGCACCTTCTGGAGGCAGTCAAGTCATGGATCAGCCGAAGAGC
>CAZQYU010000478.1:0-2691 GCA_964597585.1 uncultured Thermoanaerobaculia bacterium
TCGGTGCCCTGATCATCGTGTCGCTGTTGACGCCGCCACCGCGGCCCGAGGAGCTCGGGACGCTGTTCGACCCGCCGGCCGCATGATGCCGGAGCCCACTGGGAGCTCCGGCTGACGCGGCCGCGAAGAGGGGGTGGGACGCAGATGACGGGATCTGGCACCTCCAACCCGTCGAAAGGGCTGCATCCCGGTCCCGGCGTACGCGTACTCGTCATCGACGACGACCCCACGGCGCGTGCCGCCGTGCGCGAGGTGCTCGCGGCGGACTTCGCCACGACCACGATCGAGGAGATCACCGACCACGTCGGCTTCTTCCGCGCTCTCCAGGGCCGCGGCTTCGACGTCGTCCTGACCGAGCGCGTTCTGCACTGGTCGACCGGCAACGAGGTCCTGGCGGCGGTCAAGGCGGTCCACCCCATGATTCCGGTGGTGATGACCGTCGCACAGGACGACCGCGACGCTGCGGCGCAGGCGCTCCGCGCCGGGCTCGACGCGTGGGTGGTGAAGGGGCCGGACTTCCGTGACCGCCTCCGCGCCTCGCTGAGGACCGCCCTGCAGCTTGTCGAGTACTCCGATCGCGTGACCTCCCTGGAGGAACGACAGCACGCCCTGCTCGACCGGCTCAACGTCGGCGTCTTCCGCGCCACCCTCGACGGCCGGCTGGTTGAGGCCAATCCCGCCTTCCTCCGTCTGGTCGGGGTGGGATCGTGGGACGAAGCCGAAGGGAGGGACCTCGACGAGCTGCTCGGCCGGGAGGGATGCCGCCTCGAGCTGCTCGAGCAGATCGGCCAGGGCGGCATGGCCCACGATGTCCACCTGCCCGTCGACCGAACCGGCGGGTGGGTCGCCCTTACCGTCACCTGTGAGTCCGCCGCCGCCGGCGACCTCGTACTCGAGGGGCTGGTCGAGGACATCAGCGAGCGCCAGCGCGCGCTCGAGACGCAGCACCTCGCCGGCGAGCAGTACCGCGCGATCTTCGAGTCAACCAGCGCCGCGACCGTGATTGTCGACGACGACGGTACCGTGACCCTGGTCAATGCGGCCTTCGCGGCGCTCACCGGCTACCACCGCGAGGAGGTCGAGGGGCAGAAGGCGTGGAGCGAGTTCATCGCCCGCCAGGATCGCCAGCGTGTGGTCGGACTCACCGAAGAGGAAAGCGGTCCGTGGACGGTCGAGTTCCACCTTGTCGACCGCGCCGGGAGTGTGCTCGAGACCCGCGCGACGGTGGCGTTGCTTCCCGGGACGCGGCGCACCGTGTGGTCGCTGCTCGACCTCACGCGGAGGCGTCAGGTCGAGGCCCAGCTGCTCCACGAGGCCTACCACGACGCCCTGACCGGGTTGCCGAACCGCCACAACCTGCTCGACCGTCTCGACGAGCTCTACGAGTCTGGCGATCCGGCGGCGGCGCTCATCGTGCTCGACCTCGACCGCTTCAAGGTGGTCAACGACGGCCTCGGGCACCGGGTTGGCGACCGCCTGCTCAAGGCGGTTGGCGGCAGGCTCACCCGGACCGTCGCTGAGGACAGGGTGGTCTGCCTCGGCGGCGACGCCTTCGCGGTGCTGGTGGCTCCAGTGACTGGTGCACACGACGCGCTGCGGACGGCGGCCGAGGTCCAGCTCGAGCTCGGGAGGCCGTTCACCTTCGAAGGGCGTCAGATCTTCACCTCTGCGAGCCTCGGACTCGCCCACGCGGCCGACGCCGCGGGTGCGGAGGAGCTGCTGCGCAATGCCGAGGCGGCCATGAACCGAGCCAAGGCGACGGGGCGCAATCGCTGGGTCCTGTTCGAGACGGAGATGGTCGAGCGGGCGGCGCGCGCCTTCGCGGTCGAGAATGACCTGCGGCGCGCGTTCTCCGCCGACGAGTTCCGCGTCCTTTTCCAGCCCGTGGTCACCATCCCAGAGCGCGCGGTGGCGGGGTTCGAGGCGCTGGTGCGCTGGCAACACCCGGTTGAGGGCCTGCTCGGCCCCGACCGCTTTCTCGCCGTCGCCGACGACGCAGGCCTGATGATCCCGCTCGGCCGCTGGGTGCTTCACGATGCCTGCCGAAGCCTGCGCGAGTGGCCCGTGGATCGGTCCCTTCACGTCAGCGTCAACCTGACCTTGCGCCAGCTCCTGCACCGCGAGCTGGTCGACGACATCTCGCGCCTGCTCGACCAGCTGATGCTGCCGCACTCGAGCCTGGTGCTCGAGCTCGGGGAGGGGCTGCTGCTCGCCGACCCCGAGGCGACGGCCGAAACTCTGGGTCGCCTCGCGGAGCTCGGAGTCCGGCTGTGCATCGACGACTTCGGCAGCGGCTGGGCCTCGCTCGGGCTGCTCCACCGGGTGCGGTTCCACTTGGTCAAGCTCGACCGCTCGCTACTTGCAGGCATCGGGGACGATTCCGAGCGCTGGCGGATCGTCGAGCAGCTTCACGCGCTGGCGGGCCACCTCGGGCTCGAGATCGTGGCGCAGGGAATCGAGGACGACGTCCAGCTCTCGCGGCTGCAGGCGATCGGCTTCACTCTCGGCCAGAGCCACCTGCTCGGTGCACCGATGGAGTCCGCTGCAGCCGCCCGCTTTGCGGGGGGGTAGAGGAAAACCACAGAGGCACAGCGCGGGCTTCGCCCGCAACCCAAGAGCGTTCCAGGGGCGGGTCCGAGAGCCGGTGCTGCCGGCTGTGAGCCACAGGCATCGGGGGCCCAAATCCGGGGG
>CAZQYU010000479.1:0-2690 GCA_964597585.1 uncultured Thermoanaerobaculia bacterium
GTACGTCGCGGACGGGCGCATGACCGTCGCCGACCTCAAGGTCTTCGTCGAGACCCGCAACCTGGCCAAAGGCATCCTGGACCACGTCCCGACCGACCTCGTCGAGGGGCTCGCACCCGCACTGGCGCAGCACCGCGAGCGCATCGCCAACGACCCGCGAGTCGTGGCCTACTACTCCCGATAGCTCGGATGCTCGCCGCCGGTCTCCAGCTCACGTGCGCCGCGCCGCAGTGGCTGGAGGTCGGCGATGGCTGGCGATGGAGGGATTCGGGCACCGAGTAGCAGCCGGGCGTGATCCACGGCCCCTTCGCCTCAGTCGCGGTGCGTTTCTGACGCTCGAGCTGCGGATTGGAGTTGATTGGATCAGACCCCGGAAGCGTGCCTCCTTCGGCCCGCCGAACGATGTTCCGTGATATCCCTCGACGCCACCGAAGAACATGTCTCAGCTTTCCCGACTCTCTTGAGCAGAGCATCCTGACTTCCTATACTCAACAGAAGCGCCGCTCGAGGAGGACGTCGTGAGAATCAGCAGAACGGGTGTGACCGCGGGGCTGTGCTGTGTTGCGGCGGCGGTCATGAGCGTCGGGGGGCTCGAGGCGGGGGTCAACCAGTGGACGCCGCTCGGTCCGCCGACCGCGAACGTGAGCTCGATCGCGTTCGACCCGGTGACGCCATCGACGGTGTACGCAGGGGTTGACGGCGGTGGGATCTACAAGAGCACAGACGGGGGCTCGAGCTGGGTTCGCCTTGCCCTTGCTCCGGACCAGGTGGACATCCACGAGATCGTGGTCAACCCGCTCGAGCCCGCAATCCTCTACGCTGCGGCTGGGCGTGGCGGGATCATCAGGTCGACCGACGGCGGCGCGACCTGGAGCCGGTGCGACGACGGCATTCCCTCGCCCTACATGACGGTTCTGGCGATCGACCCTGTGACGCCCTCGACGCTCTACGCGGGTCACACCTTCATGGGCGTCTACAAGTCCACCGACGAGGGCGCCTCCTGGAGCCTCGTGTACCTGGGCCCGTACGGGTCGGACTCGGCGTGGCCCGAGGCGATCGTGGTCGATCCCTCGCAGCCCTCGACGGTCTACCTCGCCGACCAACAGGACGGGGTGCTCAAGTCCACCGACGGCGGAACGACATGGACTCAATTGGAAGGGAATCTGGTCAGTTACATCATGGCTCTTGCGCTGGATCCGGCCCACCCTGAGACCCTCTATGTCGGCGGCGATGGCGGCCAGATTGCCAAGAGCATGGACGGCGGCGCCACCTGGGTCGCGCTCCCACAGTTCAGCGTCTGGGGCATCCTGGCCCTGGCCGTGGATCCGGTTGACAGCCGAGTGGTCTACGCGGGCCTGTCGCAGCGCGGGCTGTGGAAGAGCGAGGACGGCGGCGTGACCTGGGTCCAGACGACCTCGAACTTCGACCGGCTCTCCGTCACGGCCGTCGCGCTGAGCCCGAATGTCGAGGACACCGTGGTGGCCGGCACCGCCGAGGGCGTCCTGAGGAGCACCGATGCCGGGGCGAGCTGGGTCCGGTCCGGCCAGGGCATGGAGGCTGCCGAGACCACCGACGTCGTCGCAGTTCCGGGCCCGCCGGACACGCTCTTCGTATCGACGGAAGGTGATCGCATCTGGCGCAGCACCGATGGGGGGGCCACGTGGGAGCGCCGCAGTGCCGGCCTGGACTGGCCGAACTTCGTCGTCCTCGAGTTCGATCCGGACGATCCCGCGACGATGTACACCTCCTCCGGCGGCGGCGTCCACAAGACGAACGACTCGGGAGCGACCTGGAGCTATCTTCCCGGCTCGGACGCCTTGTACGACGTCCGGCACCTGCTGGTCGATCCCGACCACACGGCCACCGTCTTCGCGGGCGCCATCGGTCACTGCGGGCTGTTTCGTACGACCGACGGCGGGGAGACCTGGACCGACCTTCCCTCGATCCACATCGCCTCGGTCGAGGCGATGGCCCTGGCCGCGTCCGAGCCGCGCGCCCTGTTCGTGGCCAACTCGGGCTCGATTACCCACATCGCCAAGAGCACCGACCAGGGAGCGACCTTCACCTCCGCCGACGACGGCATCTCGATGCGGATCTCCGCACTCGCGGCCGACCCGAACAACGGCGACCGCCTGTGGGCGGGAGGCGTGTACGGCCAGGTCTTTCGCACCCTCGACGGCGGCGCGACCTGGACGACGGCTGGAGAGCCCTTGGCGAGGGCTTCGATCCTGGGCTTCCTCACCGACCCGCAGGAACCGGACGCGCTCCTCGCGGCGACAGCGGCGGCGACAGGGGGGCTCGGCGTGCTTCGGAGCATCGACGGCGGCCTCAGCTGGCGCGCGATCTCCGCGGGTCTGCGGAATCTGAGGGTCACCGCGCTGGCTCGGTCCGTCGACGATCCCGACACGGTGTTTGCGGCGACCGACGGGGCGGGCGTGTTCGCGCTCACCTTCTCGCCGCCGTCCGTCACCACGGGCTGCCCGCTCCCCGTCGCCGATCTCGGCGTTCCCTACCTGGCGACCTTCGAAGCGTCGGGGGGAGCGGCCCCGCTGGAATGGAAGCTGGCGCAGGGCACGCTGCCGGGTGGTCTCGCGCTCGACCCGGCGACCGGCGCCATCTCCGGAACGCCGACCGGGGCCGGAGCGTGGCCGCTGACGGTCGCGGTCGAGGACGCCCTGCTGTCGCGCGAC
>CAZQYU010000480.1:0-1184 GCA_964597585.1 uncultured Thermoanaerobaculia bacterium
CCGCGGTCGATGCCGGTCTTGACCAGCACCCCGACCGAGTCGCGGTCGAGGATCTGGAACGGGTCGACGGCGAGGATCTTGCGGTCGAGGTAGGAGGGCAGGAAGCCGCCGATGTCGTCGCGTGAGAAGCCGAAGGTCATCTGGGTCAGGTCGTTGGTCCCGAAGCTGAAGAACTCGGCGGTCTTCGCCATCTCGTCCGCGGTCAGCGCCGCGCGCGGGATCTCGATCATCGTCCCGTACATGTGCTCGACCTTCTCGACGCCGTACTTCTGACAGACCTCGGCGTGGACCTTACGAGCCAGCGCGAGCTGGTCGTCGAGCTCGGATCTGGCGCAGGTGACGGGGACCATGATCTCCGGGAAGCAGGCCTTGCCCTCCTTGCGCAGCTCCTGGGCGGCCTCGAGGATGGCCCGGAACTGCATCTCGGAGACCTCGGGGAAGGTCACGCCGAGGCGTACGCCGCGGTGTCCCATCATCGGGTTGTTCTCGTGCAGCTCCTCGGCGCGACGGTCGAGCTCGGAGGCCGAGATCTTCAGCGCATCGGCGAGCTTCTTGCGGCCCTCGCGGTCGTTGGGCACGAACTCGTGCAGCGGTGGGTCGAGCAGGCGGATGGTCACCGGCCGGGATCCCATGACCTCCATGGTCGCCTTCATGTCGTGCTTGACGAACGGGAACAGCTCGTCGAGGGCGGCGCGCCGCTCGGCCTCGCCCTCGGACATGATCATCTTGCGCAGCAGGAACAGCGGCTGCTCCGAGCCCTTGCCGTAGAACATGTGCTCGGTTCGGAACAGGCCGATGCCCTCGGCGCCGAACTCGATCGCCTGGCGCGCGTCATCGGGGGTATCTGCGTTGGTGCGCACCTTCATCACCCGGATCGCGTCGGCGAGCGCCATGAACTTCTGGAACCGCGGGTTCTCGGTCGCGTCGATCATCGCCAGCGCGCCCGCGTAGACCAAGCCGCGGGTGCCGTTGAGAGTGACCTGGTCGCCCTCCTTGAGTGTGATGCCGCCGGCCGTGATGGTCTTGCCGTGGACGTCGATCTCGAGGGTCCCGGCGCCGACGATGCAGCACTTGCCCCAGCCGCGCGCGACCAGCGCCGCGTGCGACGTCATGCCGCCGCGCCCGGTCAGGATGCCGAGCGCCGCACGCATGCCCTCGACGTCCTCGGGGTTGGTCTCCTCGCG
>CAZQYU010000480.1:1284-2679 GCA_964597585.1 uncultured Thermoanaerobaculia bacterium
CGGGTCTGGAGCATCCACAGGCGCCCCTCCTGGATCGTGAACTCGATGTCCTGCATGTCGGTGTAGTGCTGCTCAAGGCGGTCGCGGATGGCGTGCAGCTCGCGGTAGACCTCGGGCATCGCGGTCTCGAGCGAGGGCAGATGCTGGTTCTGCTCGTTCTTGGTCGCCTCGTTCAAGGGGTTCGGGGTCCGGATGCCGGCGACGACGTCCTCGCCCTGGGCGTTGGGCAGCCACTCGCCGTAGAACTTGGAGTCGCCAGTCGCGGGGTTGCGGGTGAAGGCGACCCCGGTCGCCGAGGTGTCTCCCATGTTGCCGAAAACCATCGCCTGGACGTTGACCGCGGTGCCCCACTCGTCCGGGATGCCCTCGATGCGGCGGTAGGAGACCGCACGGCGGCCGTTCCACGACGCGAACACGGCGCCGATGCCGCCCCAGAGCTGCTCTCGGGCATCGTCCGGAAAGTCGGTGCCGAGGACCTCCTTGACCTTGGCCTTGAAGCGATCGACGAGCGCCTTGAGCTCGTCGACGGTGAGCTCGGCGTCGGAGGCGTAGCCGCGGCTCTTCTTGACCTCGTCGAGCATACGGTCGAGCTGCTGGCGGATGCCCTGGCCCTCGGCCGGCTCGATCCCGCCACCCTTCTCCATGACCACGTCGGAGTACATCATGATCAGGCGACGGTAGGCGTCGTAGACGAAACGCGGGTTGCCGGTCTTGGCGATCAGGCCGGGAATCGTGGCCGAGCACAGGCCGACGTTGAGCACCGTCTCCATCATGCCGGGCATCGAGCTGCGCGCGCCGGAGCGGACCGAAACCAGGAGCGGGTTCGACGGGTCGCCGAAGGTCGTCCCCATGATCTTCTCGGTCTTGGCGAGCGCCGCGTCGACGTCCGCCTCGAGCTCGCCGGGGTAGCTCTTGCCGTGGTTGTCGTAGTAGGTGCAGACCTCCGTGGTGAGGGTGAAGCCGGCCGGCACCGGGATGCCCAGATTGGCCATCTCGGCGAGGTTGGCGCCCTTGCCGCCGAGCAGGTTCTTCATGTCGGTGCGGCCGTCGGCGGAGCCCCCGCCGAAGCTGTAGACGTACTTCGTTCCACTCATGTCTCGCTCCCTTCGACCTGCAGCCTGGACAGGTCTGCCAGCTTGAAAAAGTCGCGACCGAGGGCCTTGAGCAGTGCGATCCGGTTGGCCCGCACGGCCTCGTCCTCGGCCATCACCAGGACGTCGACGAAGAACCGGTCGAGGACCTCGGCGATCGGGGCCATCGCCGCGAACGCCTCGTCCAGCCGGTTGGCCGGGACCAGCTCGGCGAGGCGCTCGTGGAAGGCGAGCACTCCGCGGTGGAGCTCCGACTCCGCCGGAAGCTCGAAACGCGCCGGGTCAATGCCGGCGTCGGGCTGGT
>CAZQYU010000481.1:0-2679 GCA_964597585.1 uncultured Thermoanaerobaculia bacterium
GGGTGATCACCTCGCCGCGGGAGTTGCGCGTGAGGCCGATCCAGTTGGCCATGGGATTCGTGCAGAAGTCGTTGATCGTATTTCGTTTGCCGAGCTTCGCGCCGTGAGCGTTGACGATCTGGGGCGCTTCGCCGCGCCACTGGTAGTGCTGGGAGTGGAAGAACGAGGCGGCCTCGTCCTCGTGGCACGTGAGGCAGGTTTTCGTGCCCTCATAGTGCTCGAAGTACTCGGTGTGGGAGGACGGAGTCCCCGCCGCGGCGGTCGGCAGGGCGAGCCCGGCAAGGGCGAGCAATACGGTGATCGAGCATCGCATCATCGGCCTCCGCTCAGAACCGGGCCGTCATGCTGAGCATCCACTTGGACGCGTCTTGGTAGGTCGGGAAGCCGAGCAGCGGGGTGCTGTCGAGCTTCTTGGGCGCGCCCAGGTGCCAGCCCGATCCGGAGTAGTCGTAGGCGTAGTTGATGTAGTCGAGCTTGATGATGAAGCGATTGCGGAGGCGGTGGGTGACGTAAGCCTCCCAGACGTCGCCGCGGGCGCTGGTCTTGGGAGCGATGACGTCATCCTCGGCGGCCGCGAAGTTGAACCAGTACTCGGAGCCGTGGTTGAACTCCACGCCGGCCTTGGTCTTGTCGTTCGCGAAGCTGTAGCGCAGGCCGAGGTAATACATGCTGCCGGACTGCGACTCCGGAGTGTCGAAGGGGTCGGAGAACAGGCCGCCGAACGGGGTCGTGATGTTGTTCGGGTGCGACTTCATGTAGTTGAGGCTGACGAACCAGTCGATCGGCCCGTCGCGACGGGTGAGCACGACGCTTGCCAGGTCGATGTCGCCGAGGTTGGCCGACGGCGTGTAACGCATGACCACGGGCGCCCGGACCTCCTGGCCGGTGACCGGGTTGACCGGCAGCACGACCAGGCCGTTGAAGCCGTCGGTGACGTCGAAGGCGCGCGCCACGGTGGCCTGGACGAAGGTGGTGGGGGTGTTGAGCACGTCCCAGTTGATGCCGAGGAAGCTGGTGTCCTTGAGCCGGTCCTGGGGGAGCTTCAACACGTCGCCGTTGCCGAAGCCGGACTCGTAGCCGACCCCATAGCAGAGGCGGAAGGTCGACTGCTCGGTGAGGTGCCAGCCGAAGGTGATGCCGTCGAACTGGTAGTTGATCAGCGAGCCCATCGGCGTGCCTCCACGGGGCTCGTCCTGGCGGTAGTTGAGCGGGATCCCGGCGGTCGACGGACGGCGTCCTATCGAGAGATAGACCGGCGCGCCGGCGATGTCCTTCCAGGTGAAGTAGGCTCGCTCGACCCTGAGGATGTCCGAGTTCGGGACCGTGGCGGTGGTGCCGTCGATGTTGATCGAGGTCGGCTGGCCGTTGAAGACCTGCACGCCCGTCGAGTCGCCCCAGACCTTGTACATCGAGAGCCGGCCCGAGAAGTCGACGTCGTCGGCCACCTTGGCATCCATCTGCAGGCGCAGCCGGCTGGTGTAGAGGATCGAGTTCGAGTAGTCGTAGCCCTGGCGGTAGGTGGCGGGCATCAGCGAGCCCATGAGCTGCTGCTGCATCTCGGGTGGGAAGCTGCCGATCGCCTGCTTGAGCCCGTCCCAGGTGAGATGGTCGAGGAAGTACAGGTAGTCGCCGTAGTTCTCACGGATGAGGTTGCCGACGTCCTCGGGGCCCGCCGGCGGCATGCCGGTGGCGCCGACGTAGAACAGGGTGTCGACCAGCCCGCGTTGCAGCGCCATGCCGTCGAAGTGGTCGGGGATCGTCGCGTCGATCGAGTGCGCCTCGAAGCGGAAGTCGCCGATGAAGTTGATGCGGTCGAGCGCGGTCTTGCGCTCGTTCTTCATGACCCGCTTTTCGAGGTCCCTGATCTCCTTCTTGAGCTTGGCGATCTGCTCTGGGGTGACCTCCTCCGAGGACTGGGCGGTGGCGATGCCGGCGACGCCGACGAGGGCCAGAAGGGCGGCGGCGAGGGTCTTGCGAAGCATCGTGATCTCCTCCCTTGTCCGTGATCAGCCGCAGGTCATCGGGTGCTCGGAGTCGGCCGCGTGGTCGATCGCGAACTTCTTGATCAGCTCGAGGTTCGCGGGCGAGATGACCTCGGTGACGGGTTTGTCACCGTGGTTGGGGTCGTTCACATCGTTGTGGCTGTCGAGGTACTTCTCGTCGAAGAAGCGCTGCCACTGATCCTGGATGAGCGTCATGGGTGTGTACTCGCCGTTGGGCGAGTCGGGTCCGTGGCACGACTTGCAGTGCTCCTTGAACAGAGCTTGACCGTCGTCGGCCTTCTTGGCGGCGGTGGCCAGGTTGGCCAGTCCCAGGATCAGGACGCCGGCCAGAACGGTTGTCATGAGGACTCGAGTGGTACGCATCGTTGACCTCCTTGTACCTTTCTTCACAAGCATTTCCGCGACAAACCCCGCCGCGGAGTCTGTGATGAGCCATGAGCATATAGGCATTCAAAGATATTGTCAAGGGGTTTTCGAGTGGAACATCAAGAGAATCAGTAACTTGAACAGTGTCTCAATACTGTTCGAACGTGATTTTCCTCAATCTGCGGGGCTTGTCACCTCAGCTCGAGGCGCCGATCACCCAGATCCAGTTGGCGAGCAGGGCCAGCGCGAGGGCCACCGCGACGAGGCGTCCGTGACCCGGCTCGAGCTCGACCATCGGCAGCCGGAGCAG
>CAZQYU010000482.1:0-2674 GCA_964597585.1 uncultured Thermoanaerobaculia bacterium
GCGTTGCGCTGGTCGTAGCGGATCCCGAGGTCGGTGAACAGGTAGCGCTGGAAGTTGCCGTCGAAGAGCCAGCCCTCGAGCGGCCCCGCCAGTGCGAAGGCACCCCAAGCCACCGCGGCGGCGGCGGCGAGAAGGACGGCGAGCTCGCCTCCCGGCGGCAACCGGCGGCGCCAGCCTTCAGGCACCGTTCGCCACACTGCGATCGCGAGCACCACCGACAGCGGCAGCGAGACCAGCCACAGCAGCGCGCCGAGCAGATCGCCTTCGAGATGGGGCGCGAGCCACAGGGCGGCCAGGAAGCCGACCACCACCGAGGGCACCGCGGCCATCAGCTCGAGCGTCGGCTTGACCAGGGTCTGGACCCAGGGCGGCGCGAGCTGGGAGACGTAGATCGCGGCGAGCAGCGCCAGCGGCACCGAGATCAGCATCGCGTACAGGGTCGCCTTGAGCGTCCCGAAGAGCAGCGGCCACAGGCTCAGCTTGGGCTCGAAGGCATCGCTGCCGCCGGTCGACTGCCAGACCCACTTCGGCGCCGCGTAGCCCTCGTACCAGACCGGGAGAAAGAGGGTTCGGAGCGTCACCTCGGGGTGCGGATTGTCGATGCTGCGGCGCACCAGCCCGGCGCCGACCGCGGCGACCGCCCCGTCCGCCTTGGGGTCCATGGCGAGCGCCGTGACCGGGCCGTCGCCCCAGCGGCTGTCGAGCAGGCGCCGCGCCGAGGTCGAGAAGAAGAGCGCGACGGTGCCGTCGGCTCCGCCGACCAGGAAGCCGCGTCGCCGGTCCGAGGGCGCGATCACGGTCGGCCGGGCGCCGAGGCCGGGCAGCTCGCGAACGACCTCCCACGCGGGCACCGCCGAGGCGACCTCGACGTCGGGCCGCGAGGCGAACGCGGCGCCGACCTGATCGTCCGGCACCACCCGCTCGCCTCCCGGCGGTACCACAACCCCCGCAGCTTGCGCGGGCCGGTCGGTGCGGTTGATGACCTTGACCCGGGGGACCTGGAGGAGGACCGCGACCGAGCCGTTCGAGCCGACGGCGGCCAGGGTGCCGCCCCCGATCAGATACCGCACGACGGCCGCCGGTTCCCTGAGGCCTTCGACGGCGAGCTCCTCGCCGCTCGGCTGGCGGAAGACCCGCAGGTGGCCGTCGCGCTCGACCACGGCCAGTGACGCGAGACCCTCGGCGACCGCTGCGGACGCCGCCTGAGCCACGGCAGGTACTGCCTGTCGGCGCCAGGCCTCGTCGTCCGGGTCCCAGCGCTGGAGCTCGAGCCCGCCGTCCGAGTCCCATGCCGCCACCAGGACCGCCCCGTCCTCGTCGACGTTGGCGGTCGCGCCGGTCCAGTGCCGGCCACCGGGTAGTGCGAGCGGATCGGCCGACGGACGCCACCGGGCCAAGGTGGAGCGTGTCCCGCCCTGCCAGCTGTCGCGGAAGCGGACGCGGCCGACGGCGACAGTGCCGTCGTCGGCGAGAGCGACGACGAGGTCGTGGATCTCGGCGTCGGCGGCGACCAGATGGACAGGGGGCGGCAGGACCTCGATCGGCTCCACCGACGAACCTGGAAAGTCGATCGTCCCGTCCGGCCGCAAGGCCCACGGGGTTTCACGCCGCGGGTCCGAGCCCACCGCGAGCGCCGGGCCGCTGCCGAGCTCTTCGATCGGGCCCTGCCGCGCTCCGAGGAACAGCGGCAGGGCCTGGTAGCCGATGTTGACGACGATGCCGATGACCACCACGATCACGAACAGACCGCCGGCGCGGATCACCGCGCCGGCGAGTCGGTCCTTGTGCTGCTCGGTGAGCAGGGTGGCCACCAGATCCGGTCCTACTTTCCGAGCTGCGCGAGCTGGGTCGCGACGAACTTCGCGTCGAGCGGGTCGAACCCGGCCTTGATGATCACCCGCTGGCCCTGTGCGGAGAGCATGAAGCGCAGGTACTCCGCGGTCAAGCGGTCGACCGGCTTGCCGGGCGCGCGGTTGATGTAGACGTGGAGGAACCGCGCGAGCGGGTAGCTGCCGTCCTTGGCGTGCTCGGAGGTGGCCGGAATCGCGGGCTGGCCCTCAGCGGGCGACAGCGGCACGGTGCGGACGCCGGAGGTGGCGTAGCCGATCCCGGAGTAGCCGATCCCGTAGCGGTCCTTCTCGATCCCCTGCACGACCGAAGCGGAGCCCGGTTGCTCCTTCACCGAGTCCTTGTAGTCGCCCTTGCACATCGCGTGCTCCTTGAAGAAGCCGTAGGTGCCGGAGGCGGCGTTGCGGCCGTACAGGGAGATCGGCGCGGTCGCCCAGTCGGCGCCGAGCCCGAGCTGTCCCCACACGCTGATGTCGGCCGGGGAGCCGCAGTTGCGGCCCTTGGAGAAGATCGCGTCGACCTGCTGCAAGGTCAGGGACGTGACCGGGTTGTCCTTGTTGACGAAGACCGCGAGGGTGTCGAGGGCGACGTCGAAGCGGGTCGGTGGGTAGCCGAACTTGTCCTCGAAGGCGTCGAGCTCCCTGTTTTTCATGTCCCTCGACATGTCGCCGAGCTGGACGGTGCCCTGGATGAGCGCCGGCGGCGCGGTCGAGGAGCCCTTGCCCTCGATCTGCACCTTGACCTGGGGGTAGAGCTTGTTGAACTCCTCGGCCATCAGGGTCTGGAGCTCGAGCATGGTGTCCGAGCCGGCGGCGTTGAGGGTGCC
>CAZQYU010000483.1:0-2669 GCA_964597585.1 uncultured Thermoanaerobaculia bacterium
AGCCTCGCGAGCATCTCGTCGTAGCGGCGGTCGAGGTCGGCGACCGCCTCCTGCCACGCGTCGTCGTCGAGCTCGCCGCGGTTGCGGCGGGCGTCGAGCGCGGCGCGGTTCGCCTCGTACCAGCGCTCGGGGTCGAAGTTGTAGGTCACGGCTCGGCCTCCGCCGGGGTGGCGGGCGGGTTCTCGAGCGGAGTCGGCGGCGCCGGCGGCACCGGCTGCTCCGCGCTGAGCAGGTGCTCGAGCGGGCCGCGTCGCTCGGCGGCGAGGGCGTCGAAGCGCTCGCGCTGGCGCTCGTCGAGCACTGCGCGGATCCTGGCCGCGGTGCGGTCCCAGATTCCGAGCAGCTCGGGACCGTTCTTGGCGAGCACGGCGTGGAGCTCCGTGCGGCTCTCGACGATCGCCTCGCGCACCTGCTCGCGCTGGTGGCGGTCGAGGCGCAGCTCGCGCGCGAGGCGCAGGGTGGCAATGCGGGCGACGGGATCGGACCCCGCCAGGATGTGCCGCTGGACCCGGGCAGCGACCGCGAGCGAAGCGCCCGCGCCGCACACGGCGCCGAGCACGAAGACGGCGAAGATCACCAGGTAGGCGCGCCAGGACGTCGTCATGAGCCACCTCCCGGAGTCTGCTCGGCGGTGCCGAGCAGCATCGAGGCGAGGGCGGCCTCGCCGAGGCCCTGGTCGGAGACCACCGAGGCGACCATCGCCTCCTGGGCGTGGTTGACGCGGGCGCTCTCGAGCCCGGCCCAGCCGGCGAGCAGGGCGGCGGCAAGGGCCATCGCGGGCAGCGCGCGCCAGGCGGCGGCGGCGACCGGCTCGAGCGGGTTCGGGGCGGGGCGGTCCTCGGCGGCGCGCGCCGCGACGCGGGCGGCGAGGAACGGCGACGCCTCGGGCAGTTCGTCGGCTCGGGCCGCGGCCGCTTCGAGGATCCGGCGCAGGGTCTCGTCGGCCCGGCGCTGCTGCTCGGAACGGGATGAGTTGGACGCGACCATCTCTCAACCTCCGGCCCGCGCCAGCTCGCGGCGCAGGCGCTGCCGCGCCCGGAAGGCGCGGACCTTGACGTTGGCGCGCGACCAGCCGGTGAGGTCGGCGACCTCGGCCACCGAGCGCTCCTCGAGCACGGTCAGGGTGAGCACCAGGCGGTCGGCGGGGGCGAGACGGGCGAGCATGGCCTCGGCGGCCTGGCGGGCCTCCTCGCGCTGCCAGGGCGCGGGGGCGTCGGGGTCGGCCGGGAGGTCGGCGAGGAAGGCCTCGACATCGTCGACGACCTCGGAGATCGGTCGCTCGCGGCGACGGGCGCGGCGGCGCAGCTCGTCGTAGCTGGCGTTGACGGTGATCCGCTTCAGCCACCAGCCGATGGCGACGTCGCCGCGGTAGCCGGGCATGGCGCGGAAGGCCTTCACGAACACCTCCTGGACGATCTCCTCGACGACCTCGGGGCGCCGGAAGAAGCGCCCCGAGGTGCGTGCGACGAGACCGTGGTGGGAGCGCACCAGCTCGGCGAAGGCCTCGTCGTCGCCGGCGCAGATCCTCGCGGCCAGGCGCCGGTCGGCGGCGAGGTCGTCACCCGGTGAGGCCGGGGCCGCGTCGCGTTGGGCTCCCACCACATGTCACCCTACAGCAGAACCCCGGCGAGCGTGACCAGGGCCTCGATCCGGGTTCGGATCGCGGTCGCGATCGCCTCGCGCAGCTCCTGGAGGTGGGCGAGCTGGTCCGGGGTCAGCACCGCGGCGACCTCGGAGAAGGTCGCGGCGCGCTCGAGGGCGAGCTCGCGGTCGAGCGGTGCGACGGCGGCCGAGGCGGCCCGCACGGCCGCCTCGTCGACGGCGGGCTGGCGGATCGCGGTGCGCAGCGCGCGGCGGGCTTCGGCCTCGTTGTTGGCGAGGGCGACGAAGGTGTCTCGGTGGGCGGCGAGGATGCCCGAGATCTCGGAGCGCTGGCCGTCGGTGAGTCCGATGCGGTCGCCGATGCGCCCGAGCAGCACGCCGGGGCGGTCGGGGTCGCCGACGCGCTCGAGGACGCGGGCGCGCACCGCGGCGGAGACGGCCTCGGAGGCGGTCGCGAGCTGGGCGCGCTGGGCGTCTGTGAGGACGGCGGCGATGTCGGCGTAGATGCCGGCGCGCTCGACCGCGAGGTCGGCGTTGACGTGGGCGACCGCGGTGCTGGCGGCGGTCACCGCGGCGCGGTCGACGTCTCCCTGGTGGATGGTCCGTTTGAGGGCGGCGCGGGCGGCGAGCTCGGCGTGGGCGAGGCTGACGAGGGCGTCGCGGTGGTCGTGAAGGACGGCGCGGATCTCGGCCTTCTGGGTGTCGTCGAGACCGAGCTTGTCCGCGAACGCGGCGAGGCGCTCGAGCGGGCCGTCGGCGCGGACGCCGAGCCGGTGGGTGGCGCGCAAGGTGCGTCCGCCGGCGAGGGCTGGGGAGACCGCGGCGGCCGCGACGAGGACGGCGCCGACGGCGGCCAGGGTCAGGGTGCGGGCGAGCTTCATGGGTCACCTCCGTGGTGTGCCGGGGATTCGCCTCCGGTCAGTGGGAGAGACGCTTGCCGCCTGCCGTGTGGTTACACGGCGGGCGGCGGTGAGGAGGTGAGGAGGTAAGAAGGTGAGGAGGGCTGCGGCGACCGTCGTAGGGGCGGAGCTTGCCTCCGCCCTTGCCCGAACCGAGGCACGCCGCCC
>CAZQYU010000484.1:0-2662 GCA_964597585.1 uncultured Thermoanaerobaculia bacterium
GGCTCGAGCACCACGACCCGCTCGCAGCCGCCGAGGTCGCGGATCCGGCGCGCGACGTTCAGGCCGTCGGCCCGGGCCGCGGCGGCGACCGCCTCGGCCTGGTCCTCGCCGAGCTCGAGGATCGCGCCCCCGCACACCCGCAGCACCCGCGACAGATCGCTGAGCAGCCGGCGCACGAGGTCGAGCCCGTCCGGACCGCCGTCGAGGGCCGACGCCGGGTCGCAGCGAACCTCGACCGGAAGCGAGGCCATCGCCGGTGACGGCACGTAGGGCAGGTTGGCAACCACCAGGTCCCAGGGCGGCGCGACGGCGGTGGCGAGGTCGCCACGGAGAAACGCGACCCCGGGCGCGTGGCGAATCGCATTGGCGCGTGCGACCTGGAGCGCCGCGAGCGAGCGGTCGACTGCGGCCACCCGCCATCTCGGCCGCTCCGCAGCCAGGGTCACCGCGAGGCAGCCCGAGCCGGTGCCGACATCGAGCACCCGCGCCTCGCGGGCGATGGGCAGGGCGAGGGCCGCCTCCACAACGAGCTCGGTCTCGGGCCGCGGCACCAGCACCGCAGGCGACATCGCAAAGCTGCGGCCCCAGAACTCGCACTCGCCGGTGAGGTGCTCGGCGGGCTCGCCGGCGGCGCGGCGCTCGACCCAGGTCGCGAATCTGGCGGCGACGTCGGCCGGCACCTCGGCGTCACCATGGGCGAAGAGCCACGAGGCGCGTCGTCCCCAGGCGGCGGCGAGCAGAAAGCGCGCCTCCCGTCCCGGGTCGGGGATCCCGGTGCGCTGCGGCAGGCGCTCACGGGCGTCCCTCAGCAGGTCGTTGGCGGAGGCACTCATGGGGCGGAGTCTAGCCTCCATGCTACGCAACGTCACGTCACGAGGGCACCTGGGCGCCGGTCAGTGCTGCGTCATTCTCTGAGGTTGTCGCGATCGTGCACGATCCCGTCGCGCGAGTGCACGCGTACCGAGCGGCCCCGCCCCATACTCCTCCTGAACGAGGTACAGGAGGAGAGGACCATGACGACTCGGCGCGCAAGCCTGTTGGTTGTTCTGTTTTGGATGGGGCTCGCTCTCACGCTCGCCGGCTCCGCCGCGGCGGCAGCCCCGACCGTCGGGCTGGTCGGCTACTGGCCGTTCGACGGAAGCTACGACGACGCCAGCGGCGCAGGGAACCACGGCCAGAACAAGGGCGCCAGCCTGACCGCGGATCGCTTCGGCCGCCCGAACCGGGCGCTCGACACGACGGCTGGTTGGGTCAGCATCCCCGACGACCCGACGCTGGCGTTCGACAGCGGCTTCACCTTCGCGGCCTGGATCCGGCAGGACGCCATCGGGTATGCGTTCAACTGTCTCGCGGGCAAGAACTACACATCTGCGTTCGCGATCGGGATCGGCAGCGGTGGCAACGGGATCTGCCCCGACCCCTCGCGCACCCGCTCGATGCTCCTCTACGTGGGTGACCAGCCAAAGTACTTCTCCGGCGGCCCCAGCTTCGACTGCGGCACCGGTCAGTGGTGGCACGTGGCCGTGAGCTATGACGCCGCAACCCACGAGGCCCGTCTCTACGTCGATGGGGTGCTCGCGGAGAGCTTCACCCACACCGGCACCTTGGGCTCCAGCACCTCTGCGCTCGGGATCGGCCGCGACGGTCACTGGAACGCCAGGTTCACCGGCCGAATGGACGAGGTCCGGCTGTACAACCGGGCCCTGAGCGCCAACGAGGTCGCGGCGCTGCTCGACGACGGGGCAACCGAGCCTTCGGTCGAGACACCGGGCGTCTTCGCCTCGGCGATCGCCGCCGCCGCCAGCGCGAGCGGCCTCAACGACACCCGCTGGCGCACCGACCTGGTGCTCCACAACTCGGGACAGGACGCCGCCACGGTCGACCTCTTCTTCCTCGCCACCGGTACCGACAACTCGTCCGCGGCGCCGGTCCGCATGAGCGTCCCTGCCGAGGCTTCGCTGCGGCTGCCCGACGCGGTACGCGCCACATTCGGCCGCGACGACGTCACCGGCGCCGTCCTGGTTGGCGCCGACCGCGACCTGATGGTCTCGTCCCGGACCTTCAACGACACCGCGAGCGGCACCTTCGGCCAGTCGATCCCGGGCGTCGAGGTCGGGCACGCGCAGACCGGCACCACGCCCTGTCGTGTGGTCCAGCTCGCCCACTCGTCGACCCGCACGAGCGGCTTCCGCACCAACATCGGCGCGGTCAACCTGACCGGCACCGCCACCCAGGTCACGGTCGAGCTGTTCGCCGGCGACGGGACCCGCCTTGGCCAGATTCGCCTGGACCTGCCGCCCTGGGGTCACGTGCAGGCGTCCGACGTGTTCGCGAGCGTCAGCGCAGGCACCCTCGACGACGCCTTCGCGGTGCTGCACGCCGACAACTCAGGGGCGCGCTATCTCGCCTACGCCTCGGTGGTGGACAATCGCTCCGGCGACCCGGTCTACCTGCCGGCGCAGTAGCGCCGAGAGCAGACCTGGCGAAAGACATGGTCGACTGACTGCTCGGAGCCGCGCATTCCCGGCGGGCGACGCGGCGGACCTGCACTGTGGTGCGGCCGTCTCGGCTGCACACCGGCCCGGAGAGCCGGCTCACTGTGCTCTACCAATCGGCCGCTCCGCGGCCGGTGCAGGCGGGACGCCCGCACCACACCGAAACC
>CAZQYU010000485.1:0-2658 GCA_964597585.1 uncultured Thermoanaerobaculia bacterium
GCGGCGGACGACCAGGACGAAGATCGAGATCGGGATCAGGGCTGCGGCAAGGTGGAGGAGCACGTCGATCAGGACGTCCATTTCTCGGCTCCAGGCTCCGCACCATGGTCGCGGAGCTCTCGAGGTGTGGTGGCTGGTGTCGGCGGAATGCGTCGTAGCGGAGGCGATCTCAACGGAATGGCCGGTCAGTGAGATCATGTGGAGGCCGACCGGCGAGGCTTCGTCTCTGCTCGACGTATCGTGTTGAGGTACCCGCTGGCCGAGAGCTCCGGGTATCGTTGAGACAATCAAGTGCGCCCAGGGGGGCGGAGGGGGACCCGTGATCCAATCCAGGTTGAGTCTTCTCGTGCTCGTGCTGCTGATTCTCACGGCTGTGGTCATGCCGGCCGAAGCGCAGGAAGTGAGCGCCGCCGGTCGGTGGTTGGGCGAGATCGAGATCCCCGGCGCGCCGCTGGGGGTTGAGGTCGAGCTAAGCGAGGCGGCCGGCGGCTGGGCCGGCAGGATTTCGATCCCGGCCCAGAGGGCGAGGGACCTCGCTCTCGAGGGTATCTCGGTGACCGGCGCGAGGGTGCACTTCGCGATCGCGGGCATCCCGGGAGCGCCGACCTTCGCGGGCAGCCTGGCTGAGGACGGCTCGAGGATCTCTGGCACCTTCACCCAGGGCGGGCAGCGCTTCCCGTTCACCCTCGAGCGCCCCGCAGCCCATGCCGAGAAGGCGCAGCAGGCGCTCGACGGCTTCGCGGACTTCGTCGAACAGGCGCGCGCGGCGTGGGACGTGCCGGGCCTCGCGATGGCCATCGTCAGGGATGGACGGGTGATCTTCAGTCAGGGATTCGGGTACCGCGACCGCGAGTCGAAGCTGCCGGTGACCACCGATACCCTGTTCGCGATCGGCTCTTCGACCAAAGCCTTCACCACCTTCGTGCTCGGCACGTTGGTCGACGAGGGCAAGCTCGCCTGGGACGAGCCGGTGCGGAACACCATACCGGGGTTCAGGATGTACTCCGACGAGACGACGCTGATGATCACGCCGCGGGACCTGGTGACGCACCGCTCAGGTCTCCCACGCCACGACATGGTCTGGTACAACGACCTCGGCGCGTCCCGCGCCGACCTCGTGTCGCGGCTCGCCTACCTTGAGCCCTCCGCCCAGCTGCGTCAGAAGTGGCAGTACAACAACCTCATGTTCGTCACCGCCGGCTACCTCGCGGAGGTGGTCACGGGGAGCACCTGGGAGGATACGGTGCGGACGCGGATCTTCGCGCCGCTCGGCATGACGCGCTCGAACTTCTCGGTCCACGTCTCCGAGGCGGACCCCGACCATGCGCTCCCGTACCGGATGGACAAGGAGCTCGTCGACCGTATTCCGTTCCGGGAGATCACCACGATCGGTCCGGCCGGCTCGATCAACTCCTCCGCCACTGACATGACGCGCTGGCTCCTCGTGCAGACGGGCGATGTCGAGGTCGACGGGCGGCAGGTGATCCAGGCTGGAACTCTCGCCGAGATGCACGCACCCCAGATGGTGATCGGCGCGACCCAGAAGGAGCCCCAGATCACTCCCGCCGACTACGGCTTGGGCTGGTTCGTCGACGGCTACCGCGGCCACCGGCGTGTCTCCCACGGCGGCAACATCGATGGGTTCTCCGCGCTGGTGTCGATGTTGCCGGATGACGGCATCGGCATGGTCGTGCTGACCAATCTGGACGCGACGGGACTGCCGGAGATCGTGGCGCGCCACGCGGCGGACCGCCTGCTCGGCCTCGAGCCCATCGACTGGAACGCCGCCGCGCTGACACGCAGGGCGCAGGGAAAGGAGGTCGCCGAGAAGGCGGAGAAGAAGAAGGAGACTCTGCGCCGGCCGGGTACGACGCCCGCGCACGAGCTGGACGAGTACGTCGGTGAGTACAGCAACCCCGGCTACGGCACGATCGCGGTCTCGGCTGGCGGAGACGGCACCCTGAGGATCGCATTTCACGGCCTCTCGGCGCCCCTCTCGCACTGGCACTACGAGGTCTTCAGGGCCGGCAAGAACCCCGGCGATCCGGCGCTCGAGGACATGCTGATGGAGTTCCGCACCAACCTCGAAGGCTACGTCAGCGAGCTCGAGGTGCCCTTCGAGCCGGCGGTCGAGGCGATCGTGTTCGCCAAGCGACCTCCCGCCAGGCTGTCCGATCCGGCCTATCTGGCGACCCTCGCCGGCGAGTACGAGCTTGGCGGTGTCACCCTGACCGTGACGCTCCAGGGCTCGACGCTCATCCTGACGGTGCCCGGTCAGCCCCGCTACGAGCTCGAGCCGACGGTTTCAGGCGCATTCCGGCTCAAACAGGCGTCGGTGGTCGGACTGCGCTTCATCGAGCAGGACGGTGTCGTCAGCGGGGTCGAGCTGCAGCAGCCGAGCGGCGCGGCGACCGCGACCCGGAGGCGGTGACAGTGAGGTCGGCAACGCGGCGCAGATGAGGCGATGGGCGGCCGGCGTTCGGGGGAGCGACCGAATCGAGGGGCCGCGGGGGAATGAGCGCGTCAGGGACGCGCTTGAGGATGGGGTGAAGGGAGGGCGAGCCATGCAATACGTGCGTCTCGGCCGCAGCGGCCTCGAGGTTTCGCGGATCTGCCTCGGGATGATGAGCTTCGGCGACCCGAGCTGGCGGGATTGGA
>CAZQYU010000486.1:0-2653 GCA_964597585.1 uncultured Thermoanaerobaculia bacterium
GTCGCTGGCGGCGCTGGCCCAGCTCGCCTGGCGCGACTCCCGCTTCGACGAGGCCGTCACCCGGACGCACGAGCTGCTCGACCTTCGCCGCCGCGTGTTCGGGGACCCGAGCTCGGAGGTCGGGGTCACCCTCGACTTCCTCGGCCGGCTGCTGACCGACGCCGGCCACTACGAGGAGGCCGACCTCGCGATCAAGGATGCGCTCGCGATGAGCCTCCAGCTGCACGGCGAACAGTCGATTGAGGTCGCCTCCTGCTACCAGTCGCAAGCGGTCCTCGAGCAGCTCTGGCGGCAGGACTACGCCCTCGCCGAGGAGCTGAGCCGCAAGGAGCTCGCGATCCGACGGGCCCTGCAGCCCACCGACACCCTGGAGACCGCCTCCGCGCTCAACAACCTCGGCATCTTCGTGATGCTCCAGGGCCGGCTCGAGGAGGCGGCGTCGCTCCTCACGGAGGACGTCGACATGGTCCGGCGGCTCGCGGGGGATCGGCACCCCGAGCTTGCCAAGGGCCTCGAGAACCTCGGCAACGTCTACTATCGACTCGGCAACTACGACCGTACGCTCGAGCTGCTCGGGCAGGTCATCACCATCCGCCGGGAGGTCCTCGGGGACGACAGCCCTGAGGTCGCTCGCACCCTCACCAACATGGGAACGGTCTACCGCAAGGCGGGCGACCTCGAGAAGGCCGAGTCGAGCTTGCGAGAAGCGGTCAGCCGGATGGAGCGGGCCTACGGGCCCGATCACACGGACGTGGCCTCCACGCACCGGAGCCTCGGCTTCGTGCTGCGCGACCGCGGCAAGCTCGCAGACGCCGAGGCCGAGCTGCGCACAGCCCTCGCCATCGCCGAGCGGGCCTTTCCCGCGGGCAGCCCGGGTCTGGCGGGCTACCAGGACTCCCTCGGCAAGGTCCTCGTGATGCGCACGAGCTACCGCGAGGCCGAGCCGCTCCTGGTGGCAGCCTACGACGCCGACCTCGAGGCCTACGGCGCCGACGGCGGCCGGACCGCCGCCGCCGCGGCCGCCCTGGTCGAGCTCTACACGGCGTGGGGCCGGCCGGACCAGGCGGAGCGCTATCGGGTCGAGTGAGAAGGTCGGAAGGAGAGGCGGAGAGGGCGGCCGTCGCGTGCCCACTGGAATCCGGCGCGCCACTTGCCGCGAAACGAGAGGCGCATACTCAGCCGGCGGTTCGATCGCCTCTCGCCGCCACAGGAGGGCACCATGTCTCGCACTGCGGTCATCGCATCACTCATCGCCGGGTTGGGGTTCGGCATCATTGCGGAGGCGGGGCCCGCGCCCGGCCGCTATCACGTCACCGGCTCGATCGCCATCGGGGGCGAAGGTTGGTGGGATTACCTCACCGCGGACCCGGGAGCGCACCGCCTGTACGTCAGCCACGGGACCCGCGTCGAGGTCGTCGACACCGAGAGCAACCAGGTCGTCGGGGAGATCCCGGACACCCCCGGCGTCCACGGCATCGCCCTCGCGCCGGCGCTCGGCCGGGGGTACGTCAGCTGCGGGCGAGCCGGAACCGTCACCGTGTTCGACCTCAAGACGCTCGCGGTCATGGCGACCGTCAAGGTCACCGGCGACAACCCCGATGCGATCGCCTTCGAGCCGGTCTCGAAGCGCATCTTCACCTTCAATGGCAGGGGTCGCAACATCACCGCGATCGACACCGCCACGAATCAGGTGGTCGGCACGATCGAGGTCGACGCCAAGCCCGAGTTCGCGGTCGCCGACGGCACCGGAATGATGTTCGTCAACCTCGAGGACACGAGCATGATCGCAGCCTTAGACGCCCGCACGCTCGAGATCAAGGCGCGGTGGCCGATCGCCCCGGGAGAGGAGCCGAGCGGTCTGGCGATCGACCGCGAGCACCGGCGGCTGTTCTCCGTGTGCGGCAACAAGCTCATGGTGGTGGTCGACGCCGACAGCGGCAAGGTCGTCACCACGCTGCCGATCGGTGGGGGCGTCGATGGCGCGGCCTTTGACCCGGCGACCGGCTGCGCCTTCGCCTCCAACGGCGAGGGCTCCTTGACGGTTGTCCACGAGAGCTCGCCGGACACCTTCATTGTGCTCGGCAACCTGACGACGAGGCCCGGCGCCCGCACCGTCGAGCTCGATACCGCCTCCCACCGGCTCTATCTGCCGACCGCCCGCTACGGGCCGCCGCCGTCCCCGACCGCAGGGCGTCCTCACCCCCGCCCGAGCATTCTGCCCGGCACCTTCGAGGTGCTGATCGTGGGGAGCTAGTGTCCTGTCTGGAAAATCCCGGTGCACTTCTCGCGGGCCATCGCGGCCCCTGGCGGTGTTGCTCCTCCTTGAAGTAGCAAGGTTTTCCGCCCCCCTCCCCTCACAGACCCGCCGCCCCCGCATCCTCCCGACCTCCGACCCCCCGGCGGGTTTCCGCCTGCGTCGTCGCGCCTTGCCAGGAACCACGCCGGCTCCACGATAAGCACATCGGACTTCCCAAACAGGACACTTGCACGAGCAGCCTGCACCTGGCCAGCTCGCTTCACCGGGCTTCAGCCGCGGATAGCGGTGCGCCGTTTCGAGCACTCTACAGCTCGAACGGCGGCTGATCCGGGAAGATCGTCCGGCGTTGCGGAGGGTCCGGCCCCACCGTTGGAGGTGTGAGCCACTCGAGGTCGA
>CAZQYU010000487.1:0-2632 GCA_964597585.1 uncultured Thermoanaerobaculia bacterium
GCCCGCCGCCGCCGTCGAGCCTCCGTCCCGAGGTGCCGGAAGCCTTGGACGACCTCGTTGGCCGGCTCTTGACCAAGGACCGCTCGGTTCGGTTGGCGCCGGCCGAGGCCGTGGTCGAGGTCCTCTCCGGACGCTCAACGGCGATTGCCGAGATGGGGACGACGACAGCATTGGCGGTGTCGCCGCGTCGCGCTCGCGGGTGGCGGCGGCCGACAGTGCTCGTCGCGGGGGCGGTGATTGCGGTTGGAGCGGTCTTGGCCGCGGTGCTCGGCTACGGCTCACTCGTCGGTGGTCGCGACCCGGGTTACCGCAGCCTGGCCGTGATGCCGTTCGAGAACTTCACCGGGGATTCCGCGAAGGACTTCCTGGCGGACGGCATCGCCTCCGGTTTGATCACACGTCTCGGCGAGCTCAACGGGCTCGAGGTCGTGGGTCGCTCAGAGGCGTGGCGGCTGCGGGGAAGCAATCTTGCCGCCAAGCAGATCGGCGCCCGGCTCGGGGTCGGAGTGCTGCTCGAGGGCGGTGTGGCAGAGAGCCGCGACCACCTCGTCGTGACCACCAATCTGGTGGATGTGCGCACTGGACGGGTGGTCTGGAGCGAGCAGATGGAAGGTGCGGAGGACGACCTCCTCGCACTGGAGCAGCGCATTGCCGACCGTCTGGTCCGGGTGCTTGCGATCAGTCTCTCGCCTCACGAACGCCAACGGTTGGCACGCGATCCGACTCGGTCGTTCGCAGCCTACGAGCTCTACCTCAAGGGCGAGCGGCTGCTCGAGAACGCAACCGACACGGCCGGCGTGACGCCGGCGGTGGCGCTCTACCGCCAAGCGCTGCAGCTCGACGGCGACTTCGCCCTCGCCTGGGCTGGACTGAGCGAGGCGTTGTGGGAGCGGGCTCGGCGGGACGCCTCGAAGGAGGCTCTGACGGAGGCCGCCGCCGCCGCCCACAAGGCGCTCGAGCTCGACCCCGAGCTACCGGCGGCCCAGGTCGCCCTGGCGAGGGTGCTGCGCGAGAGCGGCCAGTACCAGGCGTCGATCAACGAGCTCGAGGCGGCCCTCGCCCGCAACCCGAACCCGGCCGAAGCCTGGCGTGAGCTGGCCTCGAGCTACGAGCGCGTCGGCGATCTTCAGGCCGCAGAGGATGCCCTCCGTTCGGCGACCGCCGCGGCCCCGAAAGGGTGGCGGAACTGGAATGAGCTCGGCGGACTCCTGTGGTCGCTCGGGCGTTACGAGGAGGCTCGGGACGCCTACGGGCGCGCCGCCGAGCTTGCGCCGCCGGAGATCTCCCGCCCGCGCGAGAACCTCGCGGCGGTGGAGATCTCGCAGGGCCATTTCGACGCTGCGCTCGACGCCTACGCGAAGATCCCGACCCCGATCTCGAGCTCGACGCTGGCGTCGAACATCGGCACCGCGTTCTACTTCTCGAAACGCGCGGACCGCTTCAAGCGGGCCGAGGAGTACTACCGTCTTGCGGTGCGGCTCAACCCGCGCAGCGACCAGGTCCGGCGCAATCTGGCCGACGTCCTGCTCAAGCTCGGTCGCCGTGGCGACGCCGAAAGGGAGTACCGGCAGGCGCTCACGCTGGTCGAGGACCGTCTGGCGACCGACCCCAACGACCGCGAGCTCGGCCTGCGGCGGGCGTTCTATGCCGCCCGGGCCGACCAGTGCCAGGCCGCGATCCGATGGGCGGGCGAGCTCGCCGTCGAGCTTCCCGGCACCGCCGAGAACACCCACCGCCTGGCCTATGTGTTCGCGCTGTGCGGGCGTCGTGAGGAGGCACTGGAGCAGCTCCGCCGGGCCGTCGAAGCCGGCGTGTCGCCGGAGCTGCTGCGCGAGGAGGACGAGTTCGCCACGCTCCGGTCGGATCCGGAATTCAAGAAGCTCGTGGAGGCCAAAGCTCCCTGACCGCATTCCCTCCGGGGGCAGATCCTCCAACGACCCAAGCAGTCACGACACGACCCGGCCGGCAAACCTCCGGTGCACCGAATCCTGCAGATCCCGCGGCGCGTCGAAGCGAGGGCCACGAGAGGTCGTGAGCTGTTCGTCGGTGGTCTCTGCCGCCTGGAGGCGGCTCCGGTGGGACCATTTCGTCGCGAGGCTCGAGAGATGGTGTCGATGGCGCGGATTGGACTGAAGCCGTGAGCCGAAGGCGTATCACAAGATACGTTGAGGCTCGCGGCGAGGGAAAGCCGCGTCAGCGGCGCCATATCTCGGGCCGCAGTAGAAGTGGACCTGCCGGGGCCGCCTCAGTTGTTCCGGTCGATGATCACGCCCGGATCGAGGGGCTGGCCGATCTGGCGGTCGTCGCCGGGCTTGTCGGGGGTGCCGCTGTCGCTCCACAGCTCGACCTCGTAGTACCAGACCGTCGGGACCTCGCAGCCCCTCTGCACCGGCCCGCTGTCCACCGCCGGCGCACCGAGGTCGACGCGGAAGACCTTGGACGCGAAGCAGCGCTCGGAGGCTGCGCCTTCAGGCATGTGGCGGATCAGCAGGTACTCGCCGCGGTTGGGAGCGTCGTTCTCGCCGTTGATCTGCCACTTCACGCGGTCGCTGCAGTCGGCGGTTGCCGTGGGGCAGATCCGAACCGTGGCACGGTCGGCTGACGGAGCCGCGGTCGCCGCCTGCTGTCCCGG
>CAZQYU010000488.1:0-2630 GCA_964597585.1 uncultured Thermoanaerobaculia bacterium
GTCTGCTCCCGTGCGATGGTCTGGATTGCGGTCGCTGGGCGGCCACCGGGCGGAGGCAAGCTCCGCCCCTACGAGGACATGTCCATCGGCACGCCAGTGATGTCGTAGGGGAGCAGCTTGTAGGCGGCTTTGCCGCCGGTGAAGAGTCAGGAGTGAAGAGTAAAGAGTTGAGGAAAGGTGGCTTGCGACTCGTAGGGGAGCAGCTTGTCTGCTCCCGCTGGGAATCGGTTGGGAGGATCACCGGGCGGAGGCAAGCTCCGCCCCTACGAGGACACATCACGAGTGCGCGGCAATGATCCCCCTCACTCCTACCTCCTCACTCCTCACCCGGGATGTTCCTGAGCGCGCAGCGCTCAGGAACATCCCGTCGTCGCGCCGCACGAGTTGCACTTCAGGCAGGTGCCGTTGCGCACCATCGTCAGCTGGCCGCATTCGGGACACGGGTCGCCCTCGAAGCCGCGCCAGCGCGCCTCCTGCACTGAGCTCGCCCGCCGAGAGGTCGCCGTCCCGCCGCGCGCTCCGCTGGCCGCTCGCCCGCCGGCCTGACCGACCGCGATCTGACGCACCTCGGCCATGGGTTCGCCGCGCTCGTCGCCGTCCCGTCCGCTCTCGCGGGCAGCCGAGCCGACCGCGTCGTGGCGGACGTCCTCCTCGGAAACCTGGGCGAGGTCGCTGCGGTCGAGGTAGGTGATCGCGAGCTCGCGGAAGATGTAGTCGATCACCGAGGTCGCCATACGGATGCGGTCGTGGCCACCGACCATGCCGTTGGGCTCGAAGCGGGTGAAGACGAAGGCGTCGACGAACTCCTCGAGCGGCACCCCGTACTGGAGGCCGAGCGAGACGGCGATCGCGAAGCAGTTCATGAGCGAGCGGAAGGCCGCGCCCTCGCGGTGCATGTCGAGGAAGATCTCGCCGAGCGCTCCGTCCTCGTAGTCGCCGGTGCGCAGGTAGACTTTGTGTCCGCCGACGGATGCCTTCTGGGTGAAGCCGGTGCGGCGCTGGGGCAGGCGGCGTCGGCGCGCCTGGTAGCGGATCACCACACGCTCGGCCATGGCGGTGCCGACCTGGACCGGGTCGCCGGTGGCGACCGCCTCGGCGAGCGCCTCCTGCTCCTCGGCGTCCATCCCGATCGAGAGCGGCTGGCTGAGCTTGGAGCCATCCCGGTAGAGGGCCACCGCCTTGAGCATGTGGTCCCAGGACAAACGATAGGCGCGCTGGATGTCGGCCACCGCGGCGTCGGCCGGCATGTTGATCGTCTTCGAGATTGCGCCCGAGATGAACGGTTGCGCGGCGGCCATCATCAGGATGTGACCGTCATAGCGGATGAAGCGGGTGCCGTGCTTGCCGCAGCGGTTGGCACAGTCAAAGACAGGCAGGTGCTCCGGCTTGAGGCCCGGCGCACCTTCGACGGTCATCGTGCCGCAGGCCCACGCGTTGGCCCGCTCGATCTCGTCGGGGGAGAAGCCGAGCCGCGCGAGCAGGTCGAGGGACCAGTCAGCGAGCTCTTCGTCCTCGATGCCGAGAACGCGCAGGGTGTCCTCGCCGACGACGTGGGGTGCGAACGCATTCCGGATGTCGAACGAGGTTGCGAGGGCGCGCTCGGCGCGCTCGAGCGCGGCGTTGTCGAATCCCCGGCGTCGCAGCGACTCGGGGTTGATCGCCGGGCAGCCCTCGAGGGTGCCGCGGCCGATGGTGTGGGCGACGATGCCGTCGATCGCCTCCGCCGAGTAGCCGAGGTGGCGCAGGGCGGTCGGGATCGCCTGGTTGATGATCTTGAAGTAGCCGCCGCCGGCGAGCTTCTTGAACTTGACCAAGGCGAAGTCGGGCTCGATGCCGGTGGTGTCGCAGTCCATGACCAGGCCGATGGTGCCGGTCGGCGCAAGCACGCTGGTCTGGGCGTTGCGGAAGCCGTGCTCGGTGCCCTCGGCGAGTGCGCGGTCCCACGCCTCGCGGGCGGCGGCGAGGAGTGCCTCGGGTGCGTGCTCCGGGGCGATGGCCATCGGCACGACCGAGAGCTCCTCGTACTCCTCACTGGGGGCGCTCCACGCCGCTCGCCGGTGGTTACGGATCACCCGCAGCATCGGCTCGCGGTTGGCGGCAAAGGCGGGGAAGGGTCCGAGCTCGCCCGCCATCTCGGCCGAGGCGGCGTAGGACTCGCCGGTCATGAGTGCGGTGATTGCTCCGCAGAGCGCCCGCCCCTGATCCGAGTCGTAGGGGATGCCGAGCCGCATCAGCAGGGAGCCGAGGTTGGCGTAGCCGAGGCCGAGGGTGCGGTAGGTGTAGCTCAGCTCGGCGATCCGCCGGCTCGGGAACGACGCCATCAGGACCGAGATCTCGAGGGTGATGGTCCACAGGCGGACGGCGTGGCGGAACAGCTCGATGTCGAAGGTGCCGTCCTTCTCGAGGAATCGCACAAGGTTCAGCGACGCGAGGTTGCACGCCGTGTCGTCGAGGAACATGTACTCGGAGCACGGGTTGGAGGCGTTGATCCGGCCCCCCTCGGGGCAGGTGTGCCACTCGTTGATGGTGTCGTCGTACTGCACGCCCGGGTCGGCGCACTCCCACGCCGCGAGGGCGATGTCGTTCCACAGCTTGCTCGCTGGAACCTCTTTGGCGATCTTGCCGTCGGT
>CAZQYU010000489.1:0-2625 GCA_964597585.1 uncultured Thermoanaerobaculia bacterium
GATCCTGACCCTGGAGGTCAACATGCGCTGGTTCCTGCCCAAGGACGACGGCTACTTCGACCTTTTGCGAGACTCCGCCGCGAACATGGTCAAGGGCGCGCGCCTGTTCCGCGCCATGCTTGACGACATGGACCACATCGAGACCTCGGTCGAGGGGATCAAGAGGGTCGAGCACGAGGGCGACAGGATCACCCACGCGACCATTGAGCGGCTCCACCGCAGCTTCGTGACCCCGTTCGACCGCGAGGACATCCACGCCCTGGTGTCGCGCTTCGACGACGTGCTCGACGTGCTCGACGCAACAGCGCGGCGCATGCTCCTGTTCGGCGTCGACGCGGTGCCGCCCGGGTTCATCCTGCAGGCGGACCTGCTGGTTTCCGCTACTGGCGAGCTCGAGAAGGCGCTGAACGACCTCTTCACCCGCCGCACCCACCCCGAGGCGCGGCAGCACTGCATCGAGGTCAACCGGCTCGAGAACGAGGCCGACGCGGTCTTCCGCGCAGCGGTGGTCGAGCTGTTCGCGGACACCTCGGACCCGATCCGGCTGATCAAGCTCAAGGAGATCTGCGAGCTCCTCGAGAAGGCGTGCGACCGCTGCGAGGACGTGGCCGACGTCATCGAGGGGATCGTGATCAAGGGCTCGTGAACGGGCCGCGCTCGACGGGAGTTTTGCCGTGCTGACGATGGTGGTCGCGATCATCGCCCTGGCCCTGCTCTTCGACTTCCTGAACGGCATGAACGACGCCGCGAACTCGATCGCGACGATCGTCTCCACCGGCGTGCTGCCGCCGCGTCTCGCCGTCCTGTGGGCGGCGTTCTTCAACTTCGTCGCCGCCTTCGGGCTCGGCGTCAAGGTCGCCAGGACGGTCGGTAAGGGAATCGTCGACGTCGCGGTGGTGGACTCGTGGCTGATCCTGGCGGCGCTGCTCGCCGCGATCGTATGGGTCTGGATCTGCACCTCGATCGGGCTGCCGATCTCGGTCTCCCACGCGCTCATCGGCGGTCTCGCGGGTGCCGGCGTGGCCAAGGCGGGCTGGGGTGCCTTGATCGTGCCGGGCGTGGTCAAGGTGGTGGTCTTCATCTTCGTCGCGCCGCTGCTCGGCATGGTGCTGGGTTTCGTTCTCATGGTGTCGGTGTTCTGGATCTTCCGCCGGGTGCACCCGCGCCGCGTCGACGGGATGTTCCGCGTCGGTCAGCTCGTCTCCTCGGCGGCCTACTCGCTCGGGCACGGGCTCAACGACGCCCAGAAGACCATGGGCATCATCGCGGTGCTGCTCTACTCGGCGGGCTACCTCGACGGCGAGTTCCGCATCCCGGTGTGGGTGATCATCGCCTGCTACTCGGTGATCGCTCTCGGCACCGCAACCGGGGGATGGCGGGTGATCCGTACCATGGGTGTCCGCCTGACCCGTCTCAAGCCGGTCGGAGGCTTCTGCGCCGAGACCGCCGGGGCGATCTCGATCTTCTCGGCGACGGCCTTCGGCATCCCGGTGTCGACCACCCACACCATCGCCGGTGCGATCGCCGGCGTCGGCTCGGCCCACCGGGTGTCGGCGGTGCGCTGGGGCATCGCGCGGGACATCGTCGCGGCGTGGGTGCTCACCCTGCCGACGACGGCCCTGTTCGCCGCCGGCGTGTGGTGGCTGTTGTCGTTGATCACTCGGTGATCTCCGACCTGCCGCATCTGCACGCTCCGCTGCCATCCTGACGTCCCGACCCAACCTGACTCGAGGGTCTGCGCTGGTACGGCTGTTGCTGAGAAGAACTCCTGGCACGACACGAGTGATCTCCGCCGCGTGGCGGAAGGATGGGGGGCGCGATCGAGGCCAGCAGTCACGGGGTGGCCCTCGCCGAGGTCGCGGCGCCGTCTGACCCAGCGGCCCAGGCGCCGCCCGCCGTGCGTCTGGGTCCGGTGTCGGGGGAGCCGCGCCGTCCGGTGGTGCCACGGCGCCCACCGGAACCCCCCAACCGGGGCGTTCCGCTCGGAGTCCGCCTCGGCATCGTCATCGCGGTGGTGGTCACTGTCGTGCTCGGCGCCATGACCGCGACTCAGCTCAAGCGCCAGATCCGCCGCGATCGCAGCGATCGCGAGGCGCTCCTTGCGGAGTCGCTGGTCCCTGTGGGTGCCGTCCTCGAGCAGGGACTGGCTCCGGAGGAGGTCGCCGCCACGTTGGCCGGGCTCGCCAGAGACAGTGCCGCAGTCGATGGTCCCCGCCTGACGGTCGTGCGCGACGGCCACGGCGCTACCGTCGCGCAGTGGCCCCCGGAGGCGCTGCCGCCGCCCGGGGCCCTGTCGGCGTCGATCACCGTGCGTGCCCCCGGGCTGGCCGGCGGCCGGGGGGTGGTCTCCCTGTGGCAGGCCGACCCCGAGCTCGACGCCGAGATCTCGGAGCGCTGGCGGTCATGGTGGCTCGACCTCGCCGCGGCCTCGCTCTGTGTCGTCGCCTCGGTCCTGGCGGCGGTCTACCTGCTGGTCACCCGTCCCCTCGGCCGACTCGTTGACGGCCTCTCGCGGCTCGAGGCGGGGCACGTCGGCGAGCTCGACGTCGGGCGGGGTGCATGGGAGATCCAGTGGCTCGCCTGGCGCTTCCACAGGCTCGGCTTCGATCTCGCCGAGAGCGCCCG
>CAZQYU010000490.1:0-2622 GCA_964597585.1 uncultured Thermoanaerobaculia bacterium
GCCTCGACCGTGTAGTAGACCTTGATCTGCTCGATCTCCTCCGCGATCCTCGGGACCACCTGCACCGGCATCCCGATCTCGACCTCGGCGATCGTGTCGCCGATCCAAGCCAGCAGCCGCCCGCCTTCCTCGAGGTCGACCACCGCAAGCGTGTAGGGGACGAAGTCGTCGAAGCCGGTCGGCGCCGCGGCCACGGTGGAGTGGGTGTGGACCGTTCCCCGGCCGCTGATCTCCCGGTAGGAGAAGCGGTCGCCGAGGCACTCGGAGCAGTCGGCGCGGGGCGGGAAGCTGAACGCTCCACAGTCGAGGCAGACCGAGCCCATCAGGCGGCCGTCCTTGAGGTGCACCGCGAACTCGGAGACCTTCGAGTAGGGGACGAAGTTGACCATGCCAAACCAGCTCAACATCGTTCAGTCCTTCCGGAAGACGTGGACGAAGGTGTACTGGCCGATGCCGCCCACGTTGTGTGTCAGACCGATTCCGGCGTCCGGGACCTGCCGCGCCCCGGCCTCGCCGCGGAGCTGCGAGACGATCTCGTACGCCATCGAGACGCCGGTCGCCCCGATCGGGTGGCCCTTCGCCTTGAGCCCGCCGTCCACGTTGACCGCGACATCGCCGCCGATGTAGGAGCGGCGCTCGGCGATGAACGGCCCGCCTTCGCCCTTCGCGCAGAATCCGAGGTCCTCGTAGGCCATGATCTCGGCGATGGTGAAGCAGTCGTGGACCTCTGCCACGTCGACGTCGTGGGCGGACACCCCGGCCATCTCGTAGGCCTGCCGGGCCGCCTCCTGTGCAGAGGGCAGCCCGACCAGGTTGGGCCGCCGGAGCACCGACATGCTCGCGGTCGCACAACCGAGGCCGTCGAGCCACACCACCTTCTTCCCCGCGTCGCGCGCCGTGTCCTCGGCGGCGAGGATGAGGCATGCGGCGCCGTCGGCGTTGGCACAGCAGTCGTAGACGCAAAACGGCGACGCCACCGGCTCGGACGCGAGCGCCTTTTCGAGGGTGATCTCCTTCCGAAAGAGCGCGTTGGGGTTCATCGAGCCGTAGTGGTGGTTCTTCACCGCGACCTCGAGCAGCTGCTCACGGGTGGTGCCGAACTCGTGCATGTGGCGGTTCGCGAACATGGCGTAGTAGGCCGGGAAGGTGGTCCCGAAGACCGACTCCCACTGCACCTCGCCGACCCGCCCCATGAGGGCGAGGATCTCCGCGGTTTCCAGCTCGGTCATCTTCTGGCACCCGATCACCGCCACCACCTGGTGCACGCCGGAGCGGATCGCCATCCACGCGGTGCGGATCGCCGCACTCCCGGACGCGCAGGCCACCTCGGTGAGCCAGGTCGGCTTCGGGTTGAGGCCGAGGTACTCCTGGACCACGCCGGCCACGGAGCGCTGCTTGTGGTACTCGGGAACCGCCGCGATCACCGACGCGTCGATTGCGTCGCGGTCGATGCCGGCGTCGGCCAGGGCCGTCCGAAAGGCCTCGAACGCGAGCTCCTGAACCGTTGCGTCGCTGCGCCGGCCGAACCTGCCGTGGCCGGCGCCGATGACTCCGACTCGGGTCATGCCCACCTCCCGTCCATCGTCAGCCTCGCCTTCTTCATCTAGATGTACTGCCCGCCGTCGATCTTGATGACCTCGCCGGTGATGTGCCGCGACCGGTCGGAGCACAGGAAGCAGACCAGATGGGCGACATCTTCCGGGGTCGCGAACCGGCCGACCACGGTCTCCGCGAGGGCGACCGCCTTGAACTCGGGTGCGATGCTCTCCATCATGTCGGTCAGCACCATCCCCGGAGCAACGGCGTTGACGTTGACGTTGAACTTGCCGAGCTCCTTGGCCAGTGACTTGGTCATCGCGATCTCGCCACCCTTGGACGCGGCGTAGTTCGCCTGCGCGAACTTGCCACGCATCCCGTTGATCGACGAGATGTTGACGATCTTGCCGTACTTCTGGTCCTTGAACACGATCGCGGCGGCCTTGTTGTAGTTGAAGTATCCCTTCAGGTTGACGCCGATGACCGCGTCCCACTGCTGCTCGGTCATCTTCCAGATCACCCCGTCCCAGGTGATGCCGGCGTTGCAGACCAGGATGTCGAAGCGCCCGAACTCCTCCTGCACGCGGCGCACCATGGCCTCGGCGTCGGCGTAGCTCGAGACGTCCGCTTTGACCGCCAGGCCGCGCCGGCCCATGGCCTCGATCTGGGCGACCACTGCGTTGGCCTCGTCGTCGTGGCGCCGGTAGTTGATCGCCACGTTGGCGCCCTCGCGCGCCAGCTCGATCGCGATCGCCCTACCGATGCCGACGCTGCCGCCGGTGACGACGGCCCCCTTGCCTTCGAGCTCGAAGTTCATAGTTCACCTCCTTCGGGTAACGCTCGTCGCAGGAAGTCGACCACCACCCGGGCGACCTCGTCGGGCCGCTCCATCGGAACGAAGTGCGTCGATTCCGGAATCACCACGACCTGCGACGACGCCACCTCGCTCGCAAACCGACGGACGGCGTCGGGGCGCAACGTGTCGGAGTGCTCGCCCCGCACGAGCAGGGTCGGGACCGCGATCCGCCGCAGCTGCTGCCAGGGGTCGTGGGGAGAGACCTCGAAGATCCGGGCCTCCCACTCCGG
>CAZQYU010000491.1:0-2620 GCA_964597585.1 uncultured Thermoanaerobaculia bacterium
CTCGGCTACCCGGCATCCGGACTGGCCGACGCGCTCAAGGAGTCCGAGTCCCTGCGACGAAAGCTCCTCGGCGGCTTCGCCCGCCACCTCCACGAAGCTACCGCCGATGCCCTGGACCTGCTGCGTTCGGCCGACGTGATCACCCGTCTGGTCCAGGGCGACAGCGATCCCGCCGAGCTGGTGGCGGTTTCCGCCCGCATGCAGGCCGTCGCCAAGGCGATCGAGAAGCACGCCGCGGACGGAGCGCCCGTGCTGGTGGCAGGCGAGGACGGGACCGGCAAGACCCTGGTTGCGCGCCTGATCCACGATGCCTCGCCACGACGGAACGGGCCGCTGATCGCAGTCGGCTGCCGCGATCTCGGTGCCGAGCATGCGGCCGAGCTGATCCTCGGTGACGACCTCGGCGGCCTGTTGCCCAAGGCCGATCACTCCAGCGGGGGCGTCCACCTCGCCCACGGAGGCACACTCGTGCTGCGCGGCGTCGACGTTCTTGGTCGGTCCGTGCAGCAGATGATCGCGTCCCATCTCGCCATGCGCAAGCGGGTCGAACCCGGAACCTACCCGGACACCCGGGTGATCCTGACCTGCCGGGGTTGTGGCTCGGACCGCGACGAACGGGTCGGCCTCGACCCGCGCCTGCTCGACGCCGTTTCCGCGCGGATCGAGATTCCCCCGCTGGTCAAACGTCCGAAGGACATCCTGCCGCTGGCCGAGGAGTTCCTGCGACGGCGCGGGCCCGATCCGCCGGTGATCACCGACGGCGCCCGCCACGCCCTGCTGTCGCTGACCTACCAGCGGCGCAACGTCGCCGAGCTGCGCGACGTGCTCGACCTCGCCGCCCGCCTCGCCGAGGGCGGGGAGATCCGTGCCGAGCACATCTTCGGCGGCGTCGGCGACGACACAGTGCTTCCGGGGCTCGACGTCACGGCCAGCCCGCTCGTGCAGCGGCTGCTCGGCCGGTTCGGAACATCGATACTGCGGGGAGGCGCACTGGCAGGCTTCCTTGCCGTGATCGTGCTCTGCATCGGTTTCGCAGCCAGCCTCGCGGGGCGCATCGCCAACGGTGCGATCTGGTCACTGTGGGAGCCGGTGGTGTTCGGGCTCTTTCTCCTCGCGGGTCCCGTGTGGTGCACCGTGTGCCCGCTGTCGACCGCCGCCAGGCTCGCCAAGCGACTCAAGGCACGCGACCGGCCGCCGCCGGCCGCGCTGGTCCGCCATGGTCCCTGGCTCGCCGTCCTCGGCTTCGCCGTCATCGTGTGGGTCGAGAGGGTCTTCCACTCGCTCGCGAACCCGGTCGCGTCGGGTCTCCTGTTGACCGGACTCATCGCCGCCGCAGTCGTGCCCGCAATGCTCTACCAGCGCGAGGTGTGGTGCCGGCATCTGTGCCCGCTCGGCCGCCTCGCCACGGTCCTCGCGCCAGCCGCACCGTTGCAGCTTCGGGCTCGTCCCCAGGTGTGCGCGTCTTCGTGCACCACCCACGCCTGCTTCAAGGGCGCCGACCCGATCCCCGGGTGCACGGTCTTCCACCACCCGCTCGACGGCCGCCAGTCCTACCGCTGCAAGCTCTGCCTCGACTGCTTGAGGTCGTGCCCGCACGGCTCGGCCAGGCTCGAGGTCCGGGCGCCGCTGGCCGCGATCTGGCGTCTCGACGAGCACGCATCGGACCTGGCGATGTTCGCCCTCACCGTGCCGCTGCTCGCCCTCGCGCTGCTCGCCTCGAGAGCATGGCCGGTGCTTTCCGATCCGCTCCGGTTCACGGGCCTGTGCGTCGGCGCGCTCGCGGTGGGCTTTGGCGTCGACCGTGTCGCGCGTCGGTCCCGCGACGACACTGCCGGCGCCGGAAGTGTCGTCCAGCTGTCGGTGACCGCGATGCTGCTGGGTTGGAGCGCGCTGATGGCGAGCCAGCTCGCCAACGTCCCGCTCGTGGCCGGCACGCGATTGGTGCTACCGTCCTTCGCCTGGCTCCCGACCGCGCTGCCCCCCGGGATCGGTCTGCTGCCGCTGCTCCAGGTCGGTCTGCTGGCGTTCGGCGGCGGCCTCGCCGCGATCGCCCTGCTCCACGTGACCCGGAGCGACGGCTCGCGAGCGGCGCGGGTGGAGCGGTCCGTCGCCGGGCTGATCCTCGCGGTCTACGCCGCGGCGGTGCTGGTTCTCATCCTGCTGGCGTCGTAGCCGGAGGCTCGTCCGTGTTCGGGGCCGGCCGCAGCTCCGGTGCGTCCGCGAGGCCCTCGAGCACCTGCCGCGCCGCGTCGACCATGGCGATCTTGGCGGACTCCGCGGCGAGGCCCTTCGCCTTGAAGCCCGACATCATCCCCTTGCTGGTCTGACCGTTCCCGGTCGCGGTCTGGGTGAAGATCTTCTCCCCGCTGCGGTCGAAGACGTCGATCCGGTAGACCACGGTCGCCGTGTAGGGGTTGTAGGCGGGGTGCGGCACCGTCGCCTCGAAGCGGACGATTGAGATCTCCAGGGTGAGGTCCGCATCGACCGGCGGAGCTCCCGGCTTGGGGACCTCGACCTTCTCGAACACCAGCGGCAGGTTCTTCTCGAACAGCGCGACGGTCCACGCCCCGGTCGGGTAGACGAGCTTGTCGAACGGGCTGGTCTTGACCACGCTGACCGT
>CAZQYU010000492.1:0-2604 GCA_964597585.1 uncultured Thermoanaerobaculia bacterium
GTGTTCTTGTTGACCGTGATGTCGGCGAGGCCGAGCCAGCGCTCCGCCTTCTTGCCCGAGATGAAGTCGGCGCCGAGGTCGACGAGGAAGAGGTGGTTGTCGGTGCCGCCGGAGACGATCCGCCAGCCCTTGGCGGCGACCGCGTCGCACAGCACGCTCGCGTTGGCGACGATCCGCCGCTGGTAGTCCTTCCACTCGGGGCGGAGAGCCTCGCCGAAGGCCACCGCCTTGGCCGCGATGACGTGCATCAGGGGACCGCCCTGGATGCCGGGGAAAACGGCCTTGTCGATCGCCTCGGCCCACTCGGCGCCGCACAGGATGATCCCGCCGCGTGGCCCACGCAGGGTCTTGTGGGTGGTCGAGGTGACGAAGTGGCAGTGGGGGATCGGTGACGGATGGAGGCCGGCGACGACGAGGCCGGCGATGTGGGCGATGTCGGCCATCAACAGGGCTTCGGCCTCGTCGGCGATGGCCCGCAGGCGGGCGAAGTCGATCGTCCGCGGGTAGGCCGATGCGCCGCACACGATCAGCTTGGGTCGGTTCTCGAGGGCCAGCTCGCGCAGACGGTCGTAGTCGATGGTCTCGGTGTCCTTGCGGACGCCATAGGCGACGACCTTGAACTCCTTGCCGGAGTAATTGAGCGGGTGGCCGTGGGTGAGGTGGCCGCCGTGGGTCAGGTCCATGCCGAGCAGGGTGTCGCCGGGGTTCATCACCGCCAGGTAGACGGCCATGTTGGCCTGCGCGCCGGAGTGGGGTTGGACATTGGCGTGCTCGGCGCCGAACAGCTCCTTGAGGCGCTCGCGGGCGAGGTCTTCGGCGACGTCGACGAACTGGCAGCCGCCGTAGTAGCGCTTGCCCGGGTACCCTTCGGCGTACTTGTTCGTCATCACCGAGCCCATCGCGGCGAGCACCGCGGGCGAGACGAAGTTCTCTGACGCGATCAGCTCGAGGCCGTCGTTCTGGCGGTGCCGCTCGTCCTCGAGGGCGGCGGCGATCGTGGGGTCGGCGGCGGCGACGAGCTCGTTGTGGACGGCGAAGAACTGTTCCTTGAGGGTCGCGGTCATGGCTCCTCCAGACGGGCGGCAAGCTCGATCTTGCCGGTCCGGCGGGCGTGGCGCCCGCCTTCGAACGGGGTCGCGAGGAAGAGGTCGAGCACCTGCTCGGCGACGCCGGTGCCGAGCACCCGCGCGCCCATGCACAGCACGTTGGCGTCATTGTGCCGGCGCGCCATCTCGGCGGTGAAGGCGTCGTGGCAGAGCGCCGCGCGAATGCCCGGGTGCCGGTTGGCCGCCATCGACATGCCGATGCCGGTGCCGCAGATGAGGATCCCACGCTGGGCGCGGCCGCCCGAGATCGCGTCGGCGAGGGCGTGGGCGAGGTCGGGGTAGTCGGCGGACGTCTCGTCGTGGACGCCGAGGTCCTCGACCTCGAGGGATCGGGCCTCGAGCCGGAGGACGAGGTGCCGCTTGAGCGCAAAGCCGGCGTGGTCGGAGGCGATGACGATCACCAGAGGCCTCCCGTGAAGATCTGGTCTGGCGCCGGCTGCTCGAGGGAACGGTACTCCTCGAGGGCGAACCGGTCGCTCATCCCGGCGATGTGGTCCGCGACCAGGCGGGCGAAGCCGGGACTGGCATGGTAACGGGCCGCAACCTCGCCGGCAACCGTTCCGATCGGCAGGTCGCGCAGATACGGCAGGCCGAGCTCCTCCTGTGCCCGCAACAGGACGTAGGAGGGCAGCGTCAGTGGATTGGACCAGAAGGCGTGGAACAACGAGGTGACGACCTTGCGGGCCCGCCAGTCCTGACGGTTGACCTGGGCGTGGTTGATGATGAAGCGGTAGATGAAGGCCTTGAGCTCGTGAAATCGGTCCTCGACCTGGGGCGAGAACCAGACCGTGGTCTGGGAGAGCTCGTCCGCGGCGCGCGCGAAGGCCGCGCGGTCGGCGATGCCCCGCTCGGTGACGAAGCGCTCGAGCCGGGCCGCCGATGCCGTGACGACGTCGCTCACGAAGAGGTCGATCAGTCCCCGGATGAGGAGGTTCTGGCGCAGCCAGCCACGGCGCTCGTCGCGCCAGGTCTCGCCCATCGACTCGATCACCTCCCGGGCCACCTCCAGCTCCTCGACCGCCTCGTGGCGCACCAGGCCGGCGCGCAGCCCGTCCTCGAGATCGTGCGTCTGTTGGGCGATCTCGTCGCCGGCGGCCACCGCCTGACCCTCGAGGTGACACGACCGGTCGAGCCGCAGGCCCTCCGGGTCCGGGAGCGGGAACGGGAAACCGACCCTCCACGAGGTGTGCTTGAGGATGCCCTCCCTCACCTGGTCGCTGAGGTCGAGCCCGGGTCGGCTGTAGCGCCTTTCGAGCAGGTCCACCACGCGGACCGACTGGTAGTTGTGCTTGAAGGCGCCGGCCTCGGCCGCGATCTGCGGCGGCAGGCCGACCTCGTCGACCTCCCCGCGCAGGATCTGATCCAGGACCTTCTCTCCGGTGTGGCCGAAGGCGGTGTGCCCGAGGTCGTGGCCGAGAGCGATTGCCTCGACCAGGTCCTCGTTGAGCGCCAGCGTCCGGGCAATGGTGCGCGCCAGCTGTGCGACCTCGAGGGTGTG
>CAZQYU010000493.1:0-2602 GCA_964597585.1 uncultured Thermoanaerobaculia bacterium
ACGGCGGCGCGCCGAAAAGGCGGCAGATGTCTGCGCCCCGCGGTCCGCAGCCGCCGCGTGCCCGGACCTGCAGGCTCAATAGCCCCAGCCGAGGGCGGCCGTGACGACCCATCGGCCTCCCGAGTCGGCGTGCGAGATGCGGCGGAAGAGCCCGAGGCGGATCCCGACGTGGGCCACCGCGAGCTGTCCTTCGATTCCGGCGAGCGTCTGCGACTCGGGGTGAAGCGGCGACCCGTTCCACGTCTTGAGCAGCGCCGCCTCGATGCCGGCGCCGAGCAGGGCGCTCGTGATCCAGCGTCGACCGCTGCCGGTCTCGCCCACGAGGGAGGTGTAGCCCAATCCGATCTGCGCGCCGTGGAGACCCGCTTCCCCCTGGAGGTAAGGTCCGGTCATCACGCACACCGAGAGGCAGTCGTCGGTGGCGCGCGGATGGGCGAAGAGCACGCCTACCGTGCCCGAGACGGTCATCGGGCGATCGAGGAAGGCCCCCAGCAGTCCGAAGACGTGCAGCGGGCGGTCCGCGTCGAGAGCCTCGAGCTCGCGGGTGATGTCCCGCTCTTCCTCAGGGTCGGCCGGAGGCGGCTCGGCCGCGGCCGGCACCTCCGGCACGTTCGCGACCAGCGCGGTGATGGAGCCGGAGATCCCGGGGCAGTTGGCCTCGAGGCTGAACCGCTCGGGATCCTCGACCTTGCCCTCGGCGACGAGCTCGGCGAAGGCCTCCTCTACCGGCGTGATGGTGTCTCGGGCGCAGTAGCTCGCCAGGAGCGCCCGGACGGCGGGATCGGCGAGCCGGTCGCAGTACTCGACCAGCCTCGGCCTGACGTGGCGCCAGCGGCCGGCGGAGTAGACCGACGGCTCGAAGGCTTCGTCCCACTCAGGCGTCACGTAGGAGCGGATGTCGAACTCCCGGCGCAGGGTCCACGCGCCGTCGACCACGGCCAGCATGGGATCGGCGCCGTCGCACAGCTCGACGTAGAACCGCATCCCCCCGTAGTTCGCCTCGAGGTCGCTGCGGGACAGGACGCCGGTCGACAGGCTGCCGTTGATCGTGCGCTCCTCGAGGATGCCCCACCGGATCGCGCGTCGGTCGGCCTCTTCGACGGAGTGTCCCTCACGCCGTGACCGCAGGTAGGCGTTGCGCATGTTCCAGCCCGAGGAGACGAAGTGGTCGAGCTTGTCGATCCCGACCAGGACGCCGTCGAGGAGGATCACCGGCGTGATCGGCATCCACATGCCGATATCGGGGAAGCCCACGTCGCCGTAGAGGTTGTCCCGACGGTACCGCTGCTCCTCGTCCGCCGTGGCCGGAACGCGATCGAGCAGCGGGGACTGAAAGGCCCACAGCCCGATCGGGTGGAAGATCTCGAGCTCGAGGCGGTCACGGATCTTCCGAGACGCATCGTCGCAGCTCGGCGGACCGTTTCGGTGGTGCGCCGCGAGGTCCGCGAGCGCGGTGCGGATCTCGAGGTTGAACTTGGCGTTGACGACGTCGCTGGAGTCCCGGATCTCCCGCCCCCAGGCGTAGTACGAGTCGACCTCGAGGGGCTCCGCTCTCATCGGGCACGACAGCACCGCTACGGCGAGGATCGCCGACGCGACGCGACGGCTTTTTGGCCTGGCCGCTTCTCCCACAGTGCGCTCCCAGTGGAGATGATAACCGGCATCGCTGGGGGCGCGTTACCGGAAGTTGCTGGTAGAGTACGCCCACAGAGCATTGATCCTCGGTTCTCACGGCTCGACATGATGGAAGGAGGGCGCTGGTGGTGAAATCGTGTTCGCGACTGCTCTTCTGCTTGGGTCTCCTGGTGTTGGCCTCCGCGACGGCCGGTGCGGAAGACCCCTCGACCAGCTCCGGCGGCATGCAGCTGCCGTCACCTCTCGGAATCGGGGTGACGCTGTACAGCCAGAACCAGGACTACCGGTTGGAGAGCCTCACTCTCGGGCTGCCCGGTATCGACCCCTCTGTGACGGAGGGACTTCCGGTGGTCAACCGCACCAACAGCTACCACCTCAAGCTGGACTACTGGGTGAAGCCCTACCTCAACCTGTACGTCATCGGGGGCCGACTCGAGACCACCACCACGGTCAGCCTGAAGAACATCGACATCGGACTGCCGTTTGCGCTCGGCGACCTGGTGATCGACAACGACGGTTGGGTCTACGGCGGGGGCCTGACCTTTGCCGTCGGCGGTCCAGGCTGGTTCGGAAGCGCCACGGTCACCTACACCAAGGCGAACCTGGCGGTCACCGACGGCAGCGTTGAGGCCTGGGTGTTCACTCCCAAGCTCGGGCTGACGGTCAACGGGGGCGCGGTGTGGGTCGGGGCGATGTACCAGGACGCGCAGGAGAAGCACAAGGGGAGGTACACGATTCCGTACGTGGGCGAGGTCCCCTTCGACGTCGTGCTCGGCGAGGCGAGCTCGTGGAACGGGCTCCTGGGAGCCACTGCCGGCCTCAGCGAGCACTTCGTGCTGATCCTCGAAGGCGGATTCGGGCCCCGCCGCAGCGCGATGGTCAGCCTCGAGTACCGGCCGTAGACCGGCTGACTCCTCCGCAGCTGCCACTACGAGCCCGGCCGGCCCACCGGCCGGGCTCTCATGCT
>CAZQYU010000494.1:0-2599 GCA_964597585.1 uncultured Thermoanaerobaculia bacterium
ACCGACGCCAACACCGGCGAGGCGCTCAACGGCGCCCTCGTCGAGAGCAGCACCGGCCCGACCACCCACACGATGGGAACGCCCGACGACCCGAACATCCCGGACGGCTTCTGGTGGAACTTCGAGGGGATGCCGGGCCTCGGTCCGTCGACCCGCACGTTCACCGCCAGCGCTCCCAACTACGCGTCCCAGGACGTCGAGCTCAACCTCGTCCCGGACACCATGAACCAGATCAACTTCTCGCTCGGCGCCGGCTGGCTCGAGATGACGCCGGACGAGATGATCGAACGGCTGTACGGCGGCGAGACCAACGATCAGGACATGTACATCACCAACCACGGCGCGGTGGATGCGCACATCAAGATGCTCACCACGCCCGTCACGCTCACCTGGGACCACAGCTCGCCGGTGAGGGACCCGGGCAACCTGCCGGGCATCCACGAGCCCAAGTCGATCGGTCGTGCCCAGCAGCCTGCAAGGGTGGATCCCACCACGCATCCGGACCTCGTGTTGGCGAGCGTTCCGGCGTTCGGTGACAACCTCTTCGGCCCCACGATCGTCAACTGGCCGGACGTCACCGTGCCGGATACGTGGAACAACATCGGCCCGGCTGGAGGGACGTTCTACACGGGCGACTTCCGCTTCGGTGACTTCTCCACGCTCTATGTGCTCGACAACGCGACCAACAACCTCGCGACGGTGGACACCACCTCCGGTGCGATGACCGTCATCGGTCCCACCACTCCCAGTGGTAGTGACTCCTGGAGCGGTCTGACCGCGGCCCTCGACGGGACCATGTACGCGAGCGGGACCACCTGCTCGGCGTCCAACCTGTATACCGTCGACCCCGGCACCGGTACGACGACCCTCGTCGGGCCGATCACCAACGGTGCCTGCGTCATCGACATCGCGATCAACGCGGCGGGCGACCTGTACGGCGTGGACCTCATCAGCGCCTCGCTGCTGAAGATCGACACGTCGACCGGCGCCGGGACCGTCATCGGATCCCTCGGTGTCAGCCCCAACTACGCTCAGGGCCTCGACTTCGACGAGGTCACGGGGACCCTCTACTGGGCCTCCTATGTTGGCGGTGGTGCGTTGCGCACCATCGACACCACCACCGGCGCGAGCACCCTCATCGGGTCGTTCCCGGGTGGTGCCGAGGTCGGCGCCTTCGCCGTCGCATCCTCCGCCGGCGTCGCCCTGCCGTGGCTCGAGCTCTCGCCCACGGAGGGCACGGTACCCGGCGGCGACTCCACGGACACGATCAACGCGCACTTCATCGCCGACGGTGCACCGCACTACGGACTGTTCAAGGCCAACGTGAGTATGGCCCACGACACCCCGTACTCGGTGGACGAGATGCCGGTCTACTTCACCAAGGCGTTCTGGGACATCCCGGGAGGCTTCTGGGCCGACGCCCAGATCCACGCTCTCGCCGGCATCCGAGTGACGGTCGGCTGCGGCTTCGGCAACTTCTGCCCGGACGAGGTACTGCTGCGCAAGTACATGGCGGTCTTCCTCGAGCGGATGCTGCACGGCGCCGACTACAAGCCGGAGAAGGCGGTGGGCATCTTCGCTGACGTGCCGCTCGAGGACTACAGCGACCTGGCCGACTACATCGAGGCTCTCTACAACGATGGAGTCACCACGGGTTGCCTCGACATGGGCGGTACGCTCTACTACTGTCCGGACGACCCGGTCAACCGCGCCGAGATGGCCGTTTTCCTGTGCCGTGCGCGGAACCTGACCCCGGTCGCGCCGACTGGCGTCTTCGGTGACGTCCCGCCTGACTACTGGGCAGCCGGCTACATCGAGCGGCTGGCAGAGGAGGGGATCACCCTCGGCTGCGGGTACGGCAACTACTGTCCGGAGGACTCCGTCACCCGGGCACAGATCGCCGTCTTCCTCGTCAGGGCCTGGAACGTCGAGTACGTCATGAACTGACCTCATCACTGCGTCTCCGGGGGCCTCGGGCCCCCGGGGGCCCCGACATCGAAAGGGCGCGCCTCGGCGCGCCCTTTTTCATTCTCGACTCGGCGGTCGATGCGCGGTAGCATGGGGCATCGGAGGTCCCGTGAACAACGACGCGACGATCCACTCCGGAACGCGGGTGAAGCTCAAACGTGTCGACGAATCGGCTCTTCCTGCGGGCTTCCTCGACCGGCTGCGCCAGACGGCCCACGGCGACGACCGGCTCGAGGCCGTCTACCTCTGCGCCGTCGAAGCGGAGGGTCGCTCCGAGCAGCTCAGCCTCGTGATCGCGGTCCGTCAGAGCCTGCTCGGCAAACCCGACGAGCGGTTCCTGGCGGTGGTCAACGAGCTGCGGCTGACCCTTCCGCCCGGGCTCGGCTTCAACCTCTACCGCTTCGGTGCCTCTCCGGTGCTCGCGAAGTACTGCGTGGAATCGCTCGAGCCGCTCCATCTACGCAGCACGGCGTGGCTGGACAAGGAGCGCAAGCGCCTCACAAAGTCGTAGCAGCTCGTTGAGTACGGGTCCGGGAGGGGCGTTCGCGTTGTGCGTTGCTCCACTGTGAGTCTCTACCTCACAGCGCCATGCGCACGGCGCATGAGGGGATTTCGGCACGCGCCGGCCCGA
>CAZQYU010000495.1:0-2597 GCA_964597585.1 uncultured Thermoanaerobaculia bacterium
CTGATCGGGGTGAGTCACAAGCCGCGAAGCGGCGCAGTAACACCGCGCTGCGGCTGTCGGAGGCCAGCGGGCGGACGCTGGGCAACCGGTATCAGCATCTGGAAGCGGCCTATGCAGAAATTCAGGAAGTGCAGAGCGATCTTGTCCTGATGCGAGCTCGCGGGGTCGAGATCCCCGCAACGGTCCTCCATCACGCTGATCGCTTGGGCGGTCTGATCTTCGGGCTGCTGCGCGCGGAGCTGCAGGCTACAGGCAGGTGAGGGCCACTACCGAGGTGATGGCGTGGTGTCTTTGTCTCTTGGCGGTTGGGGGCGCGGCGTCCACAGAGCAACCCTGTTTTTCCGAGAGGTTGCTTCACAGAATGCCGCCAAACCGAAGGAACCTCTGACCCGGGAGTAGCACAGAGAGACGGAGCCGCCCACCCGGAGTTCGTTCGGGGGTTTGCGAATGTCGGCTGTTGCGCTAGGCTTTGGCGCCATGGCTTCTGACACCGACACCTGCGGTTCGTGTGGCGCCTCGATGCCGGCCTCCGGTAGCCTGTGCCCGGTGTGCGGCTGGGACGCCCGGGTCGCGGTGGTCGACCGGCCGCGCCGCTCGCTGGCCACGGTCCTCGCCGGCGGCGCATGGCGGGTGCTGCTCTACGGCGCCCTGGTGGTGCTCCCACTGCTCGGCTTCTACCGATTCGAGCGGGTGGGGCCCGGTCCCGACCTTGCGACCACGCTGCGCTGGATCGTGCTCGGGGACGGCGGCCGTGCGGCCGCACTGGTGACCCTGCACCGCGCCTACGAGACCGGCTCAGCGGCCGCCCGCTACGCCCTCCGCGAGGTCGAGCCGCCGCCCTTCGACGGCGGCTGGGCCGATGTCCTGGCACCGTACTCCACCATGAACGTCCGCGGCTGGATCCCGCTCCTGTTCTACGGCGCCGACTCCTCGCTCGCACCCTCGGCAGTGCGGGAGTTCTACGAGGTCCGCACCACCGACGGTTGGGGCCGCCCATTCCGGATCACGACCCGCCTGCTGCCACGGGGCGACACCTGGCGGGACGATCCCGAGGTGGTGAACGACCTCGCGCAGGGTCTCAACGCCACCCTGCTCTCCGCCGGCCGGCCCGACTTCACCGCCGCCGAGACTCTGCGCCTGGTCATGGTCTCGGCGGGACGCGACGGACGCTTCGACACCGCCGACGACCTCTCGATGGTCAGCTACGTGCCGATCGGGATGACGCTGCACCTGTCGGAGCCCGGCGAGGACGTCCGCCGCGCCATCGACCGCGCGATCGTGACCGGCCGCCACTGGTTCCGCCTCGACGGCAGTCGCTGGGACCTGATCGACGCCCGCCTGCTCGCCGAGTTCCGGCTCGAGCTGCTTTCTTAGCCTGCAGGTCTCACCAGGCTGGCGGCTGCGGACCGAGAGAGGCCGCAATCTGCGGCGCTTTCTTGAACTCGCTCGTTCAACGTAGCTCCGCTACGCCTCACTCGCTCGTCCTACGAAATCACCACAACTCACGGCCTCTCTCGGCCCTCGCTTCGCCACCTGGTGAGACCTGCAGGCTCCCGCGGCCGTCAACCTTCCGCAGGGCGCAGCACACGGCTGGGCCAGGCTTCTGCGCTCGATTCAGTCCGTAGAGTCTCCTTGTCTCGCTTCTCGCGTTCGATTCCGAGGCCGCGAGCTCTCTGTGCCTCGGTGTCTCTGTGGCTTTGCATGGTGCTACGCTCCGGTCATGGCAACGGTCGAGGTGGTGTGGGGTACCGTGGCGACCGTGCTCGCCGGCCTGGGGGACCCGGTCGCGTGCCTCGACCCGGGCGAGAGCGCGCGCCGCGCGGCCCTGACCCGCGGCGAGGCCCGCGATCGTTTCACCGCCGGTCGGGCGTTGCTACGGCGCACGCTCGGCCGGGCGCTCTGCATCGATCCGCGCGGGCTACGCTTCGCCGCCGGCGAGCATGGCAAACCCGCCCTCGACCCACCGATTCCCGGCGCCCCGGCCTTCAACCTCGCCCACACCGGCGACGTCGTCGCCCTCGCTCTGGCACCCGCTGCGACCGTCGGGCTCGACCTCGAGGTTCTCGCCGAGCGCAGCTCCGCCGAACGCATCGCCGAGCGCCGCTTCGCGCCTGCGGAGGTGGCCTGGCTCGCGGTCCAGCCCGACACTCGACGAACGCGCGCTTTCCTGCGCCTGTGGACCGCCAAGGAGGCGGTGCTCAAAGCGCTCGGCACGGGCATCGCCGGGGGCCTCACCGCGGTCGAGCTCGCGCCCGGGCCCGACGGGAGCCTGCACATTGTCCGCCTGCCCGCCGCCGGCCCGTGGACCCTGCTCGAGCTCTCGCTCCGCCCCGACCTGCTCGCAGCCGTCGCCCTGCCGGGAGAACCGTGGCAGGTGGCAGTGACACACACATGAACCACCAAGACACAAAGACACCACGTCGTCACAAAGCCATCGCAGGGAGCACGGAGAGTGGCGCCGGTCTCGCTACGAACCTCCGGTGAACAATGCGGTCTGGCTCTCAGCGTCCTCTTGGTGTCTTGGTGTCTTGGTGGTGAAAGACCAAAGCTACCGGCGCGGGTCAAGGCGGGAACACTCAGCACCCACCTGCTCACCT
>CAZQYU010000496.1:0-2594 GCA_964597585.1 uncultured Thermoanaerobaculia bacterium
GCCCCGCGAGGGGCGTGGGGGTTCGAATCCCTCCTCCGGCACCACCCTACCGACGGCCGAACAGGAATCCCTTGCGCTGGGACGCGGGTGCGGGGGCGGCGGGCGGTGCGGTGATACCCATGATGTTCTGGGCAATGCCGCGGAGGGCGCCGGCGACCGGAGAGGCCGGGCGGCTGGTGACCACCGGGACCCCCTCGTTCACCGCGCGGATCATCTCCACCTCGGTATAGGGGATCTCGGCGACCGGCTGCGCGCGCAGCAGGTTCTCGATGTCGCGCGTCTTGAGCAGCTCCTTGGGGAAGATGTGGTTCACCACGAACTCGGTGCGGGCGCGCAGCGTGGCGGTCTCGGCGAGGTAGCCCAGCATCAGGCTCGTGGCCCGCAGGGCGGCGATCTCCGGGAAGATCACGAACAGGTGCGTGTCCGCCTGCTCCAGGACCCACAGCACCCGGGGATCGAGGGCGCTGCCACAGTCGACCACGATCACGTCGAAGCGCGGTCGGAGCAGGTCGAAGATGCGGGAGAGCTCGTCCACCCCGATGCGGGCCTCCGCGTCCGGGATGGACGGTGCGGCGAGGATCGTGACGCCCGAAGCGTGCGTCGTCAGGTACGACGCCGCGAGCTCGGGATCGGCGAGCGCCGGCTCGTCGCTCGCCAGCCCGGCGATGTCGAAGCGCGGGCTGAGGTTCAGATGGGTCGCAACCTGGCCGAACTGGAGATCGAGGTCCACCAGGAGCACCCGCTGGGTGGGGAAGCCCGATCCGGAATGCTCGCCCCCGGCCAGGAGCACGGCGGTATTCACGGCCAGCGTCGTGGTTCCCACGCCGCCCTTCGGCGAGAAGAAGGTGACAAGGTGGCCCGCCGCCGTCGTGCGCTCCGTCTTCGGGTGCACGCGCCCCGAGCGGATGAGGAGAGCCTCCACCCGTGCTGCGAGCTCGCGCTGCTTCCATCCGGCCGCGAGGACGTCATCGGCTCCGGCCTCGAGGAAGGCGATGCGGGCCTCGACGTCCCCGGCCGGAGCGACAACCAGGCATGGGGTCGGCACCGTCGAAGCATTGCGAATGGAGCCGATGGCGCCGGTGACCGAGAGGCCATCGGCCACGACGAGGTCGAAGCTCGCATCACGGAGCGCAGCGACAGCGTCAGCCGGGGTGCGGACGGTGCTGACCGGATAGCCGGAGGCGGTGAGCTCCTGCTCGAGCCGGGTGCGCAGCTCACCCGGTGGTGAGCAGAGGAGGATCGGGTTGCCTGGCATTCGTCCTTCACAAGTGCGGGCAGCGGGAGTGGGAAGGAGTATAGGACCACCGTAACGGGTCGTTGCCGAGCCCAACCCGGGCGACTATACTGCCCGGGCGCCTCCGAACGCGGAGGCGGTTGTGTTGTCTGGCCCCTTTCTGCCGCATCGTCCGCGCCCGTGGTCGAATGCCGCAGTCCCAGAGAGAGGAGGCGTTCGGCTTCATGCGCCGATACGAGCTCATGCTTCTGCTTCGCCCGGATATGGAGGACGACAAGCTCCAGTCCGCGGTCGAGAAGGTCACCCGTGCCATCGTGAACGCGGGCGGCAGCCTGTCCAAGGTCTCGCCATGGGGGAAGCGCCGGCTGGCCTACCCTATCCAGCACCTGCGCGAAGCAAGCTACTTCCTGATCCACTTCGATATCGAGCCGTCCGCCGTCCGCGAGATCGAGCGCGGCATGCTGATCAGCGAGGAGATCCTCCGGCACCTGGTGACCGTGATCGAGGATCGCGGTCCGGCGCCCGAGGAGCCCGAGGCTGCTGCTGACCGGGACCACGAGCAGCGCGAGGAGACCCCCGACGCCGGAGCGTCCGAGGATGCCGGGAAGGCGGCGCCGGATGAGGCTGCCGATTCGAATGTCCCGGCGGATGACGCGCAGGAGTCCACCGAATCGGAGCAGGAAGAGGCCGCCGACGAGGAGCGCGAGGCGGCAGCCGCGTCGTCGGAGGGATGAACCGCGCCCACGGCCGGAGGAGGACCTGACCCATGACCCTGAACAAGATGATGATCATCGGCAACCTGGGGGCCGATCCGGAGCTGCGCTACACGCCGAGCGGCAAGGCCGTCACGAACCTGCGGGTCGCCGTGAACAGCAACCGTCGCGGGCCGGATGGCGAGTGGGTCGAGGAGACCCTGTGGCTCCGGGTGGAGGTCTGGGACCAGGCCGCCGAGCGCGCCGCCGAGCAGCTCCGCAAGGGCAACAAGATCTACGCCGAGGGCGAGCTGCGAGCTCGCGAGTACGAGCGCAACGACGGCAGCAAGGGCACCAGCCTGGAGCTGCGGTTCGCGCGGGTCGTCAACCTGGAGCGGCGCAGCCGCGAGGAGGGGGAGGCGGGCTTCGCGGACGCCCCGTCCGGTTCCGCGCCCGTTGCCAAGCCGCGCGGTGCGGCGCCGCGTGCCGGCGGTGACGAGCCCTACGTTGACGTCGACGACATCCCGTTCTAGAGCACTGAGGACCACCGACAACCATGGCTAGCCCACGTTCCCGCCGCGAGACGGCGGACTACTACCGCGATCGGCGGCGGCGCAAGGTCTGCAACTTCTGCGTCGACAAGGCCGAGAGCATCGACTACAAGGAGG
>CAZQYU010000497.1:0-1292 GCA_964597585.1 uncultured Thermoanaerobaculia bacterium
CCCTCGACCACCTTGTCGGCGCCCAAGTGCTGATGTGCGTGCGCCATCAGTTGCCTCCCTGACCGGGCTGAAGCTTGCGCTCGGTGATGAGCCCCACGTCCTCGATGCCGGCCTGGCGCAGATCGTCCATGGCCTGCATGATGGCGCTGTAGGGTGCATCCTGGTCGCCCTTGATGACGACAATGCGCTCCTTCTTGCCCTCGAGCTTGGACTGCACGCGGCTCAGGAACTCGTTGTCGGCCACCGGCACGCCGTCGACGTAGAAGCGCTTGTCGGCGGTGATCGCGATGACCGTCTGTTCCTGAGTATCGGGCTTGTCCACGGTATTGCCTGCCTCCGGCAGCCTGACATCGACGCCCTTCTGCAGCATCGGGGCGACGAGCATCATGATGATGAGCAGCACCAGCATGACGTCGACGAGCGGCGTCACGTTGATGTCGGACTTCAGGCCACCCTTGGCGCCGCCAACATCCATTGCCATGGTGTCGTTCTCCTGCTATCCCCACGGACACGCCGTGCGCGCGGGACGGCGAACCGTCCCGCGGCAGCCGGCACGACCGCCTCGCGCGTCGCTACGCGGTCTTCTTGATGAAGTAGTCCACGAGCTCCGACGACGAGTTGTCCATCTCGACGTTGAAGTACTCGATACGGCCCGACAGGTAGTTGTAGAACCACACCGCCGGAATGGCCACGACGAGGCCCAGCGCCGTCTCGACCAGCGCTTCCGCGATACCGGCCGACACCGCGCCGATGCCGCCCGAGCCGGTGGCCGCGATGCCCTGGAACGCCGTGATGATGCCGATGACCGTGCCGAGCAGCCCGACGAACGGGGCCGTCGCGCCGATGGTCGCGAGCGCCGAGACGCCCTTCTTCAGGTCGGAGGCCGTCAGGGCCGAGGCGCGCTGAATGGCGCGGCGCACCGTGTCCAGCAGGTCCTCACGACTGAGGTTGCCGCCCGATTCCTGCTGGAACTGGTATTCCTGCAGCCCCGCCAGGACCACCTTCGCCAGGTGGCTGTAGCGGTAGTTCTTGGAGGTCGACACGGCGATCGCGTCCTTCAGGCGCCCTTCCTTGAGGTGCTTGGCCACCTGAGGCGCGTACAGCTTCGACTGCTTCTTCGCCTGCGTGAACGTGTAGATTCGCTCGATGGCGACGCCGAATGACCACATCGACATGATAACCAAGACCACGCCGATCGCCTTCGCAACCAAGCCCATCGACTGATACAACTCGATGAGGTTCATTCTCCACCCTCCGAGGCAAACACGAGGTTAAACGAGCTTCAGAAGTCC
>CAZQYU010000497.1:1392-2594 GCA_964597585.1 uncultured Thermoanaerobaculia bacterium
TTTCACGCCTACTGCAGCGTAAAGTTCACCGTGACGGTCATGATGACCGGCACGGGCACGCCGTTGAGCAGCGTCGGCGTGAACACCCACTGGCGAACCGCATCGAGCGCCGCCTGGTCGAGCAGGGGCACCGAGCGCAGCACCTTGGCGTCGGTCACGTGGCCGTCGGGCCCGATCGTCGCCTCGATGATGACCACGCCCTGCACCCGGGCCGACTGCGCGATCGGCGGGTACACCGGCTTGACGTCCTTGATCTTCTGGGGGGCCTTGATGTTGCCGCCCACCCGGACCGGCGCCGGCGGCGGCGGCGGTGGCGGTGGCGCCTCCGGCAACCCGCCCACGACTCCACCGACGACCCCACCCGGGATCCCGCCTTCGACCCCCCCGACGACACCCGCGCCCAGATCCGCGATACCGGTCTCGGGCATGATCTCCTTGGGGGCCTCGACGGGGGCCGCAGCCGGGTTCACATCGGTCATCGGCGGCGGCTTGGGCGCCGCGGCCTGCGGCGGCGGCGGTGGTGGTGGTGGTGGTGGTGGCGGCGGTGGCGGGGCCGCGACGAACGCCATCATCGACGGCGGCGTCGGCAGCACATCGGTCGCCATCAACGGGATGATGATGACCGCCGCGAAGATGAGCACGTGTGCCCCGATCGACAGCGGCACCGTATACCACTTCTTCGAGCCCACCCTGACCGAGGGGTTGACGACGTCCCCGAACATGTCACGTGGCACGAGATTCCCCTCCTACCCTGTTCTGCACGAACGCCGGCAAAAAAGAGCGGTGATTATATCCAGCGGAAAAAACTGGTTTAAATAAATCTGGAAACGACCCGATCGCGCCGCACAGGACCCCTTCTGCCTGAGTTAGACACCGGTTCCACGAAAATGGCCATCGGGGTTCCCCCCTCTTTCCGGGGGACGTCCGGCCGGGGCCCCCAGGCCCCGGCCGGGCCCTCCGCAGGGCGATCGTCACACGAGCCAGCTCACGACCAGCGGCGCGAACACCACCGCCACGATGCTCATGAGCTTGATGAGGATGTTCAGGCTCGGCCCCGAGGTGTCCTTGAATGGGTCACCCACCGTGTCGCCGATGACGGCGGCCTTGTGCGGATCCGACCCCTTCCCCCCGTGGTGGCCTTCCTCGATGAACTTCTTGGCGTTGTCCCAGGCGCCGCCGGCGTTGGCCATCATCAGGGCCAT
>CAZQYU010000498.1:0-2591 GCA_964597585.1 uncultured Thermoanaerobaculia bacterium
CTCCGCGCCGTGTTCACGATCGGACCCTCGCTGGTGCTCGCCGGTCTGCGACGAGGTCTGGCGGGGGCCGGCCGGTTGATTCGGGTGATCGCGTGGCCGGTCTCCCGGGCCTTCGATGCGCTCCTCAGCCGAGTCACGGCCGCCTACCCCCGTGCCCTCGGGTGGTCGCTCGGTCACCGGGCGCTGGTGCTGGTGATGGTCACCGGGGTCGTCGCTGTGGCCGCCGCACTGGTGCCGCGGCTCGGCTTCGACCTCATCCCGCCATTCGCCCAGGGCGAGTTCTCGTTCCGGGTCGAGCTGCCCGAAGGCACGCCGCTCGCGATCACCGACCAGGTCGTCGCCGACGCGGCATCGGCCCTCGACGGCGATCAGGGGGTCGAGAACGTCTCCACCGTGGCCGGCGGAGCCGGCCTCTCGTTGACCTCGACCGGCACCGAGGGCGAGAACGTCGGGCGGATCCTGGTGCGGCTTGTGCCGGGCGCCGGGGCCGCCACCGAGGCCGAGGTCGCGGCGCGGCTGCGGGAGCGCCTCGAGACCATCCCCGAGGCGACCGTCAAGTACGAGCGCGCAACGAGCTTCAGCTTCCGGACACCGATCGAGCTCGAGGTCTACTCCGAGGACCTCGGTGAGCTCCACGCGGTGACGGCCGACCTCGCGCGTCGGATGGCGGTTGTCCCGGGTCTGGTCGACGTCCGCGCGTCGACCGAGCTCGGCAACCCCGAGGTCCAGGTCCGCTTCCGGCGCGAGGCGCTCGCGAGCTTCGGCCTCGAGCTCTCCTCGGTGGCCCAGGCGGTGCGGACCAAGATCCAAGGGGACGTCGCCACCCGCTTCACCGAGGGTGATCGCGAGATCGACATCCGGGTGCGGGCGCTCGAGCACGGCTCCGCTTCGGTCGCCGACGTCGGCGACCTGATCGTCGGCCACAGCGGCGGCCGGCCGATCTTCCTCAAGTCGGTCGCCGACGTGCACCTCACCGAGGGTCCGACCGAGGTCCGGCGCATCGGTCAGCGGCGTGCGGCCCTGGTGTGGGCGAACCTGGACGGGCGCGACATGGGCGCGGCAGCTGCCGATGTGCGCGCCATCCTGCGCGCGTCGCCGTTGCCGGCCGGCGTCACGGCGACCCTCAGTGGGCAGGAGGAGGAGATGCAGCGCTCCTTCCGATCGCTGATGCTCGCGATGGGGCTTGCGGTGTTCCTGGTCTACCTGGTGATGGCCTCGCAGTTCGAGAGCTTCCTGCACCCGTTCGTGATCATCTTCACCCTGCCGCTCGGCGCAGTCGGCGTGATCCTGGCGCTCGCCCTCACCGGGTACAGCCTCAACGTGGTGGCGATCATCGGCGCGGTGATGCTGGCCGGAATCGTGGTCAACAACGCCATCGTCCTGGTCGACGCGGTCAACCAGCGCCGGCGCGCCGGGATCGCCAAGGCCGAAGCGCTGATCGAGGCCGGTGGTGCGCGGCTGCGGCCGATCCTGATGACCTCGGCGACCACCATCGTCGGCCTGCTGCCGATGGCGCTCGGGCTCGGCGAGGGCGCCGAGCTACGGGCGCCGCTCGCGATCACGGTGATCGGCGGCCTGAGCGTGGCGACCGTGCTCACCCTGGTGGTCATCCCTGTCGTCTACTCCCTGTTCGACCGCGAGGCGCTCGTGGTGCCGGGCGAAAGCGAGGCCGAGCGAGCCGTCGTTGCGACCGCTGACCCGGTCGCGGCGGGCTGAGGGGGTCACCGTGAGCCTGCCGCGCCTCGCCGTCAACCGGCCGATCACGACTGCGATGCTGATCGCCAGCGTGTTGCTGGTCGGCGTCATCGCCCTCGCGCGCCTGCCGCTCGCCTGGCTCCCGGAGATCGACGCGCCGTTCATCGGGGTCGAGGTCACCTACCCCAACTCGCACCCGCGGCAGGTCGAGAAGGAGATCACCAAGCCGATCGAGGAGGTCCTCGCGACCCTGTCCGGGGTCAAGAAGATGACCACCACCTCGCGCGCCGACGGCGCCCAGATCATCCTCGAGTTCAATTGGGGCCAGGAGCTCGACGTGGTCCGGATGAAGGTCTCGGAGAAGATCGACCAGGTCCGGGCGAGCCTGCCGAACGACGTCGTCAACGTGGTGATCTTCTCGTTCAACACCAGCGACATCCCGGTGGTCCAGGGGCGGATCGCGGCGACCGGGGTCGATCTGTCGCAGAATTACGACCTGCTCGAGACCCGGGTGGTCAACCCGCTGCGGAGGGTGCCCGGCGTCGCCCGGGTCGACCTCAACGGCGTCGAGCCTCCGGAGCTGTTCGTCGACCTGGAGCTCGACAAGGTCAAGCAGCACGGGGTCGACGTCGGTCGCCTGGTCCGGCTCCTCAACGGGGTCTCCACCAACCTGGTGCTCGGCGAGGTCTCGGAGCGCGGCCTGCGCTACACGGTGCGCTCGCTCGGGGCGTTCGACTCCCTCGACGCCCTCGCCGACCTGCCGATCGACGAGCGCGGGCTGCGCCTGGGTGACATCGCCCACATCCGCTACGAGGAGCCGCCGGTGGAGTACGGGCGCCATCTCGGCGGCAAGGCGGCGATCGCGTTCGACGTCTACAAGGAGTCGACCGCCAACA
>CAZQYU010000499.1:0-2580 GCA_964597585.1 uncultured Thermoanaerobaculia bacterium
TGCGGCTGCAGCGGCCGCTGGCACCGATCGACCGCGATGGACTCGTCGCCGAAGGTGAGCTCGGTCGCCAGCTGGTCGAGTACATTCTTGCCTCTGCGCCGGTACCTCAAGGGTGACCGGGACGGGTTACCAGATCCGGTCCGTCGCCGCCGTGAGCGAGGCCTCGGTGTCGATGAACCACGTCTCTTCTCCTTCGGAGTGGGCGGGACGTTTCTGACGCGCTCGTGAACGAGGCTGTCGCATGGGTGCGTGCCGACGTCCGCATCAGGACGCACATTGCCTCCGAAATCGTTCTGAAGGGAGGAGGTGAGGATGTGAGAGGGTGAGGAGGGAGACGGAAAGGGTCGTCCGGCGCGCCCCGCAACTCGATGTTGATTGCCGGGGAGCCTGCAACCGAGCCCTGACCGCTGCGTACCTCCGGGCGCACAAAGAAGTGGAGAGCGGATGAGAACGTTCAATGTATGCAGCGTCGTCGCAGTGATTCTCTGTTGCGCCTGTCAGGGGTCCGTCAGCCACAAGAAACCGATAGACGAGGTCAGGAACGGTCTTCTGCCACCGACACTGATCGCCGGCGAGGCTCCAATGCGGCTCGAGGACCGTGCCCGATACCACCGGGTCCCAGGTCTCAGCACCGCGGTCATCGAGGACTTCGAGGTCACGTGGGTGGACCACTTTGGCGTGGTACGTGCGGACGATCCCGTCCCGGTTTCCGACTCGACGCTGTTTTCGGTTGGCTCCCTTTCCAAGGCCGTGACTGCGGTCACGGTCCTCAGCCTGGTCGACGACGGGCTGATCGATCTCGACCGCGACGTCAACGAGCAGCTGAGGTCGTGGAGGGTGCCGGACAATGAGCTCACTGCGGACGAAGCCGTGACCCCGCGACGCCTCCTGAACCACACTGGGGGCATCATGTTCAGCCCCCCCTCGTCGTACTCGGGAGATCGCCTGCCCTCGGCGCTCCAACTCCTCGAGGGCATCGAGCCGTCGATGACGGGTCCGGTGCTGGTCGACAAGGTCCCGGGGTCCGTCTTTCAGTACTCCAACGCCGGGTTCACGATTCTCCGGCTCCTGATCGAGGAGCGCACCGGGCGGCCGTTTGCCGAGGTGGTCTCCGAGCGGATCTTCGAGCCGCTCGGGATGGTGCACAGCAGCTTCGACGCGCCCCTTCCCGCGAGGCTCATCAACGACGCGGCCTCAGGACACGGTCGCGACGGCAGCTCGGCCTCCGAGGGCCAGCGATGGCTCAGCCACACGGCCGCCGGCGGTCTGTGGACCACGGCCGCCGACTACGCGGCCTTCGTCGTCGAAGTGCAGCGCGCGCTCGCGGGGCGCAGCACCAGGGTGCTGAGCAAGAAGCTCGCCTCGGAGATGGTCTCGCCCCAGGACAGCGACCGCTATGGACTCGGCGTCTTCCTCCACCAGCGGACCGGCAAGAAGGAGTACTTCAGCCACATCGGCGACGGGCTCGGCTTTGTCGGAGGCTTCGCCGCACACCGCAGCAATGGCAAGGCGGCGGTGGTGCTGAGCAACGGCGTAGGTGGCATCCACCTCGTCCGAGAGGTGATGGCCGCCGTGGCTCGGTTCAACGAGTGGCCGGACTACCTCCCGCCCGAGCTGCAGCCAGTGGCCCTCAGCGACGGGGACCTCGATCGTCTCGTGGGCCGCTACCGTTCGGGATTCGACGGGCTCGTCGAGGTGCGGCGTGAGGAGGACGTGCTGTGGCTGTGCGGCGTGACTCGCGACGACGTCCGCCTCTTTGCGGTCGGTGGGGACGTGCTGGTGTGCCGGGAACGCGCCGGTGACCTGCGGATCGTCCGAGGGCCTGACGGCTCCGTGGAATCCCTGAACAACGGCCTCGCGGACGAGGTCGGGCGTCTCCCGGATCCACCGGTGCCGGCGCAGCGGATGGCCGACGGGGAGCTGACGCCTCGCGAGATGCTCACGAGCGGAGCGAGGCTGGAAGGGATCGGCCGGTACCGAGCCCTGTTTGCCGCCGACCCCGATCACCCCGCCGTGTCGGAAGGCGCCCTCAACCAGCTCGGCTATGCGCTGCTGAGCTCGGACGCCCTGGCGGCGGTCGCCGTGTTCGAGCTCAACGCGGAGCTCCGGCCCTCAAGCGCCAACTGCCACGACAGCCTCGGCGAAGGCTACCTGAAGGCGGGAGAGACCGACCGTGCGGCGGCCAGCTATCGCCGCTCGCTCGAGCTCAACCCCGGCAACGACAACGCCCGCAGAGTGCTCGCAAGGCTCGCTTCGTCAGGCTGAGGAGCTCACTCTCCTCAGCCGAGCGGGTCACCTGCGCCTCGCTGTTCGGTTGCTCCGCGCTGACAGCCATCTCGGCGCCCTCGCGACGTGACGTGGTGAGAAACGCAGGCTAGAGGAGTCGGGCCGTCGCCGACCGGAGAGTCAGAGACCTGCCCGTCCTCTGGACATCGATGACGCGCTTGCTGCACCAGCCTCCGAGAGGCTTGGCGTTGTGCCGCCCGACAGAACTTCACGGCATGGGAAGGATCACTTCGTTGCAATTCGGAGGACTTCCGAAGTCGTTCCGTGACTTCGCGTTTTCCCGGCCCGATGCTC
>CAZQYU010000500.1:0-2577 GCA_964597585.1 uncultured Thermoanaerobaculia bacterium
CCGGTCGGTGTCATCTGGGTGTGCTCGGCGAGCCGCGCGCGGGCGTCGAAGACCAGGGAGTCGAAGCGCTCGAAGAAGGGGGCCATGGCGGCCTCGAAGCGCTCCGGCGCCCACGCGGTCGCCGGGTCGGTCGGATCGACGCGGACAAGCTCGGCGGCATCGACCCAGGCGCGCCCGGCGAGCGCCCTCACCAGGCGGTGCATCTCGGCCCGGACCCGCGCCGAGAGCACGCGAGGGTTGGAGAGCAGCTCTTCGAGCACCAGCAGACGGTGCGCCGCATGGGCGTCCGCAACCTGGTGGGAGGTTCGAAGCTCGGGGTGGAGGAGGGTCTCCCACTCCTCGATCAGGCTGGTGTCCACCCGCTCGAGCATGGCGCGGAAGAAGCCGACGACGTCCCATACCGCATCGTCCTTCGCCGCGTCCGGTACGTTGTGCTCGAGCGTGCGGTAGAGCTGCGAGAGGTATCGCAGGAGCACGCCCTCGCTGCGGTGGAGCCCGTAGTGGCGGACGTACTCGCCGAAATCGAGGTACTCCTCGAGCATCTCGCGGCCGATCGACTTGGGGCTGACGAGGTGTCCACCGAGCCACGGCCGCCCGGCACGGAAGTGGTCGTAGGCCGCCCACAGAAGGTCCTTGCACGGCTGCGGGTAGCTCACCTCGTCGAGTCGCTGCACGCGCTCCTCGTAGCTCACACCGTCGGCCTTGAGCGTGGCGAGCAGCTCGCTCTTCGCGCGCTGGACCTGCTGCCGGAGGATGACGGCGGGGTCCTCGAGCACTGCCTCCACCATGCTGACGAGGTCGAGCGCGTAGCTCGGCGAGTGCGTGTCGAGGCGGGCGATGGCATCGACCAGGAACAGGGACAGGTTGTGGTAGAGCGAGAAGTCGAACTGGAGCTCGTCGTTGACCACCACCCAGAGGTAGCTGGTCGCGGTGTCGCGGGCCATGCGCACGATCCCGGCTCGGTTGAGGGAGCGCACGATTCGGGCAGCGTGGGCGAGGTGGCGCGCCTTTGCTCCGTCGTCGTCGTGGCAGGCGCGGATCAGGGCGCGCAGCGAGTCGAAGTTGCGCGACCCGGGGTCGTCGAGCTCCGCATCGCGTTGGAGCAGGTCGAGCACCATCCCGTCGCTGATCCTGAACCTGGAGACGAGCTTCTCGGGCGGCTTGGCGACCAGGTTGTCGAAGGTCTCCTTCGACCACGAGACGGAGCCCGCCTCGGGGCGCTTCTTGACCATCTTGCGCAGCTTCTTGGCGTCCCCCGCGGCCTTGCGCTCCGCCTGGAGGTTGTCGATCAACCAGTCGGGCGCTTGGGCGACGACGCTGCCGGCCACGTCGAAGCCCCGCCGGCCCGCACGTCCGGCGATCTGCTGGAAGTCCCGCACCTTGAGCTGCGTGACCTTGCGCCCGTCGTACTTGGCGAGCTTGGTGAACAGCACCGTCCGGATCGGAATGTTGACGCCGACCCCGAGGGTGTCGGTGCCGGAGATCACCCGGAGGTGACCCTGCTGCGCGAGCTGCTCGACCAGGAGCCGGTACTTGGGCAGCAGTCCGGCGTGATGGACGCCGATGCCGAAGCCGAGGAACCGGCGCAGCTCCTTGCCGTAAGGTGTGTCGAAACGGGCGCCAGACATCGCTTCCCGAACTCGGTTGCGGGCCTCCCGATCGGCGAGCGTCGTGCTGGTGAGGCTCTGGGCGAGCTCCGCGCACTCGCGTTGGCTGAAGTTGACGATGTAGATCGGCGCCTTGCCCGACGCGACCAGCTCCTGGACGGTCTCGTGGAGCGGCGTTTCGCGGTACTCGTAGTCGAGCGGGACCGGCCGCTCACCGGAGGCGACCACGGCCACCTTGCGCCCGGTGCCGCGTTCGAGGTGCCCGGCGATCGTCGACATGTCGCCCAGGGTTGCCGACATGAGCAGGAACTGCGATTCCGGGAGCGTGATCAAGGGGATCTGCCAGGCGACCCCGCGGTCACGGTCGGCGTAGTAGTGGAACTCGTCCATGACCACGTACGGCAGGTCGATGTCGGTGCCACGACGCAGCGCCATGTTCGACAGCACCTCGGCGGTGCAGGTCAGAACCCGTCCATCGGGGTTGATGCTGGCGTCCCCGGTGAGCATGCCGACCTCGGCGGCGCCGAGCTCGTCGCACAGCGCGAAGAACTTCTCGCTCGCCAGGGCCTTGATCGGGGAGGTGTAGACGCTGGTGCGCCCTTCGCACAGCGCCTTGAAGTGGAGGCCGAGCGCGACCAGCGACTTCCCGGAGCCGGTCGGGGTCGAGAGCACCACGTGGCGGCCGGCCATGACCTCGAGGAGTGCCTCCTCCTGTGCTGAGTAGAGCTCGAAGCCGATCTCGCCGACCCAGGTCAGAAAACGATCCAGGATGTCGTCTGGATCTGTGGTCGGCGACGTCGGAACGAGCTCGCCGAGGGTTCGACGGACGGCCGCTGCACGAGGTTCGTCGGGGGTCGAGGGCACCGTAGGCCTCCGTGGGTGGGCCGCCGGGTGCGGGACCCTGACGGCGACCTCAGTGTACGGCATCGTGGGGCGTTGACGCCTGCCTGGGCTCGGCCTACCCTTGGAG
>CAZQYU010000501.1:0-2573 GCA_964597585.1 uncultured Thermoanaerobaculia bacterium
GCTCGCTCGCTCAGGATGACGGGAGTTTTGGAGCGGTTCGCTCGCTCAGGATGACCTCGGGGGGGTAGGACGGGCTCGCCTGGTGGGGAGCGAGCGTTTCGGGGCGCCGCCCACGACCCACCATCCTGAGCGGAGCGGCCCGCCAGGGCTCTTCCAATCCAGTCACCCTGAGCGGAGCGGCCCGCGAGGGCGTTTCCAATCCTGTCACCCTGAGCGGAGCGGCCTGCCAGGGCTCTTCCAATCCTGTCACCCTGAGCGGAGCGGCCTGCCAGGGCCGCGGAGTCGAAGGGTCTCTACGGTTCAGCTCTCCCGTCGCGGCCTGATGGCGGCGCGGAGGACCCGCTTGCGGACCCGGATGTCGCCCGGGGTGACCTCGACGAGCTCGTCGGCGTCGACCCACTCGAGGGCGCGGTCGAGGGTCATCGCGCGCGGTGGGGCCAGCCGGAGCGCCTCGTCGGCATTGGCGGAGCGCATGTTGGTGAGCTTCTTCTCGCGCGTGACATTGACATCCATGTCGGTCTCGCGTGCATTCTCACCCACGATCATGCCCTCGTAGACCTCAGTCCCCGGTGTGATGAACAGAGTCCCGCGCGGCTCGAGGTGGTAGAGCGCATAGGTCGTCGCCCGGCCGGACCGGTCGCCAACCAGGGCACCGGTTGCGCGGCCCGGAATCGGCCCTTGCCACGGAGCCCAGCCGTCGAAGAGGTGATTGAGGATGCCGGTACCGCGGGTGTCGGTGAGGAACTCGGAGCGGAAGCCGATCAGGCCGCGCGAGGGCACCCGGAACTCCAGCCGCACGCGCCCGTGGCCGGGGTTGTGCATGGTGGTCATCTGGCCGCGCCGCTGGCCGAGCTTCTGGGTGACGACCCCCACGTACTCGTCAGGGCAGTCGACCTGGACGATCTCCATCGGCTCGTGCTTGGCGCCGTCGATCTCACGGGTGATGATCTCCGGCTTCGAAACGCTGAGCTCATAACCCTCGCGGCGCATGGTCTCGATCAGGATCGCGAGCTGGAGCTCACCGCGTCCGAGCACCTTGAAGGCGTCGTTGGCGAGAATCTCGAGCCGCAGGGCGACGTTGTAGAGCATCTCCTTCTCGAGCCGCGAGCGAATCTGGCGGGCGGTGACAAACTGTCCCTCGCGTCCGCCGAAAGGCGATGTGTTGGCGGAGAAAACCATGGCCATGGTGGGCTCGTCGACCGCGATGCGCTTGAGCGGGCGCGGGTCGTCGAGGTCGACCAGAGAGTCACCGATCGAGACCTCGTCGAGGCCGGCACTGGCGACGATGTCGCCGGCCACGGCTTGCTCGACCTGGACCTTCTCGAGGCCCTCGTGGGCGAACACGACCCCGATGCGCACCGTGACGATGCCGTCCTCACGGGCGAGACCGAGGGTCGAGTTGGCGGCCAGTGTGCCGTTGACGATCCGGCCGACTGCGAGCCGGCCGAGGTAGTCCGACCAGTCGAGGTTTGTGATCAGTAGCTGCAGCGGTCCGCCGGGGTCACCGGTCGGCGCCGGCAGTGCGTGCAGGATCTCCTCGAAGAGCGGCTTGAGGTCGGTCATCTCGCCCTCGAGACCGCGCCGGCACAGGCCCTTACGGGCGTCGGTGCAGAACACGGGGAAGTCGAGCTGCCCCTCGGACGCGTCGAGGTCGATGAAGAGGTCGTAGATCTCGTCCAGTACCTGATGCGGACGCGCATCGGGGCGGTCGATCTTGTTGATCACAACGATCGGCGGCAGCCCGAGCGCGAGCGCCTTGGCGAGCACGAAGCGGGTCTGGGGCAGTGGTCCCTCTGCGGCATCGACCAGCAGCAGCACGCCGTCGACCATCTGCAGGGTGCGTTCGACCTCGCCACCGAAGTCGGCGTGGCCCGGGGTGTCGACGATGTTGATCTTGATCCCGCCGTAGCGCACGGCGGTGTTCTTGGCGAGGATGGTGATGCCCCGCTCGCGCTCGAGGTCGCCCGAGTCCATGACGCGCTCGAGGACGCGCTGGTTGGATCGGAAGATGCCGCTCTGCCACAGCATGGCATCCACCAGGGTGGTCTTGCCGTGGTCGACGTGGGCGATGATTGCGACGTTGCGGAAGGGAAGCTGAGCCATGGTCTCCTCTGCGGGACCGATCCTTCTATCACCTGCGGGCCCCGGCGTCAATGGAGAAGCCGGAAAGAAGGGAGGCAGGGAGGAATACCACAGCGACTCAGCGCGGGCTTCGCCCGCAACCCAAGAGCGCTCCAGGGGCGGGTCTGAGAGCCGGTGCTGCCGGCTGTGAACCAGAGGCATCGGGCGCCCGAATCCGGGGGACTGGCGGCAGGCAGCCGGCGGCGGGGTCGGGTTCGGCATTCCGGCCGGCAACGCCGCGGCCTCCCGATCCCGGCTCCCCGCGGCCTGCCGCCCGCTGCCTGATCCCGGACCCGAACTCTGGCGCGGGATCAGCTGCGCCCTTTGGCTGGGGGAGAGGGTCTGAATCCGGGGGTCGGGCGGCAGGCAGCCGGCGGCCGGAACGGGATCGGGCTCGAGGTCCCGCGGGTGACCGGGCTGGCTGGACAGAGAGTGTGCTGGCTCAGCTGGAG
>CAZQYU010000502.1:0-2569 GCA_964597585.1 uncultured Thermoanaerobaculia bacterium
GACCGGGCCGCCTACACCAACCTCTCCCTCGCCTACCTCAACGTCCGGGACTTCAAGAAGGCGATGGAGGTCGGCCGCCAGGCGGTGAGCATCGAGCCGTCGAGCGTGATCAAGCGCATCAACTACGCCATGTACGCGATGTACGCCGGGGACTTCACGACCGCGATCGCGGAGTCGCGCAAGATCCTCGAGCAGAACCCGTCCTTCGGCTACGCGCTGTTCACCATCGGCCGAGCCGCCGGCGCGGCCGGCGACATGGCGACGGCCCGCGAGGCCTTCGAGCAGCTTGCCGCCGGCGGCGGCACGGGCGCCACCCTCGCACCCCTGGGCCACGGCGACCTGGCGCTCTACCGCGGCCGCACCCACGACGCCGTCCGGCTGCTCGAGCCGGCGGTCGCCGCGTCCCAGAACCCGTTCGAGAAGGCCTCCATGCTGGTCGCCCTCGCCGAGGCCAGGCTCACGCTGGGCGAGACCGACCGCGCGGTGGCGGAGGCCCGCCAGGCGGTCGAGCTGACCGATCACGAGGGCGTCCGCTACCTCGCCGCCCGGGTGCTGCTCCACGCCGGGCGTGACGACGAGGCGGAGGCGATCGCGGTCGACCTCGAGAACCGCCTGCAGAGCCTCTCGACCTCGCTCTCGGGTCTGATCCGGGCCGAGCAGGCGCTCGGGCGGAACCAGCTCGGAACCGCACTGCGGGAGATCCGCTGGGCGCGCGAGGAGTACGACTTCTGGATGGTGCACTACCTCGCCGGCCTCACCTACATGAAAGCGGAGCAGTTCCCCGAGGCCTTCGACGAGTTCGACCACTGCGTGCGGCGCAAGGGCGAGGCCACCGACGTGTTCCTGGTCGACGGCGCCACGTTGAGGATCTTCCCGCCCGCCCTGTACTGGCTCGGCCGCGCCCACGAGGCGCTCGGCAACCCCGACGCCGCCCGCGAGCTGTACCAGCAGTACCTCGCGATCCGCGGCGAGGCCGACCGGCCGGATCCCCTCGCCCAGGACGCGGCGAAGCGCAGCGCACGTCCCTGACCGGGAACCCGGTCGCCGGACGACTCTCGAAGCGCAACGTCCGGTGACGCGAGGTGACGGCGATGAAAAGGCGCGGCGCCGCTCGTGCGGCGCCGCGCGGTGTCCAGCGGAGGCCCGGGCCCTATCTCAGGACGATAGCCAGAGGCTCACCCTGGCTGTTCTCGGTATCGAGCTGGTCGGTGGTCGGGTGGTAGATCGAGAGCAGGTAGCAGCCCGGCTGCTGGTCCGAGGTGTCCCAGTTGAGCTGCCAGTCGCCGCTCTTGTAGCGCAGATCGGACGACCCCGCGTCCTCGGGGAGGGCGAGCGTCGTGATCGGTTCGCCGACCGGGTTGCCGTCCGCGTCGCAGGCGGCATATCCGGTGGCCGAGATCTGCAGGTCCGGCGTGTCGCTCGCCACCTTGCTCCCTGTAGCGGGGTCGCCGTAGTACCACTTGAGGGGCACCGCCGAGCCGGCGTTGATCTCGTAGAACGGAGACCACGGGGTGTCGAAGCCGACGAACAGCCAGTTGGGAACCGGGTCGAAGACGGTGATGGTGGCCGTTCCTCCCACCGTCGCCGTGCCGTCCGAGACGCCGAAGGTGAAGCTGTCCGCGCCGAGGTAGCGCGATGCCGGGGTGTAGGTGAAGGTGCCGTCCCCGTTCAGGGTGAGGGTCCCGTGGTACGGCCCGTCGCCGCCCGCGGTGAAGGTCAGCACGTCGCCGTCGACGTCGGAGGCCTCGAGGGTCGCGTTCAGCACGCCGTCCTGGGGCACGGTGAAGGTGCTCGCGCCGATGACAGGGGCGTCGTTGACCGCGACCACCGTGAGGGTCACCGTTGCGGTGTTCGAGTCCGAGGTGCCGTCGTTGGCCAGGTACTGGAAGCTGTCGCTTCCGTTGAAGTCCTGGTTCGGCGTGTAGGAGAACTCGCCGGTCGAGGCGTCCACCAGGGTCAGGGCTCCGTGCACCGGCCACGCGGTGATGGCGTAGGTCAGGCTCTCGTTGTTCGGGTCCGTGGCGGAGAGGAAGACGTCGTCGCGGATCGTGTCGCCGTAGGGCTGGCCGTTGGCGAGCACCGTGTCCTCGTCCAGGGTGAAGGCGAGGCCCTGGGCCGTCGGGGGCGGGTTGGTGACGGTGACCGCGACCGCGACCTGGTTGTTGCGCTCGTCGGACTCCGACACCTCGCGGTAGTCGTCGACGAACAGCACCAGGAAGTAGTCGCCGGGCAGCACGTCGGCGGGGATCGTGAAGCTCGCCGCGTCAAAGGGCTCGCCGCCACCGACCGCAATGGACGACGTGTTCGACGGATAGACACCGACCAGGATGTCGCCGTCGAGGGGCTGGTCGTCCGAGCCGAGGCTGACCGTCTCGTCGGCGGAGAGGTAGACGCCGTGGCGCAGCTCCCGGTTCTCGGCGTTAGCGGGGGTCGTCCCCCGGTTGCTCAGCGTCCAGCCGCCGGCAGGGAACGCGAACGGGACGCCGGCCGCGACCTCCAGCGGCGTGGCGTCGAGCGGCGTGCCGTCCGGAGCGGTCGCCACGAGGTCGGGCGCCTTGGAGAAGTAGCA
>CAZQYU010000503.1:0-2568 GCA_964597585.1 uncultured Thermoanaerobaculia bacterium
GCGGCCGCCATCCGCCGCACCAGGCTGCGCCGGACCGGTGCCACGAGCACCCCGTTGGCGGCGAGCCGGCCGGCGAGCAGGCCGACCGCGGCCGCGCTCGCCCCAACCATGCCGAGAGGACCCGCGGCCGTCCGCAGCACCACCACCACGACGATCACCTCGGTGGCGGTCGCCCAGGTCACCGCGCCGGTCGCCCGCAGGTGAACGAGCAGCGCGCGCTGCCACGACAGCAGCACGGTGAGCGAGGGCATCAGGGCCAGGATCCGTGCGGCGGGCAGCGCAATGCGCGCAAGCTCCGGGGAGAGGCCGGAGAGGTTGCGGAACCAGAGCCCGGCGAGGGGCGTCCACACGATGATCCCGAGCCCGACTGCCACGAACGTACCGAGGAGGGTCGCGAAGCGCGCCAGGGGCCGGTAGCCTTCGAGGCGGTCGCCTGCGAGGGCGATGGCGACCTCCTGGAAGGCGAGCCCGAGCGCGCGGAACAAGAACACCAGCGAGTACACCACCGGCAGTACGGCCAGGGAAGCAACCGCCTCCCGGGAGTGGCCGACCAGGAAGGTCACCACCGGCTGCACGCCGAGGGCGAGCATGGACGTCATGGCAAGCGGCCAGTAGAAGACCGTCAGGTCGCGCCAGCCGGGAGGCGGCGCTGCGGGCTCGGGCGCGAGCTCGCGGATCACAGGGCGCGCCATCGCGAGGGCGGCCGCCATCTCGGCGACGACCCCGGCCGACAGCGCCGCGGCGCCGAGGCTGGCGCCTTCGAGACGACCGGAGAAGAACAGCGCCCCGGCGGTCGCCGACATCGCGCACAGGCGAACCAGGGTGCCCCATGCCACGCGGCGGGTGAGCCCGGCGCGGATGAGCACTCCCTGCGCAAGCCGACGGACGCCGATCGCGGCCGGCCACGGCAGCAGCAGGACCAGCGCCCGGTGGGCGCGCAGCGCGACCTCGGACGGGAGGCCGACCAGCCCCTCGAGGACGGCGGTTGCGACCGGTGGCAGCACCAGCGTGAGCAGCACGAGCGTGATGGCCACGTTGAGAGCGGTGGCGAAGCGCCGTAGTGCCTGATAGGACGGGCGGTCCTTCACGACCGCGGTGGCCGCGCTCATCATCATGATCACCGGCGCCTCGACAACCAGCGCGAAGGCATAGGCGACCCCGTAGGCGGCGAGATTGACCTCCGGGTGGGGGCGGCGCGCAACCAGGGCGGCGAGGAATGGTCCCTCGACCGCCATCATCAGCCAGGTGGCGGCGAGCGGCGTCCAGAACCGCGCGATTCCGGCCTGGGTCAGCGGTCGGTGGTCGTTCGGCATCCGTCGGAGCACACGCGGCGCCCGTCCGGCTCGGTGCGCAGGCGCGCCGAGGGGCGCATCACCCCGCAGGCGTCACAGGCCACCAACGGCTCGGGCGGTGCCGGCTGGGAGGGCTGCGGCGGTCGGGCCGGAGGCGGCTGCGGGCTCTTCCACGAGCCCGCCAGGAGGGCGAGCACGGCGAGGACGAGCTCGTCGAGCAGCGGGATCGGGTCGGGCGTGACGACATCGAGCAGGAGGAGCCCGGCGAGGACCAGGAACAGCCACGGGAAGCGGAGGCGGCCCAGGAACGGACCGAGCACGCGGCCGAGAAACGACGACGGAGCCATCGTCGGCAGTGTAGCAGCCGGCCTCGGCTCGCCGGCTGCCGCTCAGACTCGCTCGCCGAGCATGCGCCGCACCAGCTCGAGGCAGGCCCAGGCCGAGAGTGTCCGCATCCGCGGGGCGTCGAAGGGGAAGACGAGGTCGCGGGTCAGGCTTTCACCTCCCGGGCCGACGACCGCGATCCTCGGCGCCCCTTCGGGGCTCGCGAGCACCACCGCCCCGTGGCTGGCGGCGAGACGTTCGGCGGCGCGCGTCGCGAACATCACCGGTCCGGCTGCCTCATCGACCTCCAGCATCCGTGCGAGTCGTCCGGTGTCGCCGGCTACCAGTGCGCCGGCCACGGCTTCAGGGCGCGCCGCCGCCAGCATCCCCGCCGCGCGGCCGCCCGCGAAACCGTCCGCGACCGCGACCGTCGCGCCGGCCTCGGCGAGGTCGGCGGCCGTCACCTCGGCCAGGGTGGTGTCGCAGCGTGCGCCGCCGACGGCGAAGACGTGGCGGCCGAGGCGCGCGCGGGCGTCGCCGGCGAGCGCTGCGAGCACATCGTTGCCGGCGCCGCGCAGCACCAGGCGGATGTGGATCTCAGGGAAGGTCGCCCGGTACTGGACGACCAACTGGACTCCTGCGGGCAGCTCGCCACCGAGCCCGTCGAGCCGGTGGCCGGCGTCGGACTCGCCGAGTCCGAACAGCTTCAGGGTCGCGACGCGCGGCGGATCGCCGGGCAGGCGGGAGAGCAGATCCGGCAGCACGGTGTCCTCGAGCATCCCCTCCATCTCGCGGGGAACTCCCGGCATCGAGTAGAGGCGGCAGCGTCCCGCGTCGAGGTGGAAACCGACCGCGGTCCCGCGCGGGTTGGGGATCAGCGCGGCGCCCTCGGGGAGGTCCGCCTGCTTGAGGTTGTTGGGGGTCATGGGCCGGTCGCGGCGGGCGAAGAACG
>CAZQYU010000504.1:0-2568 GCA_964597585.1 uncultured Thermoanaerobaculia bacterium
TAAGGAGGGATGAGATGCTGTCGATCCAGCGTGCCCTGGTCCTGTTGACGACGGCTGGTGCCATTGCCCTGCCGACCGTGGCCCGGAACCCTGCCGGGCGGCTCGGCCCCGACGGGCGGCCGGACCCGAAGCAGGTGTACGACAAGAGCCAGTCCGAGTACTACCTCACGTCAGATGAGTACTCGTACATCCGCCCCGGCCTCAAGGTGACGGTGGAGAGCGTCGAGGTCCCGGCCGATCGGCGGCCGGTGGTGGTGCTCAGCTTCACCGACGACCTCGGCCAACCGCTCGACCGCGCCGGGGTGATCACCCCGGGAGCGGTGAGCTTCAGCTACATCCTCTCCTGGTACGACGGAGATGCCCGCGACTACCATGCCTACACCACACGTCCGCAGACCTCGCCGATCACCGGCGACACCGAGATTCAGGCCTCGAGCGACTCGGGCGGAACCACCGAGGACCTCGGCATGGGGCGTCTTCGCTACCGGTTCAAGACAGTCCTGCCGGTCGGCTACGACGGCTCCAAGACCACGACCCTCGGCATCTATGCCACCCGCGATCTCTCCGAGATCGCCGGCAAGAACTACTACGCCAACGTTGAGCACGACTTCCGGCCCGACGGCGGTGACGTCACCGACGTCTGGCAGGAGATCTCGGACGCGACCTGCAACTCGTGCCACGAGCAGCTCGCGTTCCACGGCGGCAGCCGGCGCGAGGTCAAGCTGTGCGTGCTGTGCCACAACTCGGGCTCGGTCGACCCCGACACCGGCAACACGGTCGACTTCAAGGTCATGATCCACAAGATCCACATGGGCGAGAACCTGCCCAGCGTCGAGGCCGGCACGCCCTACCAGATCATCGGCTACCGGCAGTCGGTCCACGACTACTCCGACGTCGTCTTTCCGCAGGACGTGCGCAACTGCACGCGCTGCCACGGCGAGGACGCACCCCAGAGCCACGTCTGGTACGACAAGCCCAGCCGGGCCGCCTGCGGCAGCTGCCATGACGACATCGACTGGACCACCGCCGACGTGCACCCGATCCCGCAGCTCAGCGACGCCATCTGTGCGCGCTGCCACACCCCCCAGGGTGACCGCGAGTTCGACATCTCGATCATGGGCGCCCACACCATTCCGACCAAGTCGAAGCAGCTCGCAGGACTCAAGTCCGAGATTCTCGACGTGACCGGCGCCGTGCCCGGCGGCACGCCCACGGTGACCTTCAAGATCACGAACGGCGACGGCTCCCCGGTCGATCCGTCTTCGCTCGACCGGCTCAATATCCTGGTCGCCGGTCCGACCGCCGACTACACCAAGGAGTTCAGTGAGAGCGCCACCGGCGCCACGGTATCGGGCGAAGCCGCCGTCTACACCTTCACCGAGCCGCTGCCGGCGGATGCCGAGGGCACCTTCGCCTTCTCCATGGACGTCTACCGCTTCGTCACCATCGACAACGGCACCGACGAGGGTCTCGAGGTCCGCGAGGCGGCCTTCAACCCGATCTACTACGCAGCCGTCACCGACTCGATGCCGGTCCCGCGCCGCGAGGTGGTCGATCTCGCCAAGTGCAACGTGTGCCACGATGTGCTTGCCCTCCATGGCGGCCAGCGCTACAACACTCAGGAATGCGTCATGTGCCACAACCCGATGGCTACCGACGAGGAGGTTCGGCCCGAGGCGAAGAACCCGCCGCAGTCGATCCACTTCAAGTGGATGATCCACCGCATCCACACCGGCGAAGATCTCACCAGCGACTTCACGGTCTACGGCTACCGGGGCAGCGTCAACAACTACAACGACGTGCGCTTCCCAGGCGACCGCCGGACCTGCGTGACGTGCCACATCCCCGGAACCTACTCCGTGCCGGTGACACCGGATGCTCTGCCGACCCTCACCGAGCGCGACTACTACTCGCCGATGCTCCCGGCGGCGGCCGCCTGCCTGTCGTGCCACAGCACGCTCGATGCGGCGTCCCACGCGTACGTGAACACGGCCCCGTTCGGCGAGTCCTGCGGCGCCTGCCACGGCGACGACCGGGAGTTCTCGGTCGACCAGGTGCACGCGCACTGACGAACGTCAACTTCACGCGGCCCGTCGACTGTCGGCGGGCCGCCGTACGATCTTCGGGAAGGGGAGGACGGGCATGAGCAAGCTCACTCCGGTGCTCGGCGCGGCGCTCGTGCTGGTCGCGACGGCCTTCGGCGGGGCCTGGGCCCAGGAGGCCGACTCCGGGCCGGTCTGCGCCGACTGCCACGACGAAGTCGCGGCGTCCTTCGCCCTGACACCGCACGCGCAGCACCGGGACGACGTCCCGGCCTGTACGAGCTGTCACGGCGACGGCACCCGCCACATTGAAGAGGGAGGCGATCCCTCACTGATCAAGATCCCCAGCGGCGCAGACCTCGCGCGGATGTGCACCACGTGCCACAGCGATCTCCACTCCGCATTCGAGGCGGGTGAGGTCCACACCCGGGCCGGCGTGACGTGTGAGTCATGCCACGAGGTGCACCCCACGGGCGCCCCGGCGAACCACATGCTCAAGGCCGACCCGGTGGCGCTGTGCGGGAGC
>CAZQYU010000505.1:0-2558 GCA_964597585.1 uncultured Thermoanaerobaculia bacterium
CGAACTTGTCCTTGTACTGGCGCAGGCCCTGGAAGTTGTAGAAGTGCTCGCCCCAGCGGTAGACCAGCGACGCCAACCGGTGCCAGGTCGAGGCGAACGGTCCGCTGCGCAGACCGGCGAGCGGAGCCATGCCCAGAGCGAATGCCGAGAAGCCCTGGTCGCGGCCCCACAGCAGGAGGTGGACGAAGAGGAAGTCCATGACTCCGCTCGGGGCGGACGGCCGGAAGCGCATGAGGTCGACAGAGAGCTCACCGCCGGACGCCGACGGCCACAGGTTGGCGAAGGCAACGACCTCGCCCTCAAGGCGAATGACGGCGAGCGGTAGTTGAACCAGGTAGCTCTGGTCGAAGCGGCCCAGCGAGAAGCCCTTCTCCCGCGTGCTCTTCTCGGCCAGCCATGCGTCGGACACCTCGCGCAGCTGCGGCAGCAGCGCCGCCACCCCACGAGGCTCGATGACCTCGAACGAGCACCCATCCCGCTCGAGCCGGCGCAGGATGTACCGCAGCTCCTTGCGGTCAGAACCCTCGAGCGAGAAGTCGGCCAGCGGGACCACCGCCTCTTCGCCGATCTTGAGCAGCGACAGACCGAGGTCGAGGTAGACCGGCAGGTCGTCGTCGCCGACCTCGTAGAACACGGTCCACCCGCCATGGCGGTCGGCGAGCGCGTGGAAACGCCATGCGAGATCGGCCCTCTCGGGCGCCGGGCCGATCGCGTCGCCCATGGCGATCCAGCTCCGCCCCGACACGGCGTACATCAGGAATGTCGAGCCCGAGTCGGAGATCAGGAAGCGCTTGTCCCCGAGCAACGCCAGGTTGCCGGATGAGTTGGGCGACGACGCCACGATCGTCCGCACGCGCTCGAGCTCCTCCGGTGTCGGCTCGTGGTCGCGCGGCGCGGACGGACCGAGCAGGCGCAGCGCGCCGAACACCAGCAGACCGATGGCGACCCCCAGGCCCGCGCGCAGGAACCGTGGCGCGTCGCCGTGGAGGGTGACCTGCCACCACAGCTCGCTCGAGTAGTCGACGTGGCGATACGCGAACAGCCCGATCCAGGCCGAGCCGATGATCACCATGGCCATCGCGGCGAGCCACGCCGGTGAGAGCGGCTCGTTGAGCAGCGGGGTGGTCCGGAAGAACGCCCGCCGGGCCGGCGCCAGCACGGCCATCATCGTGACCATGATCAGCGCCTCCTCCCAGTCGAAACCCTTGAGCAGCGACAGTGCGGCGCCCGCCACGAGGAGACCGAGGGTTGCCCAATAGGCGCTCGCAAGGCGGCGGCGCAGACCCCACGCGAGCAGCAGAAGTCCAAGGCCGACGATGCTGCCGAGGAAGTGCGACAGCTCGAGAACCGGCAGCGGCACGATCCGGGACAGCGCGTGCAACCGCGAGCTCACGGCGGGCGTGGCGCCGGAGACGAGCAGCACCGCGCCGCCGAGGAAGATCGTCACCGCGAGCACCCGCGGCGCGAGCACCTCGAGCCCGCTGCCGATCGCCCGCGCCACCTGACCCACCTGCGCGCGCTTCGCCTGCAGCTCGTACGCCAGGAAGAGGCCGACCGCGATCGCGAACGGCATCAGGTAGTAGATCAGACGGTAGGCCAGGAGCGAGCCCAGCACCGCCGTGGTCGACGCGGACGGGAGCAGCAGCACGACGACGGTCTCGAAGACTCCGAGGCCGCCGGGTATCTGGCTGATCAACCCGAGGCCCTGCGCGAGCATGAACACGGCGAGGAAGTGCACGAACCCCACCGGGCTGCCGGCCGGGAGCAGGACCCAGAGCACGGCGGCGGCGATGCTCCAGTCGAGACTGGAGACCACGAGCTGCGCGAGCGCCAGGCGCGGCCGCGGTGGCACGACCTCCCAGCGCCCGAGCCGAATCGGGCTGCGCCGCAGGACACATACCGCGAGGTAGCCGACGGTCAGCGTCAAGCAGAGCGCACCCACCGGACGCAGCGCAGCCTGCGGGAGGTCGAGGCCGGCGGGCACGGCACCACCCGCGAGGACGAAGGCGAGACCCGCGACGGTCGTCATGCCGAGCCAGAACGTGAGTCCGTTGAAGGCCACCAGAGTGGCGATGTCGACCGCCGACAGACCCCACACCGTGTAGAGGCGGAAACGGACCGGCGCGCCGGAGAACACCGCCATCCCGATGTTGTGGCTGAAGGCATAGCCGATAAACGAGGCGAAGGCGGCGCGCCACCAGGCCAGCGACTGCCCGATGTAGCGCAGCGACAGCGTGTCGTAGCCGGTCAGCACGAGGTAGCTCAGTGCGGTCAGAGCGGCGGCGAGAAGCAATGCGAAGACCCGCAGCGCGTGGAGCTGGCGGACCACGTCGTGGTAGTGGAGGTGGGCAAGCTCGCGGTGCAGCACCCATAGTGCAACGCCGAACAGTGTGAGGCCGAGCAGCGGCAGGTAGCGGTGCAGCGCGGAGATCTTCAGTCGACCCACGTGCGTCGTCACCGGCTCATTCGGGACCGCCTTCGAGACCCTCCGGCTCGACGCTGCGGCGGTGGCTCGCGATCTCCTCCATCAGCTCCATCTGGACCTGCTGGATCTCCAG
>CAZQYU010000506.1:0-2553 GCA_964597585.1 uncultured Thermoanaerobaculia bacterium
GCACGATCCGCGATCCCCAGCACCACCCCGCCCTCGTCCGACTTGTGGACGACCTCGGCCGAGTCCACCTTGAGCACGCACGGGAATCCGACCTCAGCCGCGGCGGCGTCGAGATCGTCCGCGCTGGCCACCGCACGCACCCTCGCGGTTGGAATGCCGTAGGCGGCGAGCACTTCAAATGCGTCGACCTGCGCCAGGAAGGCGCCGCGGCCGGCGACGGGCTCGAGGATCGCCTCGGCTCGCGCGCGGTCGACCGAGAGCTCCGGCGGCGTCTCGGACTCGCGGTCGCGCAGCTCGCTGTAGCGCGCCATCGCGGCGAGCGCCCGCGCGCCGTCCTCCGCGAACTCGTAGACCGGCAGGTCGGACGCCCGCAGACGGTCGATCAGTGCGTAAAGCTCCGAGAAGGTCTCCACCACCACCACCACCGGTTTGTCGGAGCCCGCCGTCGCCTCCTTGATGCGGCGCGCGATCGCCTCGGTGTCGGTGAACGGCGCGGTGACGAAGAACACGAGCACCATGTCGGTCCCCTCCTCCTTGAGGAGGGTGTCCACCGCCGCGTAGTAGTGATCGGCGTTGGCAGTGGCGACGACGTCGACCGGGTTGCCGAGACTGGCCTCGGCGTACAGGCTCTCTGCGAGGCGCGCCCGGCCCGCCTCCGACCAGGTGGCGAGCACGAGACCCTGGTCCACCGACTCGTCCACCGCCTGGATGCCCGGCCCGCCGGTGTTGGTGATCATGCCGATGCGCCGGCCGCGAGGCGGCTCCTGAGTGGAGAACGCGATGGCCGCCTTGATCATCTGGTGGGTGTCGCGGAACTCCACCACGCCCGCCTTCTCGTACATCGCCGAGGCCATCCGCGACTGGTCCACGAGGGTCCCGGTGTGCGACGACACCGCCACCGAACCCTCGCGGGTCCGGCCCGCCTTGATCGCGAGGATCGGCGTGTGCGGCGTGATCCTCGATGCCACCTCGAGGAAGGCGGCCGGGGCCTTGAAGCTCTCGGTCTGCATCATGATCACGCGGGTGCCCTCGTCCTGGCCGTAGTACTCGAGGATCTCGGGCATCGTGAGGTCGCACTCGTTGCCGTACGAGCAGTACATGCGGTGGCCGAGGCCGACGTTGTGGAGGTGGAGCTTGAGCATCTCGCCCATGCCCCCACCCTGGGCGACGATCGAGATGTTGCCCGGCTTCATCGGCACGAAGGTGAAGTTGGCGTAGACCGAAACCTCGGGATCGGCGTTCTGGATCCCCTGCGAGTTGGGCCCGAACAGCCGCATGCCGTAGCTGTGCGCCAGCTCGACCATCTCGCGCTCGCGGCGCACGCCCTCCTCGCCGACCTCCTTGAAGCCGGCGGTGTGCACGATGGCGAACTTCACCCCCTTCTCGCCGCACTCGCGCAGGACGTCAGGCACCAGCTTGTAGCTCACCGAGATGTTGACGAGGTCGATCTCGTCCGGCACCTCGAGCACCGACCGGTAGGCCTTGAAGCCGCGAATGTGGCCCCCCTTCGGGTTGATCGGAAAGATCGGGCCCTGGAAGCCGTACTGCGCCAGGTTCTTGATGACGATGTGACCGATCGAGTAAGGGTTGCTGGAGGCGCCGATCACGGCGACCGCACGCGGCTTGAAGAGGCCGTCAAGCATGCTCTTCCTCCCGGGGGGGCGCACTCTGCGCGAGCGCGGTCAGGGCGGCGCCGAGCGCGCCCGTGAACTGGGGGTACGGAGGGACCTTCACCTCGGAGTGCGAGGTCTCGGCGAGGATCTCGGCGATGGTCGGATTGTGGGCCACGACGCCGCCGGTGAGCACCACGTCGCCTTGTAGCTGGTCCATCTCCGCGACGCGGTTGATGACCGCCTGGAAGGCGCCCCGCGCCAGACCCGGCAGGGACACCCCGGCGCGGAGGTGGGCGAGCACCTCGGTCGACGCGAACACCGTGCAGAAGCTGTTGAGTCGCACCACCTCGGTGGTGCTGCTGGCGAGCCTCTCGAGCTCATCGAGCTCGAGCGCGAGGCGCAGCGCGATCTCCTCGAGGAACGCGCCGGTGCCCGCGGCACACTTGCGGTTCATCTTGAAGTCGATGCGTCGTCCGGTGTCGTCCAGGCGGATGATCTTGTTGTCCTGGCAGCCGATGTCGACGATGGTGATGGCGAACGGGTAATGATGGTAGCAGCCCACGCCATGGCAGTGCAGCTCGGTGCGGGAGTCGTCGGCGAAGTCCACGTTGCGGCGTCCGTAGCCAGTGGACACGGTGCGCACCACCCATTCACTCTCGGCGCCGGCGGCGGCGAGCGCCTCGTCGAGGCACACGCGCGCGGTCGCCGCGTAATCCACACCCGATCGCCGCACCGCCCGGCCGCGGACCTCGCGAGTCTCGTCCGCCAGCACCAGCTTGGTCGCGGAGGCACCGACGTCGACGCCGCAGTACAGCGGGCCGCCGCGGTCCCGGAGCAGGTCGGGCTCGGGCATCTAGACGGCGCGCTCCTCGAGCTGCTCCACGAGGGCCTCGAACTGGGTTCGCGCCTGCTCCTCGGAGTACAGTCGCAGGTCGTTGAG
>CAZQYU010000507.1:0-2550 GCA_964597585.1 uncultured Thermoanaerobaculia bacterium
TGCCGGCCGTTCCTGCTCGGCGGCCACCAGGAGGACGGGCGGCGCGGCGGCACCGAGAACGTCGCCTTCATCGCCGGTCTCGCGCGCGCCCTCGAGCTCGCGATGGCCACCCGCGAAACGGACGAGGTCCGCGTCACCGCTCTGCGCGACCGTCTCGAGCGCGAGCTGATCGCCCGAATCCCCTTCGTGGAGGTCAACGGAGGCGGCGCCGAGCGGCTCGGCAACACCCTCAACCTGTCGTGCCACTTCATCGAAGGCGAGGGCATCCTCTTCCAGCTCTCGGACGCCGGCATCTGCGCGTCATCGGGATCCGCCTGCACCTCGGGTTCACTCGAGCCGTCGCACGTGCTGCGTGCCATGAAGGTGCCGTTCACGGCAGTCCACGGCTCGGTGCGCTTCAGCTTCAGCCGCTACACCACGGACACCGACATCGACCGCATCATCGAGGTCTTTCCGGGCGTGGCCGAGAGCCTGCGCCGGCTCTCGCCGTACTGGGACGCCGTCGCCGCTCGCCCTCGACCTGAAGCGATGGCGATGCTCGAGCCCGCGAGCTGAAGTCGCTCGTCGCAGCCGGCATCGGCGCCCCGCTGCGACCCCCCACCGGTCAGCACCCCCGAGACACCGAGGCATCAAGCTCCTACCCTACGTCTCGCGCACCTGCGGCCCGATCGCTGGTCGCATAGACTGGAGGCATTGGGGGCCCTCATGGAGTACCGGCCGCTCGGCGACAGCGACGTTCGCGTTTCAGTGATCACCTTCGGCGCGTGGGCGATCGGGGGATGGATGTGGGGCGGCACCGACGAGACCGCCGCGGTGGCCGCCATCCGACGTGCCGTCGACCTCGGCATGACCACCATCGACACCGCGGCCGCTTACGGCTACGGCCTCTCCGAGGAGCTTGTCGGCCGGGCGATCCGCGGCGTGCCCCGTGATCGCGTCCAGATCCTGACCAAGTTCGGCCTCCGCTGGGACCACGAGGACGGCGAGTACTTCTTCACCTGGGCCGAGCCCGACGGCAGCGAGCGCCGGATCTACCGCAACGCTCGCGCAGCCTCGGTGATCGAGGAGTGCGAGCGCAGCCTCAAGCGGCTGGGCGTCGACGTCATCGACCTCTTCCAGTGTCACTGGCGCGACCACACCACACCCGTCGAGGAGACCATGGAGGCCTGCCAGCGGCTCATCGATGCGGGCAAGATCCGCGCCGCCGGGGTGTCGAACTTCACCGTCGACGAGCTCGCCGCCTGCCGGGCGGTGCTGCCGATCGCCTCGGACCAGCCCTCCTTCAGCATGGTGAACCGGAAGATCGAGGCCGACGTCCTGCCGTGGTGCCGCGACCACGGCGTCGGCGCCGTGGTCTACAGCCCGCTCCAGAAGGGGCTGCTGACCGGCAAGATCGAGCCCGGCCACGAGTTCGCCCCCGGCGACCACCGCGCCGACGATCCCTACTTTCGACCGGAAAACGTCCGCCGGGTCAATGCCGCGCTCGACCGCATGCGGCCGATCGCCGAAGCGCACGGCGCGACGCTCGCCCAGCTCGCCATCGCGTGGACGATCCGGCGGCCCGGCATCACTGCAGCGCTGGTCGGCGCCCGCAACCCGCGCCAAGCCGAGGAGAACGCCCGCGCGGCCGAGCTCGCGCTCACCACCGACGAGATCGCGGCGATCGCTGCCGTGTTGGACGATCTCGAGCTCGACCTCGGCTGAAGCGCCAGAGCGACGCCGCCCGCGGATCACCGGTGCTTCCACCGCCGTGATCACACCGAGACGTGATCAGGAGTCGAGGTAGAGGCTGGACTGTGCGTCCATGACGCCGACCCTGATCCTCGCCCTTGCCGCCGGCACACCCGCCGCTCCGCCGCCCGATCGCGTCGCTCGCGACGTGGCGAGTGGTTTCCCGGCCACCTCCAGCCTGGGCAGCGCAGTCGGGCTTCTGTTCGTCACGTGCCGCATGTTTCCGCTCAATGCCGCCACAGCAGTCTGGACGCCGCCGGAATAGCACCCCAGGCGACCCGGTTGTCCCGGCCGACACGGCCGGACATCCGTTCGCCACCCTCGAAAGGAGCCTCCCATGGCCATCACCCACCTCAAGGGCAACCCCATTCACACCTTCGGCAGTCTGCCTCCGGTCGGCAGCCAGGCCCCAGACTTCCGGCTCGTGACCGGTGACCTCCGCAACGTCTCGCTCGGTGACTTCGCCGGCAAGCGTAAGGTGCTCAACATCGTCCCGAGCCTGGACACCGGCGTGTGCGCGGCTTCGGCGCGTCGCTTCAACCAGGAGGCGGCCACACTCGACAACACCGCCGTGCTCGTCATCTCCGCCGACCTCCCCTTCGCACAGCAGCGCTTCTGTTCGACCGAGGGCCTGACCAACGTGGTGCCGCTGTCGCTCATGCGCGGCCGGGACTTCGCCAAGCACTACGGCGTCCTGCTCGAGGAAGGACCCATGGCCGGCATCTGCGCCCGTGCGGTCGTCATCCTGGACGAGTCGAACAAGGTCATCTACACCCAGCTCGTCAACGAGATCACCACCGAGCCGGACTACGAGGCCGC
>CAZQYU010000508.1:0-2543 GCA_964597585.1 uncultured Thermoanaerobaculia bacterium
CCCGTCGCACGGGGCCAGACAAGCTGCTGTGCAGATCCTCTCGCTGGGCTCGAGTCTCTGCTGGTGTGGAGTCGGGCGGCAGAGCCGCCAGTGAGGAGGGAAGGCGGACCCAAGCCGCAGTAGGGGCGGAGCTTGCCACGGCCCGATGTCTTTCCATTACACGGGATCAGGCGACACGGGGCAGAAGAAGGGCGGCGGTCACGCACGTCCGGGGTCATGCTCGCGGAGGCGCTTCTCCAGCTGCTCTGGCGGGATGATGAAGACCCCACGGTGTGACTGAGGCTCCGACCCGGCGTAGACGAGGAGCTGCCCTCGGACCCGCTCCTTCAGGAGCTTCCCGAATGTACTGAGGTTTGCGAGCAGAGCCGGCGTGAAGGTCTCCCCTGCCTTGACCTCAATTGCCACGAGATCCCCCGCCAACTCGTAGATCAGGTCGACCTCGGTGCCGCCGCTGTCGCGGTAGAACGTGAGATTTGAGCGGCGGCCGGAGTTGTAGCGGTGCTTGAGGGCCTCCATCACGACGAGGTTCTCGAACAACGCTCCTCGCAGAGGGTGTGCCGAGATGTGTGCGACCGTTTCGATGCCCAGCAGGTGCGCGGCCAAGCCGACGTCGTAGAAGTACAGCTTCGGCGACTTGATGAGGCGCTTGGAGAGGTTGGCGTGAAACGGCGGCAGGAGGTGTACGACGAAGCCGGCCTCCAGGACGCTGATCCAATGGCGCGCGGTGGTGTGGGACACGCCGACATCGTTGCCGAGGCTGTGCATGTTGAGCAGCTGACCGACCCGCCCAGCACACAACCGCACGAAGCGCTGAAAAGTCTGCAGATTGCGGATTTCGCTGACCTGCCGCACGTCGCGCTCGACGTAGGTTTCGAAGTAGTCGCCGAGGGCCTGCGCGGGATCCAGACCATGGTCGTAGATGCGCGGGTAGAAGCCGGTAGCGAGCATCTCGTCGACGGTCATGCTCGGGCGAGCCAGCGCCGCCTCGGCGATCGAGAACGGCAGGAGCCGGATGAGCCCAGTTCTTCCTGCCAGCGACTGGCTTACCGCCTCGGAGACCCGCAGCTGGTGACTACCGGTGAGGACGAAACGCCCGGTCCTGTTCGAGGCGTCCACTTCGACCTGGATGTAGGACAGCAACTCGGGCACGCGTTGGATCTCGTCGATGATGGCACCGTCTCGAAGGCGACGCAGCAAGCCCAATGGGTCGTCGATCGCCCTCTCACGTATGTCGGGCCTTTCCAGGTTGACGTACTCGAGCTCCGGGAAAGTGGCCCGGCACAGCGTCGTCTTCCCCGATTGCCGCGGGCCGGTCACGGTCACCACCGGGTACTGGACGAAGAGTCGCCGGAGGGTTTGCTCGGCAGCCCGTTGGATCATGATCGGAGCATAGGCCTCGCTCGTGCAGATTGCAAGTTACACTTTCAAGTTACATCATCGGAGCAGGCCAGAAGGGTGCAAGGAAAGGCAAAGGAAGCGTTGCGCCTGGCCCGCAACAAACGCCTGCGTGCCGAGATGAAGGAGATCCAGGGCTTCTGGAAACGGTATCAAGAGCTCCACGGTCCTCCAGGCGAGTTGCTGCGCTATGGTGGGTGCCGCACCGCGGAGGGGACCTTGAAGACCAGGATCACCGAGCTCTTCGGCATCGAGCACCCGATCATCCAGGGCGGCATGCACTATGTCGGCTTCGCCGAGCTCGCGGCGGCCGTTTCCAACGCCGGCGGGCTCGGCACCATCACCGGCCTGACCCAGAAGACGCCCGCCGACCTCGCCAACGAGATCGCCAGGTGCCGGGACATGACCGACCGGCCGTTCGCGGTCAACATCACCTTCCTGCCTGCGCTCGTCCAGCCCGACTACCCGGCCATCGTGAAGACGGTGATCCGGGGCGGCGTGAAGGTCGTCGAAACGGCCGGGCGCAATCCCGAGCCGGTGCTGCCCTACCTCAAGGATGCCGGGATCCTGGTGATCCACAAGTGCACCTCGGTGCGTCACGCGCTCAAGGCGCAGGCCATCGGGTGCGACGCGGTGTCGGTGGACGGCTTCGAGTGCGGCGGCCATCCGGGCGAGGACGACGTCCCCAACATGATCCTGCTGCCGCGCGCGGCCGAGGAGCTGGAGATCCCGTTCGTCTCGTCGGGCGGCATGGCGGACGGGCGGTCGCTGGTGGCCTCGCTGGCCCTCGGCGCCGACGGCATGAACATGGGCACGCGTTTCATCGCGACCCGGGAGGCCCCGGTTCACGACAACGTGAAGCGGGCCATCGTCGCGGCGACCGAGCTGGACACCCGGCTGGTGATGCGCCCCTTGCGCAACACCGAGCGGGTGCTCAACAACGCGGCGGTCGAGCGCATCCTCGACAAGGAGAGGACGCTGGGCGCCGACCTGAAGATCGAGGACATCATCGGCGAGCTCGCCGGCGTCTACCCGAAGATCATGATCGACGGTGACATGGACGCCGGCGCCTGGTCCTGCGGCATGGTGGCGGGGCTCATCCACGACATCCCGACCTGCAAGGAGCTCATCGACCGGATCATGGCCGA
>CAZQYU010000509.1:0-2541 GCA_964597585.1 uncultured Thermoanaerobaculia bacterium
CGGCGGCCGTCACCGCATGCGTCGCCGCCTGCTACTCAGGCGCGTGGCAGACGGCCTCGATGTTGTGACCGTCGGGATCGAACACGAACGCCCCGTAGTAGCTCGGATGGTAGTGCGCTCGGATGCCCGGCGCGCCGTTGTCGACACCGCCGGCCTCCAACGCGGCACGGTGGAACGCATCCACCACGGAGCGTTTCGCGGCCGCGAAGGCCACGTGCACCTTGGGCGCCGTACGCTGCCCGGCTGCGATCCAGAAGTCGGGCTTGCCGGCGGCGCCGAGGCCGACGACGCCCTCGAACTCCATCACCACGTCGTAGCCGAGCGGAGCGAGAGCATGGAGGTAGAAAGCCCTGCTGCGGGCGAGATCGGACGCCTCGAGGCCGATATGGTCGAGCATGACGGTCCTCCGTGCGGTTCGTGCGAGGTGCTTCCAGCATACTCCTGTGGCGAGATCAGGTCTCGGCGAGCGGTAGACGACGGCCTCTTGGAACGCGACCTTCTCGATCTCGACAGCGGACCCGCGCCGCCGCGAAACACCGCCGGACGGGTTGCGCCGGCAGCGAGCCGAGCCTCCCGGTCACGAGATCGACTGACCCGGCCGCACGGTGAACGGGTGCGGCCGACCGTCAACCGTCGCCACGACCGGTATCGTCAGCACGTCGCTCGGATGGGAAAGGGGGCGGACTCGATCCGAAATGAGTGGACTGGCCCACCGAGGCCCCAGCTCGCGCGCCACGCCGCAAACCCTCGCTCCATCTCGAGGAGGGTCACACCGGGCCACCCTCAGCCGCTGCCATGCGCGTCGCCTGCGGCAGGCGTCGCCTGGGCGCCCTCGTCACCGTCACCGCCTTCGGCACCCTCCGCGGGTTCGATCCCCGCCGCTCGCAGCTCCTGCGCATAGATGTCCGCGGACATCGAGGGCAGGCGTTCGACGAACGCCACGATGTCCCACAGCGTCTGGTCGTCGTGGGATGGACCGAAAGCCGGCATGCCGGTCATGCGGATGCCGTGCTTCACCACCCAGAAGACCCTGGCCGGGTCGTCCACGCCGTCCTGGAGGTGAGGGGGCCTCGGATCGAGACCCTCGCCGATTTCCGAGGGGGGGACACCCGGCGCCCCGTGGCAGCCGACGCACATCTCGTGGTAGTGCGCGAGGCCTGCTTGCTGCCGCGAGAGCTGGTCGAGGTCCGGCGGCACGCGGATTCCCTCCGCGTGGCGCTCGACCGAGCTGTCGCTCGTCGTCGACAGGAACCAGTCCATGCCCGGGAGGTGACTCCCCCCCGCCGAGACGTCCGCAACACCGCTGAACGCGACGAACAGCAGGCCGATCACCGCCACCGCGATCGTGGTCAAGACACCGTAGAGAAAACGCTTCACGGGACTCTCCTTCTCGTCTGCCGTCACGGACCGTCGACACGCCGCATGACGCTGAAACCACACTGCACCCGACTGCGGCAGGCCCGCCATCGGGGCATACCCGGGATGCGGGCAGGGTCAGACGCGAGGTGCATCAGCCGCTGCTTCTGCGCCCCCGCCCTGGGTGAGCGACTCGAGACGCTGCCAGACCCGGTCCTCGACGGAGTCGACGAACAGCTGCAGGTGGGGGAACGGGATCTGGATACCGGCGGCATCGAGCGCGACCTTGCACGCTTCGATGACCGCAAAGTGGGTTGTCTGGCGCTCGTCGGCGTGCTCGATCCACACCCTGGCCCTGAGATCAACGCTGGAGCCGCCGAGCGCCTCGGCGACCACGTCAGGAGCCGGATCGGAGAGCACGCCGGGCAGGCCCGACACCGCCTCCAGGATCACCTCCCGGGCCGCCGCGACCTTCTCCTTGTAGGCGATCCCGACAGGAACGTCGACCCGCAGCTCCCCGTGCTTGCTGTGGTTCTCGAGCACGACGTCGATGATCTGCTTGTTCGGGATCACGACGTAGGAGTTCTGCGGGGTGCGGATCCGGGTCGAGCGCAGCGTGATGTCTGCGACCCTCCCGAACTGGTCCGCGACGGTGATCCAGTCGCCGACGATGAACGGCTTGTCGATGAAGACGACGATGCCCGCGATCAGGTTGGCGAGGGTGTCCTGGGCCGCGAACCCGACCGCGATCCCGGCGACCCCGAGACCTGCCACGGCGGTCGCGACATCGATCCCGACCTGGGCGGCCGCCATCACCAGGCCGATCGCGATCAGGGAGTAGCGGTAGAGGCTCTCGACGAGGAGCTGGACCAGCTTCGTGTGAAGCCCGGCCCGATTGAGCATGGCGGCCAGAGGGCGGCGGGACAGCCGGAACAACACCAGGAAGCCGAACATGATCAGGGCCGCCACCGCGAGCCTCGGGAGGAAGGCGAGCAGGCCCTTGAGCACCTTGTCGACGTCGACGACTCTGCTGATCAGATCCATGACGGGAGACCTCCCTGCGGCGCGCGACGGGCCCAGACCCGCGTTCGCAACGATCGCGAGCGTCGCACCATTTCCGAGGACAACCATCGGGAGCACGGTTCCAGTCCCTTGCCGGCAGCGCGAAGGGCTCATCTACGGGCC
>CAZQYU010000510.1:0-2540 GCA_964597585.1 uncultured Thermoanaerobaculia bacterium
AGCGTCCGTGCCAGGTCAGCGCAGGTCCTTCGAACAGGTCCGCACGGTCACGCCCAGGCTCGTTGACCAGCACCATCAGGATCTTTCCGGTGACGTCGACGTCCTTGTAGTCGTCCCACGCCCACTCCTTCGACTCGATCCCGTAGCCGGCGAAGAGGAGCTGTCCCGAGAGCTCTCCCTGCCGTTGCGGGAGCGGCAGGAGGGCGATGAGCTGCTCGCCGATCCCCATGCGACGGGCGGGACCCCCGCGGCCGGAGATTGTGAGCACGAGGCCGGGGTCGGGCTCCACTCTTCGCAGCTGCACGGCCTGCCGGAAGCCGTCCGCGAAGGCGGGCTCGAGCCCGGAGGACGCCATCGCCGTCTCGAGGTAGGCTTGGGTGAGCAGATCGCCGCGGGTCCCGATGCCCCGTCCCTCGAGCAGGTCGTCGGACAGGAGGCGCAGGTGGGCGGCGATCTCGGCGCGCGACAACGGACGCGGGCACTCGGCAAACGCGCCCGCTGCGAGCAGCGCCGCGAGCAGCATGGCAAAGGCGGCGCGCCCTCTCATCGCTCGCTTGATCGTACCGGCCATCGCAGCACCTCCCGACCGCTCACAGCGCGGTCCCGCGAAACGGTCGATTGGCAGGGTACCTTAGGCGAGAGTGTCAGCACCAGCCTGCACGATTCACCAGGTCGCGTCGCGAGGGCGCGTCGGCTGCATTTCTCACCAGGATTCGTGCAGCGATCCCAGGGCAGCGTGCACCACAGAGCTCCGAGAGGCCGCCACCCCCGGACACCCGTCACCAGGCTCTGCGGCGTGCGCTGCTAGCCGATGCGTTCGATGTCCGCTCCGAGCGAGCCCAGGCGCTCGTGCAGGGCCTCGTAGCCGCGCTCGACCTGACGGATGTTGTGGATCACGCTCTCGCCGGTGGCGCATAGGGCGGCGATGACCAGGGCCATGCCGGCCCGGATGTCGGGGCTCGCGAGGTTCTGGCCATACAGACGAGACGGACCGACGATCACCGCGCGGTGTGGATCGCAGAGCACGATCCGTGCGCCCATGGCGATCAGACGGTCGACCCAGAACAGCCGGCTCTCGAACATCTTCTCGTGGATCAGGACCGTCCCGCGCGCCTGGGTGGCCACGACCAGCGCGATGCTGGTCAGGTCGGGCGGGAAAGCGGGCCAGGGGCCGTCGTCGATCTTCGGGATGGCCCCGTGAAGGTCCTCGCGCACCACGAGCTCCTGCCCGCCGGGCAGGTAGAGGTCGTCTCCCCGGACCTCCCACTCGACGCCGAGGCGGGCGAAGGCGACCGCCGTCATCCGGTGGTGCTCGCGAGGGCGGGCGTCACGGATCAGGAGCTCGCCCCCCGTGGCGGCGGCGAGACCGATGAAGCTGCCGACCTCGATCAGGTCCGGGCCGACGCGGTGGCTGCCGCCGTCGAGGCTCGCCACACCCTCGACCTGCAGGGTGTTGGTTCCGATGCCTTCCACCCGGCCGCCGAGCTCGTTGATCAGCCGGCACAGCTCCTGGACGTGCGGCTCCGAGGCCGCGTTGCGGATGACGGTGGTGCCGCGCGCGGTGGCCGCGGCCATGACGACGTTCTCGGTCGCCATGACGCTCATCTCGTGGAGGAAGAGATCGGTCCCGGTGAGCCCACGGGGAGCCCGCAGCAGGTACCGCTCGCCCGCCACCTCGACCTCGGCCCCGAGCTCGACGAAGGCGTGGATATGGGTGTCCAGCGGCCGCCGACCGATGCGGTCGCCGCCCGGCCGGGGTAGAGTCGCGCGGCCGTGACGGGCGAGCAGCGGACCGGCGAGAAGGAACGAGGCCCTGATCTCGCGCGCAAGGTCGGCACGGACCTCGTGGCCGGCTGCGCCCGCACTGTGCACTGCCAGGCTGGACGGGGTTGGGGCGTCGACGGTGGCGCCGAGGTCCACGAGGAGCTCGGCCATCACCTGGACGTCCCGGATCCGGGGGACGTTGTCGAGCCGGACCGGCTGATCGGTGAGAAGGCACGCGGCAAGCAGTGGCAGCGCCGCGTTCTTGTTGCCGCACGCGGTGACCTCGCCGCTGATCGGGCGGCCGCCGCGGATCACGAAGGCGGAGGCGTCGTCCCGTGACGAGGTGCCGATCATGCTGGACCCTCCTCGTCTGCGACGATACCATCCACAGCCCGGGGGTGCTTCAGTTCACGTCCACCTCGCGCGGATGTGCCAGCGTGACCGGTACGAAGGTCGGCAGAGGGAGAGGCATGAGGTTGAGGGCTTTGATGTCGACGGCGCTGGCCGTCGCCGGCCTGTGCAGCTGCGCTGCGCGGCCCGAGCCCGAGGGCGCGGCGCCGTGGCTGGTAGTGGTGATCGTCGTGGATCAGATGCGCGCCGACAGTCTGACCGGCGCCCAGGGACCGTCCGAGGCGCTCGACGGTGAGCCGCTCGCGGAGGCCATGGCCGAGCGCGTGTCGCGCTAGACTGCCGGCATGGCGACGCGGCTGGAGCTCCATCAACTGACCGGCGACAAGCGCGCCGGGGTCCTCGTCAGGCTCATCCAGCAGCTGCAT
>CAZQYU010000511.1:0-2538 GCA_964597585.1 uncultured Thermoanaerobaculia bacterium
TGTGAGTGACGAACGCGAGGTGCGCTTGCGGCGAGGCTACACGTGTTGCGGTCGGTGGTGACCAGGGTCGCACGGTGAAGTGAGGCGGTCACCGCGATGATCCGGTCGGCGGGGTCGGTGTGCAGGTCCGGCAGGGCGACCGCCGCGAGCCCGACCTCGCCGGTGACGGGGATCTCGGTGAGGACAGAGTCGAGCAGCTCGCGGCGCCAGGCCGCGAGCTGCCGCACCGCGCGCAGCCTGCACTTCTCCATCAGCATCGCGACCTTCCGGAAGCTGATCGCCGAAACTGCGAGCGCATCCTCCGCGGGTGCCCGGTCCGCCGCCGAACGCTACTCGGGGCCGAGATCGGCGAGGCCCTCGGCGAGCCACACCAAAGCGTGCGTGTCGAGAACCGTTACGATGGGTGAGAGAGCGCGCGCAAGGAGCCGGCCGATGCATCAGCGCACCGGAGTGCACAGGATCGCGGTGGCGGGAGTGACGCTGGTCGCGACGACGCTCGCCGTGCTCGGGTCCGGCTGCGCCCATAGCCGGACCGATCCCTTCGTGTCGGTGCCGCTCGCCCGCGATCGAGTGGCGCCGCCAGACTGCTTCTCCGCGCCGCTCGCCGACTGCGTCAAAGCGGCTCCGCCGACGGACGCCGGGCAGCGGCTCGCCTCGCCGTGGCGGGTCCCCTTCCAGCCGGACTTGAAGCACCGGCTGTGTCGCGGCGACGAGTTCGCACGGGCGAGGTTCCTCGAGGGAGTGCGTCAGGTGCCGACGGGCGAGGCGTCGCGGGACCTCCGGCAGGCCTACCTGAGCTTCCTCGACGGGTGCGCGTCGTCCGGCTTCTGCGCGTGGGCGGACGGCGTGGCGGGGGATGCGGCTGAGCTGATCGAGACACGGCGTCTCTTCTTCGAGGCCGCCTGGAGAGGGTGCGAGGGGGTACTGGGCCGCGAGCGGCTCGCCCGGACGGCAGAGGCGCTCGGGGATTCGGTCGAGGGCCGGAAGCCCTGGGTCACGAGCAGCCGCGACGAGCGCTGTGCCGGCCTCGCGCGGCTCGAGGACCCGTGGCAGGACCTGGTTGCGGTGCACGGTGCCGGCTGCCTCGACCTGGGCGAGTGGCTCGAACGGCACCGACACGATCAGGACGGGGCGGCCGCGGCCCTCGAACAGTGCGCGGGGGGGCGGGAGATCCGCTATCGAGAGGCCGACTGCCTGCGCGAGTTGGCCGGGCTCGACCGCGCCCGCGCGGTGGTCTGGCTCAGCGCCGACGAGCGCCGCGGCTGGGGCATGAGCTCGACCATCAATCGCTACGCGAGGACGCTGCTGCGTTTCCCCGAGCCCGGTCGGCTCGAGGCCGAGCTCGAGCAGCTCGGCCTGGTGCCGGCCGGGCCCCCGCCCGAGCCGGGTGGCAAGGCTGCGGTGCTGCCGGCGGAGATCCTCGAGCGGTACGGCCGGCTGGCCCGCTTCAACCCGTCGTGCGATGTTCGCTACTGCGCCCACGCGCCGCTGCTCTACGCCCTGGTCGACCTGGTGTCGCCGGTGCTCGACGACCTCGTGATCGAAGAGCGGTGGCCGGCGCTCGAAGGGGTCGAGCTCGGCTCCGGGTCTCGCGCCGTCTCGACCTCGGTGCACGCGATCAACGTCACCTTTCAGGTCGCGGAGGGCCAGGACGACGAGGCGGTTGACCGGGACCAACTCGAGCGGCTCCGCGGCGCCCTCGAGGCCGCGCTCGACGAGCCGCACGAGATCCTGCTCTACGCCGGGGAACGGCGGTACCGGCTCCCCATCCGCCACCTTGGCGAGTGGATCGACCTCGAGGCGCTGGTTGGAGGTCTCAATACGATCCTGGCCGAGCGGTGCAGCGACCTTCGCCTGGTCACGCTCGAGCCCTTCTGCATCCCCTGCGCCCAGGTGCTCGCCGGTCCACGCGACGGGCTCGTGGCGGCGGACTTCGCCGGGCTGGTCGAGGTCGTCGATCCGTTCAAGGAGCTCTGGACCCAGCCGAGCTTCGATGCCGCACTGGTGCGCTGAGGCGAGCCGTGAGTGGGCGGCTGACGGGCGGTTCTCAGCCGCGGCAGCGCTCGAGCAGGGCGCGGACTTCCTCGGGGACCGGGATCGGCCGTCGGGTCGTGTAGTCGAACGCGACCTGGACGGTGCGTCCGGTGGCGACCGGCCGCCTTTCGTTCCGCTCGAGGATCAGGTACTCGAGGTCGAAGCTGGTGGTGCCGATGCGGGCGAGGCGCAGGTACACGCGCAGGGTCTCACCGACCCGGGCCGGCGACAGGTACCGACAGGTCGCCTCGGCCAGGATGAAAGGGAACCGCGCCTCGAGGGGGGTGCCGTCCTCCGATGCCATGCCGCCTTGAGTGAAGAGACCGACCCGCGCCTCCTCGAAGAAGGTCAGGTAGACCGCATTGTTGACGTGGCCCATGGCATCGACGTCATTGAAGCGGACCGCGACGTCGGTGTGGAGGGGAAACGACTCGGACGACGGGATCTCTCGGCGCTCGGACATGTCGGGCATTGTGCGCACCCCGGGAGGCCGGGTCAACGTCC
>CAZQYU010000512.1:0-2535 GCA_964597585.1 uncultured Thermoanaerobaculia bacterium
CTCCAAGTACGATTTCGTGCGCCGCGACTACCTGACGCGGCAGGAGCTCCAGCAGACGGCTCGGCGCGAGAGCGATGCGCGTGAGCGCTTGAGCGAGACCACCACCCAGCTCGAGCTGGCGCTGGCCAGGCTTCGGGAGCAGGATCAGCGCCGCAGCCTGTTCTTCGCCAACATCTCACATGAGCTCCGTACGCCGCTGACGCTGATCCTGATTCCGATCGAGGATCTCTTGCGTCGCGAGCAGGATCCTCAGCTTGGTGAGGAGCTTGCGGTCATACGGCGCAACGCGCGACGGCTGTTGCGCCTGATCGACGATCTGCTCGATCTGACCCGGCTGGACGCGGGGGGGCTGCGACTGGTTCCAGCGGAGGTCGACATCCGGACCGTCGCCCGCTCGGTGGTGACCAGCAGCCGACCGGCTGCCCGCGTCCAGGGCATCGAGCTGGAGCTGTTCGAGCCGTCCGACGTCCCCGCGGTGTGGATCGACGCACACCGGATCGAGATCGTGCTCACCAATCTCGTGGGTAATGCGCTCAAGCACACCGAAGCCGGCGGTCGGATCGAGGTCGAGGTGGCCAACTGCGAGGCAGGGGTCGCGGTGTCGGTGCGCGACACCGGAGAGGGCATTCCCGAGGAGGATCTCCCGCACGTCTTCGAACGGTTCTTTCAGGTGATCCCCGGGGGCCGCCAGTCCGGCGGCGGAGTTGGCATCGGCCTCGCTCTGGCCAAGGAGCTGGTCGATCTTCACGGCGGTCGACTGACGGTCGAGAGCGAGGCCGGGCGCGGCAGTGTCTTTGCCCTCGAGCTTCCCCTCGGGCACGACCACCTGAAGTCGGACGTCCTCGAGCGCCGGCGTGAGTTCATCGACCACGCGGAGGCCGCCTCACGGGAAGGCCCGGCGCGCGCGATCGAGATCGTCGGCAAGGCCTCGAACGGCCCGGCGACCCCCGCCTCCGCAGCCCCACTCCGCACGAGCGTTCCACTGCCCAGGGTCGGAGCCCATCGGGCCCGGGTCCTCGTGGTCGACGACGAGCCTGATCTTCGCGAGCTGGTCGCCGGCCTGTTCCGTCCCGATGCTGACGTCATGACGGCGCCGGACGGTCGCGCCGCGCTCGAGGTGATCCAACGCGAGCGTCCCGACCTCGTGATCAGCGATGTGATGATGCCCCATCTCAGCGGCATCGAGCTGTGCGCTGCGATCCGCGACGACCCGGCATTGCGCGCCACGCCGGTCATCCTGCTGACGGCCCGCAGCGGAGCCGGCCCGACCATGGAGGGGTTCGCCTACGGTGCCGACGACTATGTCGTCAAGCCCTTCGACCCCGACGAGCTGTTGGCCCGGGCCAGCGTCCAGCTGCGGCTGCGCGACCTCGCGCTGCAGCTCGCCCGGCACGAGAAGCTGGCCCTCGGCGGAATCCTCGCCGCCGGTGTGCTGCACGAGGTTCGCAACCCGGTCAACGCGATCCTCAACAGTGCGCGCGTACTGGCGACGGGTGCGCGCGATGACGCGGTGCGCGAACGCCTGCTCCAAGTGATCCTCGACGGCGCCGAGCGTATCCAGGGAATCACCGAGTCGCTCGAGGCGCACGCCAGGCCGGCCGAAGTCGGCGGTCCACCAGCGTGCGACGTGGTCCGAGGCATTGAGTCCAGCCTGCGGCTTCTCGAGCACCGCCTGGAAGGGGTCGAGGTCCGGCTCGACCTGGCAGAGGTCGAGTGGGCGAAGGCCCCCGCGGGTCCTGTGAATCAGGTACTGCTCAACCTGCTGGACAACGCACTCCGCTCAGGAGCGCGCAGGTTGTGGGTCACGCTCGATGCCGTCGAGGACGGGATCAGGGTCCGGGTGGGCGACGACGGGCCTGGCGTGCCAGCCGAGCTGGTCGAGAGGATCTTCGACCCATTCGTCACGACCCGGGCGCCGGGTGAAGGGACTGGACTCGGGCTGTCGTTGTGTCGCCGGATCGTAGCGGACCTTGGCGGCGAGCTGTGGTACGAGCACCGATCCGGCGGAGGCGCGGTGTTCGCACTCACTCTGCCGGCCTTGGACGAAGGCGGGGAGGGGTGAATGCCGCGAACGTACGAGGATCTCATGGGCGCCGTCGGTCCGGCTCGATTCTACCGGCCGGAACGTCGTCGCGTGCGCGACCTTCTCGCTCGCGACGCGGTGCTGCGGGTCGAGGTCGAGGGCGGGAGCTTCGAGATCTTCGACGTGTCGATGAGCGGCATGTCGTTTCTCTCCAGCGACACTTCCGGGGATTGGGCTCCCGGTCGTGAGCACGACCTCAGCGTGTGGATGGACGACCGTGAGCTGATGCGCGGGAGAGGTAGGGTGGTGTGGCGTGGGGCCGGTCCGCGCAGCCTGGTTCGGGTCGGCCTCGAGCTCGTCGCGGGCTACCTCGATTTGCGCGAGATCGCACGGCAGGACGACGAGCGCCGACTTGACCGCGCTCTCGCCGACGGCGCGGAACCCGGTTGGAGAGCGGTGGATCCGGTGTTTCGTGGTGCCGTCGATCGTGCCGTGCACTTCTGCCAGTTCCA
>CAZQYU010000513.1:0-2523 GCA_964597585.1 uncultured Thermoanaerobaculia bacterium
TCAGCGTCGTGTGGTCGACCCGCCGTGGGACCCGAGCATCGGCCGTCTCGTGCGGCGTTCGGCGGCGCCAGTGATTCCGGTCTACTTCCCGGGGAGGAACGGCTGGCTGTTCCAGCTCGCCGGCCTGGTTCACCCGGCGCTGCGTACAATGCTGCTGCCGCGGGAGCTGATGCGAAGGCGCGAGGCCATCGAGACCCGAATCGGCCGCCCGATCCAGGCGTCGCAGCTCGCCCAGCTTCCCTCCGACGGCCGCCTGGTCGAGTACCTGCGTTTGCGAACCGAGATCCTCGCCGAGCGTCCACTCGTGGGAGCCGCCGACCCGCCCCCTCGGCCCATGCCGAGGGTGGAGACGGTCATCGATGCGGTGCCGGCTGAAGAGCTCGCCGTCGAGGTCGATGGCCTGCCACAGGGCGCGCTCCTGGTCGACTCCGGTGAGCAGGCGGTGTACGCCGCCGAGGCAGGCGACATTCCCATGTTGTTGCGTGAGATCGGACGGCTCCGCGAGGTCACTTTCCGCGCGGCCGGGGAAGGTAGCGGGCGGGAGATCGACCTGGACCGGTTCGACTCGAGCTACGTTCACCTCTTCATCTGGCACCGGGGGCGGCGGGAGGTCGTCGGCGGCTACCGGCTCGGCCCGACCGACCGGCTCCTCCCTGCCGGCGGAGTCGAGGCGCTCTACACCTCGACCCTGTTCCGCTTCGACCCGCGCCTGTTCGACACCATGGGCCCGGCTCTCGAGATGGGCAGGTCGTGGGTCCGACACGAGCACCAGCGCAGCTACACCAGCCTGCTCCTGCTGTGGAAGGGGATCGGGCAGTACGTGGTCCGTCACCCGCGCTACGCGACGCTGTTCGGTCCGGTGAGCATCAGCGCGGACTACCTGCCGACCTCTCAACGCCTGATCGTCGAGCATCTGCGGCGCGTCCCGTCGGTTCACGAGTGGTCCTGCTGGGTCCGGCCCCGCACGCCTTTCTGGCCCCGCCGTCGTGGTGGCACCCGGCTCGTCAACCTCGGGCACCTCGAGGATCTCGACGAGGTCTCGGCGCTGATCGCCGAGATCGAGGCCGATGGCAAGGGTGTGCCCATCCTGCTGCGCCAATACCTCAAGCTCGGCGGACGCCCGCTCGGATTCAACGTCGATCCCGAGTTCGCCAACGTCCTCGACGTCCTCCTGGTGGTCGACCTGAGGAAGACCGAGCGGCGGATCCTCGAGCGTTACATGGGGCGGGAGGGGGCGGAGGCGTTCCTGCGATCCCACTCCAGCAAGCGCGGACCGTGACGCCCCTCGGCCGCGGCAGCGGCGACAGGCGTGGCGGGAGCGGACCGATTGACAGCCCGTTCGCCCCGACCCAGTTCGAGCCCGCCTGGTGGCTTCCCGGTCCCCACGCTCAGACTCTGGGTGCGCGCTACCTGCGTCGCAAGCGGGGTGTGCCGCTCGTCCGTGAGCGGATCGGGACCCCTGACGGCGACTTCCTCGACCTCGACTGGGTCGGGCAGATTGGCGGCGAGCCGGCTGACGCACCGCTCGTCCTGGTGCTGCACGGGCTCGAGGGCAGCGCCCGCTCGGGGTATGCGGTCGAGCTGTACCGCCAGCTGGGCCGACACAAGCTGGCAGCGGTCGGGCTCAACTTCCGCTCGTGCTCCGGAGAGCTCAACCGCGCACCTCGGCTCTACCACTCGGGTGAGACCGGCGATCTCGCCTTCGTGCTCGGAGTCCTCGGTGGCCGCTTCCCTGGGCGGCCGCTTGCTGCGGCGGGCTTCTCGCTCGGCGGCAACGTGCTCGTGAAGTACCTCGGCGAGGAAGGCTCGTCGACGCCGCTCGCGGCGGCGGCGGCAGTGTCGGTGCCGTTCGACCTCGCGGCCGGCGCCGACCACCTCGAGTCCGGTTTCGGGCGGCTCTACGTCGATGCCCTGCTGCGCTCGCTGCGGGCGAAGGTGCGCGTGCGAGCGGCGGAGTTCGACGGCCGGATGGATCTCGCGCGAGCTCTCGCCGCGCGCACATTCCGCGAGTTCGACGATGCCGCGACGGCGCCTCTCCACGGCTTTGCCGGCGCCGACGACTACTACCGGCGATCGAGCTCGGGAGCGCTGGTCGGGCGCGTGCGTGTGCCGACCGTACTCGTGCAGGCGCTCGACGACCCCTTCCTGCCCGGAGAGGCGGTGCCGCGGGCGGACATCGCGGCGAACCCGATGCTCACCGATGCGGTCGTCGCGCATGGCGGCCACGTCGGTTTCGCGTCGGGCCCGGTACCCTTGCGGCCGCGGCTCTGGGCCGAATCCGAGGCGGCGCGTTTCCTCCGTGAGGTTCTCGACCGCTGCCGCTGAGTACCTCGCGCTATCCTCGACAGGGGGAGGGGGGAGATCGGATGGCTCAGACCCTCGACGCTGCAGCGTGTGCCGACATGATCCGCCTGGCCTCCAGGGTCACCGTCCTCACCGGAGCGGGCGTGTCGACCGCGGCCGGTATCCCCGACTTCCGCGGGCCGCAGGGCCTGTACGTCACCCGCCGCTACGACGCCGAGC
>CAZQYU010000514.1:0-2520 GCA_964597585.1 uncultured Thermoanaerobaculia bacterium
GGGCGACATCGCCGACGGCGACGAAGCGGCCGTCCCCGTAGGCCACCCCGTCGAGAACGGAGGTGGTCGGCCAGGGGAGGACCTCCCGCCAGGGGCTCTCGGTCTGGGCAAACGACGATGCGGCGGCGAGAAGGAGCAGAGCCAGCAGCGTGACAGGTGGTCTGTTCATGTAGGACTTCCGAACAACATACGGCCGAGCCGGGTGTTCCGTCCATCGCAAGGCCCGGACCGCCAGCGTCCGATTCATGTCCCGGGCATCCTTCTGGCGCCGCACTGGCTGGTGGACGGTTGCGAGTACGAGATCACCGCGGCCGACATCTGGACGGCGTACGACGTGACCATAGCCGCCGCGACGCACCAGGGCGCGGCCGAGGAGGTCACGGGTCGGATCCGCGAGATGCTCCGAACGGCGGGCACAGGGCAGCGGTTCGTTCAACAGGTCCTCGGCAGAGTGCTTGGGCTCGAGGCTCGCGAAGGCGGTTAGACCGGGCTGTGACGTGGCGGCGCGGGTGCTCTTGACCGCTTGGTGGGGCGCGTGTAGACTCCATATATGGAGGTGGCTATGGAGCTTTCCAAGAAGACCACGATTCTGTTCCCTCCCGAATTGCACGAGCGGTTGGCTCGGCTCGCCGTAGCACGGGGTACAAGTCTTGGCGACTTGGTGCGCACCGCCTGTGAACGACAGTACGGGCTGGTGTCACGCGAGGATCGTCTTGCCGCAGCTCGGCAGATCGCGTCCCTCCACCTCCCGGTTGCATCGCCGGAGGAGATGGCGCGTGAGTCCGTCCCGAACCCCGAGGAGCTCATGCCGTGATTCTCGTCGACGCCAATATCCTGATGTACGCCGCCGGGGCCGATCACCCCAACCGGGAGCCGAGCGTGGACCTGCTGAAGCGCATCGGCGTCGACGAGGTCGCCGGCGTGCTCGATGCCGAGGTCCTGCAGGAGGTTCTCCACCGCTACCGTGCCATCGGACGATGGGTCGAGGGACGGCAGGTGTACGACGCCGCTCGCACACTGTTCCCCGTGGTTCTCCCAATCGCAACGGAGACTCTCGACGTGGCTCGAGGCCTGCTGGACGACCACGTCAAGCTCAGTGCTCGCGACGCACTTCACGCCGCGACCGTGCTCGTGCACGGGCTCGACGCCATCTGCAGCTTCGACAGGGGCTTCGACGCTATCCCGTCAGTCCGGCGCCTCGAGCCAGCTGCAATCCGTTGAAGTGACAAGACCCCCATTTCGTCTTCGCCCGAACGTCCGAAAGTGCCGACCAGCCGACCTCGCCGCCGATCTGGGTAATCTGCGTGTCTCCGATCCGAACGTGCCTCGAAGCGTCCACGATCGCGTCGTTGCCGATGGCTGTGGCGTCGAACAGGTCACCCGACTGGACGTTGGCCCGGTAGCCGATCGCCGTGCTGAAGTTGCCGGTCGTGTTCGCCAGGCGGCTCGCAGCGCCGACGGCCGTAGTGTCGCCTCCCGTCGTATCGTCGTGCATGCTCCAACTCCCGACGGCGGTGTCTGCGATGCTTGTCGCGACCACGAGACTGGCGTATCCGACTGCGGTCTTGTCGGAGCCAGTTGTGTTCGAGTAGAGGCTCTCGGCGCCGACGGCGGTGTTGTTGGAGCCCGTGGAGTTTGCGTAGAGGCTCTAGCTGCCGAGCCCGGTGTCGTTCTCGCCCCCGGCGAGGAAGAGCAAGCTGTCTGCGCCCAGTCCAGTGTCGTAGTGACCGAGATCCCCTGGGGCCCAGCTCGCCGTCCCACGCATCGCCTTCTCGACGAACACCGCCATCTGCTCCCGCGTTACGGGCGACGCCGGACAGTAGTTTCCTCCGCCACATCCCGCCGTGATCGCGTCCGCCGCGAACTGCTCGATCCACGCGTCGAAGCCACTCGAACAGGTCATGTCCGCGAACGGAACGCCCGGCACACACACCGGCAGGATGTAGGGGTTGTCCATGGGCGGTGCCGTGCCCTGCGTCTCGTCCGGCACCTGCGCTCACAATGGCGTCGAGGCAACCCACAGAACTGTGACAGCGAGCGTTCCGAGTACCGGTGCTCTCTTCATCGGTGTCCGCCTTGTCGGCCCATGCCCTCTCTGGGCATTGGACGCAGGGAAGCGTCGGGGTCGGCCTCCACCACGCACCACTCCCGCGCAGCACCGGTGTCTCTCTGCATTCTGATTGAGTCTCAACCCGTGAGGTTTGGCGCCTCATTCCTGGTCTTCAAACCGGCACACGACAAACCGTCTGCCGGGCGTCACCACCTCACGAACACATGCTCAATGAAGGAGCTTCAGAAAGAAGACCGACACGGTGACGCCGTCCGCGGGTCCGTGGACCGGTACCCCGATGTCGAAGTTGACCAACGTCTGCCACGGTCCGATCACGGTTCCGTTGAGTGAGAGCCCGGCGAGTAGCTCGCGGTCGAGCCCCGTGATCCGGTCCGTCGCCCACGCGGCGTCCGAGCGGATGCCGAAGCGGAACGCGTCGCCGAGGTTGAAGCCGTAGTCGATGTGGATCG
>CAZQYU010000515.1:0-2519 GCA_964597585.1 uncultured Thermoanaerobaculia bacterium
CTTCGAGCACGAACGCTTCCTCGCCTGGCTCGCGGACCTGCTCGAGACCGAGCGGGCGGATGCCCTGGTCGTCGCCGGCGACGTCTTCGACTCGGCGAACCCGCCGGCGTCGGCCCAGCGGGCGTTTTACGCGTTTCTGGTCGAGACGCGGCGCCACTGCCCAGACCTCGACACGGTCGTCATCGCCGGCAACCACGACTCCCCGGGACGGCTGGAGGCGCCGGCGCCGCTGCTCGAGGCGCTCGGTGTGCGCGTCGTCGGCGCACTGCCCCGCGCGGGTGACGGCCTCGACCTCGACCGCCTGCTCGTTCCCCTCCATGCACGGGGCGAGGTCGCGGCGTGGTGCGCCGCGGTGCCCTACCTTCGCCCAGCCGACCTCGGCGCCGCCGGCGACGGCAACGACCCGCTGGTCGCGGGCGTCGCTCGGGTCTACGCCGAGGCCGTCGAGGCCGCCACGCACCGTGCGGGCGGACTGCCGGTGCTCACCACCGGCCACTGCTACATGACCGGCGGCCAAATCTCCGAGCTCTCCGAGCGCCGCATTTTGGGCGGCAACCAGCACGCCCTGCCCGTGTCGATCTTCCCCGAGGCCGTCGCCTACGCCGCGCTCGGCCACCTCCACCTCGCCCAGGCGGTCGGCGGCCGCGAGACGGTGCGCTACTCCGGATCGCCGATCCCGCTCGCCCTCGACGAGGCCCGCTACCGGCACCAGGTGGTGGTGGTCGAGCTCGACGATGGCGAGGTCCGCCCGGCCCCTCGGGCGGTGCCGCGAACCGTCGAGATGCTTCGGGTCCCCGAGCACGGCGCGCTCGGCCCCGACGAGCTCGTCGAGGCGGTCTCCGCCCTCGACCTCGCCGACCTGCCGTCCGAGCAATGGCCCTTTCTCGACCTCGCGGTGCGGCTCGACGGTCCGCGCCCAGACCTGCGGCGCCGGCTCGACGAAGCGCTCGACGGGCGCCCGGCACGCCTCGCGCGGCTTATGGCCGAGCGCTCGGGCGACGGCGCCGCGCTCGCCGATGTCCTCCCCGAGGCCGCGCTCGAGGGCCTCGATCCCGACGAGGTCTTTCGCCGCCGGTGGGCGCAGGCCCACGAAGGCGAGCCGCCCTCCGACCTCGCCGATGCGTTCCGCGAGCTGGTCCAGGCGGTCGAGGAGGCCGACCGGTGAGGATCCTCGCGATCCGCGGCGCCGACCTCGCCAGCCTCGCCGGGCCGTTCGCAGTCGAGCTTGACCGTCCTCCCCTCGACCGCGCCGGGCTGTTCGCGATCGCCGGACCCACCGGCTCCGGCAAGAGCACCCTGCTCGACGCCCTCTGCCTCGCTCTCTACGACCGGGTGCCGCGGCTGGAGGGCTCTGGGGGGCCGGCAGTCGGCCGCGCCGATGAGGACGAGGCGGTCCGGATCCGGGCTCTCGACGTGCGCGGCGTGCTGCGCCGCGGTGCCGGCGAGGGCTTCGCCGAGGTCGAGTTCATCGGGCGCGACGGCCGCCGCTGGCGAGCACGCTGGGAGGTGCGGAGGGCGCGGGGCCGCGCTGACGGCCGTTTCCAGCCACAGGGAATGTCGCTGCTCGACGTGGCTTCCGACGAGCCGGTCGGGGGCACCAAGACCGAGGTGCTCGACGCGATCGCGGAGCGCGTCGGCCTCAGCTACGACCAGTTCCGGCGCTCGGTGCTGCTCGCCCAGGGCGAGTTCGCGGCCTTCCTGCAAGCCTCGGCCGCTGACCGTGCGGCCCTCCTCGAACGGCTCACCGGAACGGAGCTCTATGGCCGGGTCTCGGTCGCCGCGCACGAGCGTGCGCGCCTGGAGGCTGCGGATCTGGCGGCGCTCGAGATCCGTCTCGCCGACACCGCGCCGCTGCCCGACGAGCGGCGGGCCGAGCTCGAGGACCGACGCAAAGCAGCGTCCGCGGCCTTTGCCGATGCGAGAAAGTCCGAGACCGCCGCCCGCGCAGCGGTCGAGTGGCACCGCCTCCGAGCACGGCTGGCCGCCGCCGCGGCCCAGGCCGAGACCGAGGCGGCGGCCGCCCGGACGACGTGGGACGCCGCCGCGGACCGGCGGCTCGAGCTCGAGGCGGCTCGGGCGGCCGAGGCGCTGCGCTCCCCGGTCGAGGCCGCCGAGCGCACCGAGCGAGAGGCCCGGGAGCTCGGCGCGCGCTCGGCGATCGCGGCCGCGACATCCGAGCAGGCCGCTGCGGTCCTCGCCGCAGCGGATGCCACGCTCGCCGCCGCCGCCCAGGCGGAGGACCGTGCTACCGGCGCCGTCGAGTCCGCCCGGCCAGAGCTCGACCGCGCAGCGCAGCTCGACACGGTCATTGCGAGCGCCGCCAGAGAGCTCGCCGCCTCCCAGCACGCCGCGGAGGCGGCTCGGGCGAGGCTCGATGAGGCCGAGGATCGCAGGCGCACCGCCGCCGCCATGGAAGAGTCTGCCGAGAGTCGGCGGGAGGCGGACGCCGCATGGCTTGCTGAGAACGCCGCCTTCGAGCCCCTCGCCCGCGAGTGGCCGCGGTGGCGCGAGGCGCTCGA
>CAZQYU010000516.1:0-2515 GCA_964597585.1 uncultured Thermoanaerobaculia bacterium
TGGGCAATCGGTATCAGCATCTCGAGGCGGCGTACGCGGAAAATCAGGAGGTTCAAAGCGATGTGGCCCTGATGCGGGCACGCGGAGTCGAGGTTCCCGCAGCGGTCCTCCATCACGCTGATCGCTTGGGCGGTCTGATCTACGGGCTGCTGCGCGCGGAGCAGCGGGCAGCAGACGGGTGAGGGCCAATCCCGCAATGGTGTCTTGGTGTCTTCGTGTCTTGGTGGTTTGCCCGCCAACGCCCGCGTTGCGGGGCTTCGCGCGACTTGACGGTCTCCGGTGTGCCGCGTAGGCTCACAGCCCGGAGGCGAGGCCCCCATGTACCGACGAACGTTGAACCTTCCTGCGACCGCCTTTCCAATGCGGGCGCAGCTGCCGACGCGCGAGCCGCAGGCTCTGGCCCGCTGGAACGACATCGACCTCTACGCTCGCATCCGCGAGGCGCGGCGCGGGGCGCCGCGGTTCATCCTGCACGATGGTCCGCCGTACGCCAACGGCCACATCCACATGGGTCACGCACTCAACAAGATCCTCAAGGACGTGGTCGTCAAGTCGCGCACGATGATGGGCATGGACGCACCCTATGTGCCGGGATGGGACTGCCACGGACTGCCGATCGAGCACCAGGTCGACAAGCAGCTCGGCAGCCGCAAGGCCAGCATGTCCGTCGCCGAGGTCCGCCGCGCCTGCCGCGAGTACGCCGCCAAGTTCGTCGACGTCCAGCGCGAGGAGTTCAGTCGCCTCGGGGTGCTCGGTCAGTGGGACGATCCGTACCTCACGATGGAGTACGCCTACGAGGCGGAGATCGCGTCGGCCCTGCACGGCTTCTTCCTCGCCGGCTCGGTGGAGCGGGGCCTCAAGCCGGTCCACTGGTGCGCCTCGTGCCGGACCGCACTCGCCGAGGCCGAGGTCGAGTACCACGACCACAACAGCCCGTCGATCACCGTCGCGTTCGCCCTTGCCGAAGACGCGATCCAACGCCTCGGCCTCACTGGGGGCGAGCCGGTGTCGGCACTGATCTGGACCACGACCCCGTGGACCCTCCCCGCCAACCTCGCGATCGCGTTGCATCCCGACTTCGAGTACGTCGTACTGAAGACACCGGCAGGCCTCTACCTGGTCGCGTCCGACCTCGTCGCGGCGACCCGCGCCGTCGCCGGGTGGGCCCTGGCCGAGGTGGTTCAGACGTTCAGCGGTGCCGACCTCGAAGGCGCCCACTACCACCACCCGCTCACGGACCGCGACGGGCTGTTCATCCTCGCGGAGCACGTGACCCTCGAGCAGGGCACCGGGCTCGTCCACACCGCCCCGGGACACGGGGTCGAGGACTACGGGGTCGGCGTACGCTACGGGCTCGAGCCCTTCGCACCGGTCGACGACGGTGGCCGCTTCACGGATCAAGTCCCCGACTGGCAGGGGCTGTCGGTGTTCGAAGCCAACCCCGCGATCGTCGAGCGGCTCAAGGAGCTCGGCGTGCTGGTGGCCTCCGAGCGTATCGCTCACTCGTACCCGCACTGCTGGCGCTGCAAGAAGCCGGTCATATTCCGAGCCACGCCCCAGTGGTTCATCCGCATGGACCGCAACGAGCTGCGCCAGCGATCCCTCGAGGGGGTCCGGGCGACCGAGTGGATTCCACGTTGGGGGCAGCCCCGCATCGAAGGCATGATCCAGAACCGGCCCGACTGGTGCATCTCGCGCCAGCGGATGTGGGGGGTCCCGATCACGGTGCTGACCTGCACGGCCTGCGGCGAGCCCACCATCGACGAGGCCGTCTTCGACCACATCCGTGAGCTCTTCCAGAGGGAGGGCGCCGACGCCTGGTTCGAGCATGATGCGGCCGACCTGGTGCCGCACGGTTTCGTCTGCGGGGCGTGCGGCGGAACGGCCTTCCTCAAGGAGTCCGACATCCTCGATGTATGGTTCGATTCCGGGGTCAGCCACCTTGCCGTGTGCGACACCGAGCGCTACCGGCTCGACTGGCCGGCCGACCTCTACCTCGAAGGTCAGGACCAGTACCGCGGCTGGTTCCAGTCGTCGCTGACGGTCGCGGTCGGCCTCAAGGGCTCCCCGCCCTACCGACAGGTGCTGACCCACGGGTTCGTGGTCGACGCAGCCGGCCACAAGATGTCCAAGAGCCTCGGCAACACGATCACGCCCCAGCAGCTGCTGACCCAGTACGGCGCCGACATCCTCCGCCTGTGGACCGTGATGGTCGACTTCCGTGAGGAGCTCCGTATCTCCGACGAGATCATGGCGCGTAATGCGGAAGCCTACCGCAAGATCCGCAACACGATCCGCTTCCTGCTCGGAAACCTGGCCGACTTCGACCCCGCCCGGCACGCTGTCCCAACCGCCGAGCTGCGCGGCTTCGACGCCTACCTCTCTCGGAGGGCGCGCGCGCTCGCACACCAGGTCGTGGACGCCTACCGGAGCTACGAGCTGTCGACGATCTACCACCGCACGGTCAACTTCTGCGCCGTCGACCTGTCGTCGCTCTACCTCGACCTGTCGAAGG
>CAZQYU010000517.1:0-2499 GCA_964597585.1 uncultured Thermoanaerobaculia bacterium
CAGGTCCTTGTTGGTGGCGGCGATGATCCGGATGTCGACCGGAATGCGGTCGGTTCCGCCCACGCGCTCGATCTCCCGGTGCTGGAGCACGCGCAGCAGGCGCACCTGAGCCTCGAGCGGCATCTCGCCGATCTCGTCGAGCAGGATGGTGCCCCTGTTGGCGCGCTCGAAGCGCCCTCTTTTCTGTGTCAGCGCGCCGGTGAAGGCGCCCTTCTCGTGACCGAAAAGCTCGCTGTCGAGCAGCGAGTCGGGGATGGCGCCGCAGTTCACCGGGATGAACGGCCCCTCACGCCGGGCCGACGAGAGGTGGATCGCATTGGCGATCACGTCCTTTCCGACACCGGTCTCGCCCATCAGCAGGACCGGGCTCTCGGTGGGCGCGACGTGCCGCACCTTGTGCATCACCTCGCGGAGGCCGAAGTCGGCACCGACGATCTCGTCGCCGGAGATCCGCAGCATCTCCCGTTGCAGATATCTGTAATCATCGGCGAGCAGGTCCTTGAGCCTGACCACTTCCTGGTGCTGCATGGTGTTGGACATGGCCACGAAGAACGGCTCCTTGAGGGTGGAGTAGAGCCTGACGTGGTGCTCCTCGAAGCGGTCGTCGCCCGCGGCCAGCAGCACCAGGGCGCCGGCGACCTGATTCTGGATGACCAGAGGCAGGCTCATGGCCGACGACGAGGGCTCGCCGAGCGACCTGAGCAGGTGGCGCGTGACCGGCTCCTCCTGCGGGCGGTTGATCACGAAGACCTGGGGCATCCTGCCGGTCTCGTACTCCACGGTCCAGCGCGCCATCGCCGCCCTGGACTCCTCGTCGTACGGGACGAGGAGGTCCATCCGCTTGCAGCTCCTGGCGTCGGCCCGGGCGACGATACGCATCGCGCCGAGCCCGTGCTCATTGCGTTCCAGGTAGAGACAGTCCGCGGGGATGTACCGGGAGAGGTACTCGAGGCACGCCCGGAGGCCTTCCTCGATCTCGAGATGGCTGCACAGGCTGAGGGTGACCTCGCGGAAGAACTCGTTGCTGTCGATCATGGTCGGTTCCCGGGTGATGATGGCCGAAGCGGCCGCGAGTTGTCAAATAAGACAACGAGCGCCACCAGAAGCCACAACATGAAGCCCCTCTCTCGACGGAAACCCTGTCCTTCAGGTACGGACCGCCCTGGCACGGCCTCCGCACGGCTTTACCGAGCAGGGGAGGACCCGGCAGGTGGAGAATCGCCTCGCTGCCACTCGAGTGACGACGCCGGCGTCGATGACCGCCGACCCCGGAGCCGTGCACCCCTGGACCGAGTGCGCTCCGGCTCGACGCCTCCTGCGGGGTGCTCGCGTCCTCCGGCCATCGCGTCATCCGTCAGGACGATCGGGATGCCGGCGACTCGTCGTTCGTCGACCTGGCGAAGAGGCTGCATGAGCCTGTCGGACACGTCAGGGACACCCACCGCAGGAGTCCTACCGGCGCCGCGGTGTGGGCTCCCACGCGGCTCGCCGACGGCCCGCGTGGTGACCACTGAACGAAGGAGGGACGGAGGATGACGGGAAGAGAGCCTGCGAACCAGTCGGCCCGACGCTCGGTCGTCAAGGTGAGCGTGGAACGCAACCAGGCGCCGCAGTTCGGCGTCGCCACCGGCTGGGAGGTGGAGGCCGTGTCCCTCGAGAGCCTCTGGCACGGCCCGTAGAGTCACAACATGGAGCCCATCCAGGTCAGGGGCAACGTGAGGTGGCGGCCGGACCAGTCAAGAGCGACTTGACTCCAGCTCTCGGCCGTCACTGCTCCGGTGCCCAGCCCAATTTCGGGGCAGGCTCGATTCGGCGCTTCCAGCAGCTGCAGGAGGGCAGGCGGCGCCAGGCGTCCTCGCGCCCAAGGGCTCCGGTCAGGTACTGCAGGGACCCTTGGGGTGAGGAGCTGCAACTCGCCAGATACAAACGTCGTGACCGCCTTGGGCCGGCTCAAGGCGCCAGGGTGTCAAGAGGGTGCCAAAATGCAGCCAGGACCGAGTGAAGTGCCCGGCTTGGTGCTCCGTAGTGACGACATCCTCGGGGCGCGTTCAGATCGGGATCGACCACGCCGACGGCGGGATCCCGATCGGGTCGACACTGCGGGCCAGCAGCGCAGGTGAACCCGGGCGGGTCGCGAGACGAGCCGACGCGGGTGAACGCGCTGATGGGTCGTAGACCGATCCCGTTCGGCTCCACCAGTACGAAAACAGCCCGCCGAGCGCGGAGGTCATCGCCCCGGAGCGCAACACAGATCGGGATCGACCGCACCGAAGGGAGCGGGAGCGGCTGTGGCCGAGGGGGTCGAAGAGGGTGGTGGACGGCCTACAGCCGCCCGCTCATCTCGGGGCGGGGCCGCGCGCGCAGCGCGCGAGCAACCGAAGGTGAGATCCCGATCGGCTCCACCAGAAAGACGACAGCCCGCCGAGGGCGGGCTGGAAGAAGTTCTGGTGGAGCCGAACGGGATCGAACCGTCGACCTCTTGAATGCCATTCAAGCGCT
>CAZQYU010000518.1:0-2491 GCA_964597585.1 uncultured Thermoanaerobaculia bacterium
GGAGCTCGTCGACCGCGACGATCCGGGCGACCGGCGGGTAGCGCGTTGGGAGCTCGACGATCGCCTGCTCGAGGTCGTCCAGGCTCCTGCTCCCTTGAAGCGAAGACGGTTCGCGAGCGCAGCCGGCCAGCGCGGCGATCCCGGCCACGGCAATGAAACCAACCACCCAGCCTCACCCGCGAGCCTCGGCGATCGGCAGCCGGAGGATCAGCTCGGCACCGCCAGATGGGCACGCAGCGACCTTCACGGAGCCGCCGTAGCCCTCCACGATGGTGCGCACGATGGCCAGGCCGAGCCCGCTGTGTGAGCGATCGGCGTTGCCGTTCGGCCGGTAGCTGAAGAAGCGGTCGAAGACTCGTTCGAGGTGCTCGGGAGGTATGCCCGGCCCCTGATCGCTCACCGAGACCACTGCCTCTCCCTGGTCGGCGTGCAGCGCCACCGTGACCTTGCCGTCGGGTGGCGAGAAGCTGGTCGCGTTGTCGAGCAGGTTCTCCAGCACCTGGATCAGCCGGTCCGGGTCTGCGGACACCATCGGCGAGTGGTCGGCCACCGCAAGGACGAGCGATGGACGCCCGTCGAGGCGGAGTCGGAACCCCTCGACAACGCCTTCGACCAGCACCTCGAGGTCGACCTGCTGTCGCGTCTCGTGCTCGAGCGCGGCGTCGAGGAGCGACACTTCACGGGCTTCGCTGATCAGGCGCTCGAGTCGTGCGACCTCGCGTTGAACCAGACCGACGAGGCGGCCGCGCTCGTCCGGGTCCTCGGTGTCGGCGGCGAGCTCGGCGGCGGTTCGGATCGAGGCGAGAGGGTTCTTGAACTCGTGCGCGAGGTCAGAGGCCAGCGACTCGGCATGTGCCAGGTGGACCTCGAGCCTGCGGCTGAGCTCCGCAAGGGCGCGCTCGAGGTCGCCGATCTCGTCGCGGCGGTCGGTCGCCGCGAATCCGCCGCGCAGGCGACCCCGTCGGTCGACCACGGCCTCGGCCTGGCGGCGCAGTCGGGCCAGCGGCCGGGCGATGGTGGTCGCGACCACCAACGACAGCACGACCGCGACCGCGAGGGTGGCGAGGAAGATCTCGAACACCGCAAGACGCACGGTATCGAGGCTGCGCAGCACCCGGGCGGTGGACTGGGAGACGAGCACCGCGCCGACAACCTTGTCGTCGAGGCGGATCGGGATGGCGCTGTAGAAGACGACCACCGGGCGGTCACCGCCAAGCCTCCTTGTGACCGCACCGTAACGGCCGGAAAGGGCGCGCTGGATCTCCGGACCGTCGAGGGTCGTCGATCCCTCGTACACGTCGACCGCCTCGCTCGCAGCCTCGTTCGCCTCGCCCGGGCCGCGCAGCAGGCGAAACGGGAGCGAGCCGATGCGGTAGAGCCAGCTGCGCCGGGGACCTTCGGCCTGTGGCGGCTCGGCGTCCGCGGGTCGGCGCGGCCCGAGAGCCGCGGAGTCGGCGAGCAATGTCCCGTTGGCATCGACGATCCTCAGACGGGCTTCGTGGCGTTGCTCCAGCTGGACCAGGATCGCCCGCACGGGTGCCGCCTCGATCCGACCTTCAGCCGCGACGGCAGCGGCGAGCAGGCGTCCCTCCTGGACCATTGTCCGCTCCTGAGCCTGGAGCAGTTGCTGCTCGTAGGTGTCGAAGAAGAGCACGCCGGCGACCGGAAGCGCCACCAGGAGGATGTTGAAGGCCAGCAGGCGGACCGGCAGGCGCGACAGCACGCGGCTCAACCGCCCCACCGCATCACCCTTCGCGGAAGCGGTAGCCGAGGCCGTAGACGGTGTCGATGGCGTCGAAGTCGGTGTCCACGGCAGCCAGCTTCTTGCGCAGCCGCTTGATGTGGGAGTCGATCGTGCGATCGGAGACGAAGGCGTCGTGCGGGTAGCCCTCGTCCATCAGCTGGCGCCGGCTCTTGACGTGCCCGGGATGACGGGCGAGGGCCTGGAGGATCAAGAACTCCGTCACCGTCAAGGGAACGGCGTGTCCCTTCCAGCGCACCGTGTAGCGGGCCTGGTCGAGCTCGAGCGCGCCCCGGACCAGGACCTGCTCGATGTCGACCGGGGTGCGAGCGAGGGCGATGCGCCGGAACAGAACCCGCACTCGAGCAAGCAGCTCGCGCATCGAGAAAGGTTTGCACAGGTAATCGTCGGCGCCGAGCTCGAGCCCGAGAACGCGGTCGAACTCGTCGTCCTTGGAGGTCAGGAAGAGAATCGGCAGAGCCGGTGACACGGCGCGCAGGCGCCGGCACAGCTCGAGCCCGTCCATGCGGGGCATGAGGATGTCGAGGATCGCGACATCCGGCAGTGCCTTCGCGAACGCCTCCCAGGCTGCGGCGCCGTCACTGTAGGCCTCGACCGCGTACCCCTCCCGGCGCAGTGCAACGCCGACCGTGTCACGGATCGAGGACTCGTCGTCGACGATCGCGACCGTCCCTGCGGGCTCCGGGCTCATCGAGTCACCACCCGCACGTCGCGCCCGCGTTCTGCTGG
>CAZQYU010000519.1:0-2489 GCA_964597585.1 uncultured Thermoanaerobaculia bacterium
GTCTCGACCTCGGGATCTTCAACCGCCAGCGCCGGCGCGACGGTCGCGCGCCGATCGACTACGACCCGTACCTCGACCTCGACCACTTCACCGACACCCTGGTGGCCCAGGAGCGGCTCGGGATCTTCACCGTCGGCGGAGGCGTGCCGCGCAACTGGGCGCAGCAGTTCGGGCCCTACGTGGAGGAGATCTCAAAGCACGTCGGCCGCGAGCGCGACGGGCAGCTGCGCTACCGCTACGGGATCCGGATCTGCCCCGAGCCGGTGCACTGGGGCGGCCTCTCCGGCGCGACCTACTCCGAGGGCGTGTCGTGGGGTAAGTTCGTGCCCCGCGAGGAGGGCGGCATGTGGGCCGAGGTCCCGGCCGACGCGACCATCGCCTGGCCGCTGCTGGTCAAGGCGGTGCTCGAGCGGCTCGATCGCGGATGAGCGGCCAGGGGGCGGGTATACTCCAGCCATGCGAAACGCCATCATCCTGCTGCTGGTTCTTGTTGTGGCGGCGCTCGCACTGGCGTCATCGAAGCCCGACGAGGCGAGCTTCAAGCGCTACGTCGCGGAGCTGGAGCACCCGGACTCAGCCGGTCTACTCGAGGAGGGCAAGGACGCCGTCCTCGACGCCCAGGAGAAGCTGACCGTCAAGGTCCGGGACCACGTGCTGTGGGTGACGGCGGAGACGACCCGCGGGACCACCCACAAGCGCTACGTCGGCATCCTCGGCATGTGGCTGGGCCTCGACAGCGGCCCCGACCGGTAGTGGGGCATCGTCGGCTCGAGCGGGCGGCGCCTGCGCTGTGGGCGGCCGCTGCCGGGGTCGTTCTTGCGATTGCCTTGCCCGGGCCCGGCCTGAGCCCGTTCGTCCTGCTCTTTCCCGGCCTCCTGCTGGCCTCGATCGCCGCCGCGCCGGGTTGGCGTTCCGCCGCCCTCGCCGGCCTCATCGGCGGCACCGTCCACTGGCTGGTCACCGTCCACTGGGTGCTGCCCGTGATGCACAACTACGGTCGTCTGCCGCTGGTCGCCGCGATCGCCTGCCTGGTGGTGATGGCGGCGCTGCTCGGTCTCTCGTGGGGACTCGTGGCCGGCGTGGTCCGACTGGTTTCGCCGCCGCTGCGAGTCGTGTTGCTGCCATTCGCCTGGATCGCTGTCGAGGCGTGGCGCCAGATCCCGCCTTACGTCTTCCCGTGGAATCCGACTGCCGCTGCGCTCGCCTCGGCGCCCGTCCTGCTCGCCTCGGCGCCGGTGTGGGGCGCGACCGGGATCGGCTGGGCGGCGACCGCGCTCGGCGCCGGTCTCGCCGGCACCCTGCATCGTGGCACGCGCCGGGTTGGGATCGCGACCGCCGTCGCCGCAGTCGCCCTGACTCTCGTCTTCTCCACGGTCGCCCCGGCTCCCAGGCCCATGGGCCCGGCGGTCAAGGTGGCCGTGATCCAGCCTGGCACCGGCCTCGAGGTCAAGTGGGACCCCGAGCGCTGGCAGGAGATGGTCGCCGGGGTGTGGCGCCTGACCCGCGAGGCGGCCGCCGAGGGCGCCACGCTGGTGCTGTGGCCGGAGAGCGCGGTCCCGTTCTCGCTCGAGCGCGACCCGAGCTTCCGCGACACCGTGGTCGATCTCGCCCGCGAGCTCGACGTCACCATCGTGCTCACCTCGATCGGCGGAACACCCGAAGGCGGGGCGACCAACTCAGCCTACACGGTGTCGCCCGCCGGGGTCTCCCCGGTGCGCTACGACAAGGTCCGGCTGGTGCCCTTCGGCGAGTACGTCCCGCTCGTTGCCCACTTCGCCTTCACCCGGGCGCTGGTGCGCGAGGTCGGCCAGTTCACGCCCGGTCGCGGCCCGGTCCTGCTTCCGGCCGGGGTGCCGCTCGGGATGTCGATCTGCTACGAGATCGTGTTCGCCGACCTGGTCGCGGCCCAGGTCCGGATCGGCGCCACCGTGCTCGCGACCCTGACCAACGACGCCTGGTACGGCTTCTCGTCGGCACCCCACCAGCACTTCGAGCAGGCGGTGCTGCGCGCCGCTGAGGCCCGCCGCCCGCTGGTCCGGGCCGCGCTGACCGGGATCTCCGGCTTCGTGGACCCGTACGGACGGGTCACGGCGGAGCTCGGCGTGGGGCGCTCGGGCCTGCTGGTGGAGCCCGTGCAGCCGTGCTCGGGCCTCACCCCGCGGGTGCGGTGGGGCGACTGGTGGGGCGTTCTGTCGGCGGTCGCGGCCATGGCCCTGGTCGCCCTGAGCCGCCGGCGGCGGCACCGGACGGAGCGAACCACCAAGACACAAAGACACCAAGCCATCGCAAACCTGGAGAGCAATCTCGCAGGTCCCGGCGGCTGCTTTCAGCCGCCGCTCCTGTGTGGTCATCAGACCCTGACCGGGACTGGCAAGCCGCTGAGTTCTGATATCATCTTTCGTCCGGCCCGGTAGTCGCGGGCGGGAGGGGGCAGCATGCTTGACGAGGTCATCCAGCACGGCGACGCGGAGGTCGAACGCATCCAACGG
>CAZQYU010000520.1:0-2484 GCA_964597585.1 uncultured Thermoanaerobaculia bacterium
CTTCGCCGCCGCGCGCCCCCGCATCCGCACCGAGCCCCCGACGATCGGCCGGCCCTTGTCGTCCGGGAAGGCGCAGAGGGTCGGGGGATCGATGGTGATGACCGCCTCGTCGAGGCCGAGGCGCCGCGCCGCAGCAACGGCGAAATCGGGTCGCGGATCCTCGACGTCGCCGGCGTGGAAGGCATCGCTCGACACGCTCAGGTCGGCCACGCCGAGCTCGCTGAGCGGCTGGAGCCAAAGCGCGGCGTCGGCCTCCGCGGTGGCCCAATAGCAGTTGGTGACCACCCCTGTCGAGAATCCGCGCATCCTGGCCTGACGTATGCCCTCGACCATGAGGGGGAAGAACAGGAACGGCTCACCACCCTCGAAGTAGATGTGCTCGACCGTACCCAGCTGTTGCGCCTGGTCGAGAACTCGAAGGAGCGTCGCGAGGCGGATGGTGCCGCCGGCTCGGGGGCTGGCCCACACGAAGCAGTGGTCGCACTCGTGGGTGCACTGATAGCTGAGCAGGAAGTGGACGCCGGTCAGGTGCATACAGCCTCCCCAGATCACGATGGTACCGGAAGTGGGAGATCTCAGGGCAACGGCCGACCCGATGTTCCGTCGAGCCCACCCACTGAGCGCCACGTCTCGTGCCGCAGACGGCAGAGCCATTCGTCCGGGACGAGAGCCCGGCGTTCCTCGTCCGTGGTGTGCGCGCCAAGGTTCTGCAGAAGCGGACGGCCAGCGCTCCTTCGAGAGGGAGCGGTCAGGGCTCCAGCCACTCGTACTCGTCGAGGGTGATCTCCGCGCGCACGGTCCCGGTGTGCGCGATTCCGGCGGGCTCGAACAGGATCAGCTTCACGTGTCCGTTCGGTACGACGCGGTGCTCGTGGCCTCTCTGGACGATGCAGAGCTCACCCGGGTGGAGGGTCACCGTCTGGTCGCGCTCCATCACGTCGAGCGATCCCTCGAGGACCCAGAAGAGCTCGTCCTGATCGTCGTGGGTGTGCCATGGCACTTTGTCGCCCTCGAGCCGGACGACCTTGACGTGCTGACCGTTGAGCTCGCCGATGATCTTCGGTGAGAAGGTGTCGGCGAACCTCTCGAAGCAACGCTCGATCGAGACCTTGAGCATGTCGATCCTCCGTAGCGTTCGACGACAGTATGGCTCGGATTCGCCTTGGGCCGCACGGCAGAGCTTCGGATCGACACCGGTGGCGGCAGCCGGGCGGATTGCAGGGCGCCGATGCCATGGCACCCGTGCGGTAGGAACCGAGCGGCTGTCGTCCCCGTATGCTGTGGGGAGGCTGCCGACACAGGATGCCTGGTTGACGGGAGGGTATGAGGGTGACCGAAGAACCTGTCTGCGACGAGCGTGCGCCGGACTCGCGAGCAGGCGTGGTGTGCGCGACCATTGACAGCGGTGAGCTCGAGGCCGAGGGGGCATCTCTCGGCCGGCGCGTCATCATGTTCCCGCTGGTCCGCATCGTGGTCGGAGTCCTCCTGCTCGGGCTCACGGTAGGGCTGACCAGCTTCCTCGTCAGGCACGGACTTGTTGCAGCGTTGGGCCATGCGGTTGCCGGAATGTCGTTCGTGGTGGTGGTCCCGACAGTCATCGCGTGCGTTGGGGTCTACCTGCTGTTTGTGCTCTGGATCGAACGGAGACACGCCCGGGAGCTCGCGCTGGCGGAAGCCCCTGTCGGTCTGGCGGCCGGCATCGGCCTCGGCGTCGGCACCATGGGGATCACGGTCGGGACGATCTGGATTCTGGGGGCCTACGACGTTGCGGGCTGGAACGGGCTCGCCGCGTTGCTTACGCCTCTGGCCATCGCCGTTTCGTCCGGTTTCATCGAGGAGCTGGTCTTCCGTGGTGTGATCTTCCGCATCACTGAAGAGGCCCTGGGAACGTGGACGGCGCTCGGTGTCACGGCGGCCTTGTTCGGCGCGGCCCACTTGATGAACCCGAACGCCACGATCTGGGGAGCGATGGCGATCGCGCTCGAGGCCGGGATTCTGCTCGGGGCCGCCTACGTTGCCGCGCGCAGCCTGTGGCTGCCGATCGGTCTGCACCTGGGCTGGAACTTCGCCCAGGCGGGCCTGTTCGGTGCGACTGTCTCGGGTGTGGACATCCGGGGCCTGGTCACGGCCCGGTTCGAAGGGCCCGAGCTGCTGACCGGTGGGGCGTTCGGTCCCGAGGCGTCGGTCGCGGCGGTGGCGGTCGGTCTCGCCACCGCCGTCGCGCTTCTCGCCATTGCATCACGCCGCCGGCAGCTTCTCGCGCCGTCCTGGAAACGTAAATCATGGCTCTGACCGGAATCCGCTCATGAGCACTCCGTGTCGCGATCTCGGGCCCAGTCTCCGCGGTGGGGCCTCGTCGCCGAGGAATCTCAGGTGAGGTCCGGGCGGTTGATGGACCCAACGACTCCGGGGAGGGGTGCATGAAGCTGTACTGGAGTGCGCGGACGCGGTCGGCGCGGGTGTTGTGGATGCTCGAGGAGATCG
>CAZQYU010000521.1:0-2460 GCA_964597585.1 uncultured Thermoanaerobaculia bacterium
GCGGAGGCCGCGCTGCGCCGCTCGCTCGCCCTTCGGCGAAAGACACTCGGCGACGACCACCCCCGCACGACCACCACTCTCAACAACCTCGCCTGGCTGCTCCACGACACAGGCCGGTACGCCGAGGCCGAGCCCCTCTACCGCGAGGCCCTCGAGGCGAATCGGCGCCGGCTCGGGGACGACCACCCGATGGTCGCGGGCAATCTCAACAACCTCGGCCTGCTCGCCGCCGACCGCGGGGACCTCGACGCCGCCGAGCCGCTCGAGCGCCGAGCGCTCGAGATCGTGCGCGCACAGCTCGGTCCGGACTCCCCTTCCGCCGCGTACCCGCTCACCAATCTCGCCGACCTCGAGCTCGAGCGTGGAGACCTCGACACCGCCGAGCCGCTCTACCGCGAGGCCCTCGAGCTGCGTCGCAAGAAGCTGCCCGCCGGCCATCCCGAGATCGCCGGGACGCTGGTCGGCTACGGCCGGCTGCTGGTCGAGCGCGGCGACCCCTCCGCCGCCGAGCCGCTGCTGCGCGAGGCGGTCGCCATCCGCCACGCAGCTTCACCGCCGGTCGCCTGGCAGACCGCGGTCGCGGAGGCCGAGCTCGGCGCCTGCCTCGCCGCCGAGGGCCGCCCGGACGAGGCGCGGCCGCTGCTCGAGGGCGCGCTCGAACCCGTCGTCGCCCGCCGCGGTGCCGACGACCGTCGCGCACGGCGGATCCGCAGACTACTGAGCGCCCTCCCGCCCTCGAGCTGAGCCCCTCGGCCCCCCAACCCCACCCGATTGGCAGGTCCTGCGCTCAGACGGCGCATGGCAGGGTGACGCCAAGAACCGCGAGAGGGGCGAAGACGATGTTCAGTTCAAACACCCGGGTCGCTCACCGGCGCCGCCGCAGGCAGACCATCTTGGCCCGGCGGCGCGCTGTGCTCCGTGTCGCCGGCGCGATACTCATGGCGCTGGCCGTGCTACCTGCAGCCCGACCGGCCTTGGGCGACGATGGCACCTGCACTGTCGGCTCCGATCCGATGGGGATTCCAGACGCCGTCGTGAAAGCCTTTGGCATCGGCTTCGCGGTACCGCCCTGCGTCGACTCGGACGCGCCCCTCACGGTTGCAGGCGACATCGCCCTCACCGGAAGCCCCGGACTCCAGGCCACGGCGACGGTCTCGCTGTACTCGGGCAGCCCGGTCACTGCAGACGCCATCGCGTCCGTTGCGGCGGCCCTGCAAGAGGATATGGGCCTCCCCGGCAGCTACACGGTTCACTTCTCGCTCTCCAACATCCTCAGGCTCGAGATCCTCCACGACGACCTCTGGATCACGGTCGTTCCTTCGACCTCCGAGGTCGGCACCGAGGTCTTCCACGGCTCCTACCCCTTCGCGTTCTTCAACGACATACTGCGCGAGTGGACCGTAGCGGGGACCGCCGACATCGACTTTCACGTCGCCTTCAGCTACTCGTCATCGTCCGCGTCGGACGCCCAGATCATCCCCCAGGCGGGCACAGGCCCCGGAGCCGGCTCGTCCCACTGGGACACCGAGCTGTGTGGGTTCAATACCGGCGGAGCCCCGCTGGACATCAGCTTCCTCTTCTTTCCGCGACAGCAGCCGGAAGCCGTCGAGCTGCCCGGGCGCGTGCTGCGACCCGCCGAGCACTGGCGCACCACGCTCGGGGCCGGGGGGACCCTGAGCAACGCCTTCGGGTCGCTCGCGTTCCGGTCGCCGGCCCAGGCCCAGGGAGCCGACACCGAACAGGTCCAGGCGCTGCGGTCCTCGCTCGGCGCCGACCTCGCCGCCCAGGCCGAAATCTACGCGACCCTGCCGGACGGACGCCGCTTCGGCCAGTTCTTCCGCGCCGAGCCGGCCAGCGCCGCGCAGCCGGCAGGCACGACCGCGGTCCTGCTGACGACCCACGATCCGTCACATTTCCGGGTCAACGTCGGCATCGCCGCGGCCGCCGACGGGACCGTCGTTCGGCTCACGCCGCTCTCTGCGGCCGGCTCCGCCCTCGCCGCCTCACACGACGTCTCGCTCCCGGTCCTTGGCGCGAACACCCAGATCAACGATGTCGCCGCGTTCTTCGGCCTCCCCGACACCCCCGACCTCGTGATCGAGGTGGAGGTCATCTCCGGCGCCGCCTTCTCCTACGCGTCGGTGGTGGACGGACACGGCCCCTACGTCGGCACCAGCGATCCGACGACGCAGCTTCCGGTCCGCACCGGGTCGAACTCCGTCACCCTGCTCGAACTCGGCTCGGTCCACGGCGGCAACGAGTTCTCCGGGTCGGCGATGCTCCACAATCACGACGGCCGATCCGCCTCAGTACGGGCCTCGTTCACCCCTCGCGGCGCTACCACTCCGGCGGCGACCACCAACCTCTCGCTTCCGGCGGGCAGCACAGTGGGCTGGGACGACGTCGTCGGCGAGCTCTTCGGCCGCTCCGAGGAGGTCGGCACCCTGGTCTTCACCGCCA
>CAZQYU010000522.1:0-2457 GCA_964597585.1 uncultured Thermoanaerobaculia bacterium
AGTTGAAGATCGGGAAGAAGAACCAGCGCGCGTAGGTCCGGCGCCGGATCTCGAGTGTCCAGCGGACCATGAACTCGACCCAGAACAGGATCAGGAACGGCAGGTCGAGCATCCAGAAGTGGTCGACGAGGTGGCCGTTGCGGTCGAACTCGCGGAAGTAGTTCTCGCGCAGGAGTGGGCGCAGCTGGGTGTCGATGCGCTCGAGTCGAACACGGATCTGTGACGGCGAACCCGACCACACCTCGGCGATGGCGCGGTTGATCGTCTCAGGATCCTCGAGGTCGGTGACCCGAATGCCGCTGTCGTGCGCGATCGATTGCTTGAGCAGCTCGAGGTTGTGTCCGAGACCGGAGCGTTCAAAGGGGTTCTCGAGCAGGATCCGGCGGGTCAGGGTCTGGAGCGCGTCGAGTCGCTCGTCGAGCTGCGGCGATCCGGGAGCCAGCTCCGCTAGCCTCTCGGCGGCGTTGAGATCCTCGAGGAACTGCTCGGTCAGAGGGTGCGGCTCGATACCCTTGACCGGGTCGTAGATCCGCGTCACGACCGGGAGGTACTCGAAGTAGACCGGACGCAGCCACAGGTAGGTCATGTCGAACACGATCAGCCCGAGGTTGATCAGCGCGACCCAGACCATGAACAGGTCCCACAGCAGCCTGAGGGTCAGGTGGCCGTAGAGGCGTCGCCAGCGTTCGAGCATCGTCGGTCCTTCCGGTCGTCGTGGTGGCCGGGCCATTGTACGGCCTGCGCCAGCCGTCGCCAGGTGGGGTTGCTCCTCATCGTCTTGTGAAGCGCGGTACAATCCTTCCGGCCGGGAGGTGTCCGATGCCGTCGCTGTCCGCCAAATCCGCCCGTCTCCAAGAGTCTCCGATCCGCAAGCTGGCGCCGCACGCGGGCGCGGCCGAGGCGCGCGGCCTCGATGTCATCTATCTCAACATCGGTCAGCCCGACATGCCGACCCCGCCGGAGATGATCGCCGAGCTGCACGGGCTTGCCCTCAGCCGGCTGGCCTACGCGCCGTCCGAGGGTCTGCCCCGGGCACGCGAGGCCTGGAGCGCCTTCTTCTCGAGCTGGGACATCGACTTCGCCCCCGAGCAGATTCTGGTCACCGCGGGCGCAAGCGAGGCGATCACCTTCACCCTCGCGGTGCTCGCCGGTGGCGGCGGCGAAGTGCTCGTCTTCGAGCCCTGCTACACCAACTACCTGAGCTTCGCCGCGCAGGCCGACGTCACCATGGTGCCGATCCCGCTGCGGGTCGAGGACGGCTATCACTTCGGCTCCGAGGAGCGGCTGCTGCGCCGGATCACGCCGCGGACCAAGGCGATCCTGCTGTGCAACCCGTCCAACCCCACCGGCACCGTCTACACCGAACAGGAGCTCGACGCGGTGGCGCGGGTGGCGGCGGAGCACGACCTGTTCGTGATCTGTGACGAGGTCTACCGCGAGTTCGTGTTCGACGGCGGCCAGGTGCACTCCTTTACCCGCTACCGCGAACTCGCGGAGCGCATCGTGGTCGTCGACAGCGTGTCCAAGCGATTCAACGCCTGCGGCGTCCGCATCGGCTGCATGGCGAGCCGAAACCGTGAAGTCATCGACGTCGCGCTGCGCTTCTGCCAGGCCCGGCTCTCGGTGCCGACCGCGGAGCAGCTGATGGTGGTGCCGATGCTCGAGCACGGTCGGACCTACTCGGAGGGGCTGCGCGGCGAGTACCAGGTCCGGCGGGACGCGGTGTTCGCCGGCCTCTCGGCGATTCCCGGGGTCAGGCCGCACCGCAGCGAGGGCTCCTTCTACACCATGACTCGGCTCCCGATCGCGAGTGCCGAGGAGTTCGCGGTCTGGCTGCTGCGCGACTTCTCCCACGCCGGGCGGACGATCTGCCTGGCGCCGGGACCGGGCTTCTACGTGACGCCGGGCGCCGGTGTCGACGAGGTCCGGCTGGCCTTCATGTACAGTGCGCCTCGCCTGAGCGAGGCCATGCAGGTCCTCGGCGCGGCGGTCGAAGCCTACGCCGGAGCGGCGGTCGTCGACCGCTGAGAGTTCGTCGCCGCCCTCCGAGAGGCTCGGCGCCGACGCGGGCCACGGCCACGGTGGCCGAAATCAGGCCGACCAGGGTGCCTGGCAACTGCGGCAGACGGAGGTCGATGAAGTCCGCGACCAGATTCGTCGCCACGCCCGGCGCCTTCGCTGTGTGGACCCTTTGGGACACGCTTCGAGGAGATGCCGGGTCTCAGCGAGACCTTCCGACGGGTGATCGGCGCGGATCCGCGGCTCAGCTCGCGATCAACGTCAGCGCAACCAGCGGACCGTCGACCGCCTCCGGGCGCCGCAGGTCGACGATTCCCTCCAGATACCAGAGGTTTTCATCCTCGGGGTCGAGCAGCACCTGGACCACCCGCCAAGTGTGGTCTCCGGTCGGTGTCATCTGGGTGTGCTCGGCGAGCCGCGCGCGGGCGTCGAAGACCA
>CAZQYU010000523.1:0-2457 GCA_964597585.1 uncultured Thermoanaerobaculia bacterium
TCGATCTCGGGCTCCTGGACGCCCTCGACCTCAGGCCCGAAGGACCCTGCTGCCTCGACTTCGTCCTCGACCTCCTCATCGAAGCTGTGCTCGAAGTCGCCGTCGTTCAGCTCGGTCGTCTCGTAGCCCTCCGCGGCGAGCTCGCCCTCGCCAGCGAGCTCGACCTCGGCGAAGTCCTCCGGCTCGAGCACGGGTTCGTCGAGCGGTGCGGCCGCGGCGGGCTCTGGCTCGACAGCCTGGGCCGCCCACTCGTCGTCGGCTTGCGGAGGCGGTTGGACGGGCTCAATGGGTTGGGTCGGCGCGATCTCCTGGGCAGGCATCGAAAGTCGGGTGCCGAAGTCGAAGTCATCCTCGACCTCGGGCGTCTCGAGCGGCTGGAACCCACCCGAGGATGGCCGGTCGGCATCGGACCACGTGGGCTGGACACTGCCTGCGATCGCCGAGTCGTCCGGGTCCAGGGTCGACGTCGAGGCGGACTGGACCAACCGTTCCACGGTCTCGACCAGCTTACGAGCCTCGAACGGCTTGGTGATGACCTCCGAGCAGCCGGCCGCGAGGGCGCGGTCCCGATCGAAGGGTTCGAAGGTGCCGGTCAGCAGGATCACCGGGATGTGCAGCCAGGCCGGGTTGGACTTGATCTCCTGGCAGACCTGGTAGCCGTCTTTGCCCGGCATGACGACGTCACAGATGACGGCGTCGGGCTGGCACAGAGGGATCTGACGCAGGAGTTCGTCCCCGCTTGAAACCGCCACCACCCCGAAGTCCGTGTCCGCGAAGGTCAGCTCGACGACCTTCTGGATCGTGAGACTGTCGTCGGCGAGAAGAAGGGTGCTGCTCATGACGGCTCCCGCCCCGATGAGGGATCGTACGATCCCATCGTGTGTACCACGACGGCGCGGAACCTGTCAACGAAACGTCCACTGTTCAACAACCTCCAGGCCATGAGACGGGTGGGATGAAGGGTGCCGAGACGGGCGGCCTCAACCGCTGCCGCCGAGACCACGTCGCCGGGTGCGACCGACATCCAACCCGAGGCCGCGAGGTCGTCTGGGCCGAGCTCGCGTCCGGTGAGGATGGCGCCGCGGGCGGCGGCGGACCCGAGAGCGGCGGGCAATGTCCACGTGCCACCCCACCCGGTGACCAGGCCACGCCGGACGCCGGGGTGGGAGAAACGAGCTCGCCCTCCGGCGACCACGCGATCGCAGGCCTGAGCCAGGTCCCATCCGCCTCCCGTGCATGCCCCGTCGACGGCGGCGACCGTGGGCCCGGGGTAGCCTGCAAGCCGGGCGAGGACGCGGCGGCCGGTCCGCGCGTAGGCCGAGCTGGAGCCGGCGTCGAGATCGGCGATCTCCGCCAAGTGGGCGCCAGCGAGAAAGATGCGGGGATGCTCTGACGCGAGCACCACGGGGTTTGCCTCCGCAGCCACGGCCTCGAGGACCTGCTCCAGCGCGGCCAGGACGGAGGTGTGCAACACCGGCCGGCGGAAGGTGATCAGGGTCGCCCCGCTCACGTGTTCGACGCGGAGCTCATCCACGGCCGGCTCCGTGGATACGGAAGAAGTCGAGCGCCGGCAGGCGGCGCTCTGCAACGGCGTGCACCACCTGGTCGAGCCACGCGCCGACGCCGACGGGAAGCGTGTCGCCGACCTCGGTGAGGGACCTGCGCCGGGCCAGTGCGAGAAACCCGAGATCGGCCCGCTCCAAACGGCGGTGATCGGCGGGTCGGCAGCGGGGGCACACCGGATGGCCATCCAAGGGTCGGGTCGCAACGGGTGCTTCAATCTCCGTTCCGCACGAGGCGCAGACGTCGAGCGGCGGCAGCAGGCCGGCGAGCGCGAGCGTCCACTGGGTGGTGTAGGCCACGGCGACCTCCGGTCGCACGCCGCCGAGGAGCCCGGTGAGCACCATCCGGCCGAGGCGGAATGCCCGCTCGGCGGGCTCGTTTGGGGGGCAGAAGGTGATCAGCAGCTCGGAGACCGCGGAGGCGGCTGCGAACAGCTCCAGCTCGGCGGCGAGCGGGTACGAGGACTCGATCAGTTCGAGGCGGCGGAAGGTCGCGAGCTCTGCGTGAGCGCCCTGGAAGATCTCGAGCCGGATCAGGGACAGGATCTGGGCAGCGGCCGCCGCTGGCGTCTTGCCCCCGCGAACGCCGCGCGCGACCCCGCGCACCACGCCGCTCTCGGCCGTCAGGACCGAGATCAGCAGGTGGCGGTCCGCGTACGGGAGGCTGTCGAGGACGACGGCCTCGGTGTCGCCACGGGGCTGCATCGGGCCATGGTAGCGCGCGGCGGCTACCACTCCTCCTTGATCCGGCGGAGGTCGCGGCGTTCCTTCTTCTTCGGAGCGCCGGCCCCGGGCAGCCGTCGCGGCGGCTGGGCGAGCCGCTGCATCCGCCGCGCCTCGATCTCCTCCGGCGTCGGCGGCGGGGTGTGGTCCTCGTAGAGCTCGCGGGCGCGGG
>CAZQYU010000524.1:0-2455 GCA_964597585.1 uncultured Thermoanaerobaculia bacterium
GTCGTCATGACGGCTTGGTTCCGCGCGGAGGCGTAGCCCAGCTACGTCGAGCACGGAACCAAGTCGGCAGGGCGGCAGGCGTGGGCAGATCGCGAGCCGCAGCAGAAGCCCGGAGCAATGGGCCGGCTCAGAAGCCCAGCTTCTCGATCTCCGCGATCCCCGCCGTAATCTCCGCCCGCGCCTGCGCGAGCGCGTCGATCACCGCAGCGTTCTCCGAGGCGAGCAGCGACGGTGCCACCTGCAGGTCGACGATACCGGAGCCGAGGTCGAAGGCAAAGGTGCGCCCCCTGAAGTCTTCGCGGTCGGCATCCTGTGCGACCCTGACCATCGCCTCGGCCAAGTTGATCGAAACCGCCGCGACGACGCCCTCCGCGTGCTGCTTCAGGGGTTCGGGGTCGACCACGATCAGATCGAGGCCGGCCGCTCGTGCCGCCGCGAGGACCTCCGGGTCGGCCGACTCCGCGGCATACAGAGCGACCCTGGCCCCCGCCTCGACCAGGCCGCCGACTCCAGAGCGACCTTCGAAGCGCTCCACTTCGGTCTTGCGCCCGCTGCTCCGAAAGCCGGCGACGTACCCGCTTTCGAGGCGGTCCAGCCACGGCCCTCCACCCCCGGAGAGGATCCCAGCGACCTGAGAGTCATGCAGGGCAGCCGCGAGAACCCCTCCGAGGTAGGTCGCTTCCTCGCCGACGAAGGTGACTCCCGCCGAGCTGCCGCCCGAGGCCTCGGCTCCGATGACCACGAAATGGGAATCGGGGAAGGCGACGGACTCCGTGTAGACGACCTGAGCCCATCCATCGCCAAGGCAGAAGATCAGCTCGACGCCGCTCTGTCCCAACTGACGGACCGCGTCCCGGTAGGCCTCCGGAGCGACGCGGCCGAGGTCCATCGGCATGCTTCCACGCGTCTCGGCGACGCGGGCAAGGCCCGCTTTCGCAGCATCGAGCCACCACGCAGGCACCCTCGCCGCCGCAACAAGCGCCACTCTGGTGGCGATCGTCGGGCTTGCGGGAGGCGGCGCCTTCGGCCGCTCCTTCCGGCATCCAGTGGCGAGCGTCACCGCAGCCACGACGATGGCGGCCGCCGTCGCGTTCCACATCCAGCTCTGGACCCGGTATGGATGCGTCACCTTCCACTCCCTGGCGAGATTGTAGCGCCGCACGGCGGCGCGTCCAGGAGACGAGCTCCCGTGCGGTACCATGGGTCATGAACCTCATGCATCTCGTGTCGGAGCTTGACGACCTGCTCGACGCAGAGGACGTCCCGGACTACTGTCCCAACGGGCTGCAGGTGGAGGGCCGAAACGAGGTCCGGCGGGTGGTGACCTCGGTCTCGGCGTCGCGGGCGCTCTTCCTGCGCGCGGTCGACCGCGAGGCGGACCTGGTCCTCGTGCACCACGGGGTGCTCTGGAATGCTGCGACCGTCGCTCCGATCGTGGGCAGCCTCCGCGAGCGGCTGCGCCTGCTCATCTCCAACGACATCTCTCTGGTCGCCTACCACCTGCCCCTCGACCGCCATCCCCGGCTCGGCAACGCGGCCCAGCTCGCGCGCCGCCTGGGCCTCGAGGAGTTGGAGCCCTTTGGAGATCACCGCGGGGTGTCGGTCGGGGTGTGCGGTGTCTTCCCCCAGCCGGTCTCGGCGGAGGAGTTCTTCGAGGCGGTGGCGGACGCGTGTGCCCGCGAACCCCAGGTCTTCGAAGGCAGCCGACGATTGATCTCGGCGGTCGGCATCGTCACCGGCGCGGCTCAGCGCGAGTACTACCAGGCGGTGACTGCGGGTCTCGACGCCTTCGTCACCGGCGAGGCGAGCGAGTGGGTCATGCACCAGGCCGCCGAGGACGGCGTCCACTACCTCGCGGCCGGACACTATGCGACAGAGCGCTTCGGAATCCAGTCCCTGGGGCGCTGGCTGACCGAGCAGTACGGCCTCGAGGTCGAGTTCATCGACCTCCCCAACCCGGTGTAGCCTGCATCTCTCACCAGATCGGAGGCTGCGGCCCAAGAGAGACCACCATCTGCGGCGCTTTCTTGCGCTCGCTCGATCAACGTAGCTGGGCTACGCCTCACTCACTCGCTCGCGCTGCGAGATCACCACAGCTGGCGGCCTCCCTTGGCCCTCGCTTCGCCATCAGGTGAGAGACGCAGGCTAGAGAGAATCAGGTCGCTTGTGATGAGGGCTCTCGAGCGTTCGCTTTGGCCAGGACGTGCAGGGCTACGCCGTCCCAGAAACCATCCCCTCTCGCTTGCTTCCTGGGAGGTCGGCGGCCGCGGGCTCGCGCCGTCGCGAGGGGCGCGAGGCGGCTGCGCATGTCGTCAATGCGACCCGGCTGCGCGCGGAGGCGTAGCCCAGCTACGTCGAGCACGCAGCCGGATCGACTGAGCGGTTCAAGAAGCGGCGTGTCTGTCCTCCACGGTACGCGCCGATGCGAGGGCCGCAAGCTGCCTGCAGATGTCGC
>CAZQYU010000525.1:0-2454 GCA_964597585.1 uncultured Thermoanaerobaculia bacterium
AGGTCGTCCCAGGTGTTGTGGGTCTCGACTCGATAGTCCTCGATGAAGTAGGGGTAGAGCGGGGAGTGGAAGAAGCCGTGTCCCGGCTGGGACTCGAGCTTGAAGCTCAACGGGTCGGCATCGATGTCCTCCCCGCTCAGGGTGAGCACCACGGGCTCGAAGGACTTCGCCGCGGGGGCATCGGCCCCGGTCTGGTCGTGGGCGAGCGGGGCATGGTTCGAGCCCGGCGTCTTGATCATCACCCGCTGGGTCGCGTGGGAGGCATTGCCGCTCTGGTCGGTGGCGGTCCAGGTCACGAACGTCTCGCCCTTCGGGAACTGCGCCGGAGCGTCGTTGGTAACGGCCGGGGTGAGGTCGACCAGGTCGAAGACCTGCGGGCTGCCGAGGTGGACCGTGGTGAGGTCGTCGTTCGACTCGATCACCAGGTCCGCCGGTGCGAGCATCACCGGCGGAACCGTGTCACGGATCTTGACCAGCTGTGTTTTCGATGTGGTCTTGGGCTCGCCCTCGGGGTGGGGCCCCGGGTCGGAGGCGGTCCAGGTGATGGTCACGTCGGTGTCGACCGGCCAGAACTCGGGCGCGCTGCCGGTCAGTGTGGTCGGCTGCCCGCAGCGGTCCGAGTGGCTGACCGTCGCCGCGAGGTCGGCCATGTGGTCGCGCCGCCATGCGCCGCCGGGGGAGGTCGCCTCGATCGTCACTTGGGGCTGGTTGACGGTGACGATCGGGGGGTCGTGGTCCCACACGATGACCGTCTGCACGTCGTCGTTGTAGACGTTGCCGTTGGGCTCCGGGGGCAGCAGCCACTTCTGGGCCCCGGCGATGCCAGCCTTGATCGCCCAGGTCGCGATCTGGCGCTTGGTCTCGTAGTCCTTCGGTACCTTGGGAACGTAGATGAAGGCATAGTCGAACAGGGAGACCAGGGTGTGGGCGCGCCACAGCACGCTGTTACGCCCGACCGGGAACTTCAGCAGGTCATTGCCGAGATCCTCACCCGAGCTGGCGACGATGCTGACTCGCGAGGTCGAGTTGATGTGGTACGTACCCGGCGTGCCGAGATCTCCCCAGTTGAAGCGCCAGCCGATGGGAGTGGGCACGCCGAGGGTGTTCCCCATGTCGGCCTCCCGCCCCGGCTGGTCGAAGGTCGCAGAGCACCCGGCGTCCGAGTTGGGGTCGACCGCGAGGTCCTGTGGCTGGTTGAGCACCGGCGCGCAGTACTTCAGCGTCAGGTTGGCGACGTAGGCGAGGTAGGCGAAGGGGATGTCGAACGGGGGGTTGGCAGCCATGGAGAGGCCCGTGTAGGCGAGGAACGCCGTGCCGTTGAGACCGATGCACAGCCCGGCGAGGTCGTTGTCCCAGCGCGCGGAGCTTCCGCTGGCGGCGGCTGCCGCGAGGCGGCGGGCGTACTCCTCCCGGGTCATCGGGATGCCCTTTGCCGCAAGCTGCGCGCGTATCGGGGCGAGCGCCTGCTCGATGGACTGGAACTCGTCCGGGCCCGCTTCTGAGGTGCCGCAGACGAGGGCCGCTGTGAGAGTCATCGCAAGGATCAATGCGGTGGAACGAGGGGACGCTGAAGACATCTCTCCTCCTCGCGGGGCGAGCACCTTCGAACTCGCGTCTCGAAGCTCCGGGCAACTGCGAACCGAGCCTCGGTGTTGTCGCCGCGGCCAGCCGTGTTGTACGCGGCATCCGCTGGCACCGTGGCGGGGCTGGCCAGACGTTCCCGGTCGTGCTCGTGGTCAATACGGTGGTCCCTTCGACTATTCGGGAATGAGACCCATGAGCAGTGCTGTGACAGAGTCTACAACCGCGTCGTGTACCTGATCAATTTCGTCGGCCCGAAGCAATGCGCCGTGCCGCTACCGTGGGGACGATGTGGGTTTCTCCGGCGCCCTGAGCAACAGCGTGACGTAGTCGTCCAGCCACCGGCCTGCGACCGCCTTCGCGCCGTGGTCGAGGTAGCGTTGGCGCACGTCGAACGCGTATTCCCAGGCAATCCCCGAGAGCACGATCGGCGCGTTCGGCCGTGCGAGCGAGAGCAGGCGGGCGACCTCAGTCAGCAGGACGTCGGCGTAGACGTTGGCGACGACGACGTCGAACGGAGCCTCCGTGACGTCGGAGAGCACGCCCTCGACCCGCCGCATGTGGCTTTCGAGCCCGTTCAGCTCCGCGGTCCGCCGGCAGGCCTCGGTCGCCCGAGGGTCGGGGTCGACACAAACCGCTGCGGCGGCGCCGAGAGCGATGGCGGCCGCAGAGAGGATTCCGGTTCCGCTCCCGAGGTCGAGGACGCGGGCGCCGGCGACCTCGGGCAGAGTCTCGAGAATCTCCAGACAGCTCGCGGTGGTCTCGTGCTCGCCGGAACCGAAGGCGCCGCGGGCGACGACCACCGGGAGGCGTCCATCGGCGCCGTGCGGTCCGCTCTCCTCCTCGATCCGAAGTCGAGCTCCGATCTCGCTC
>CAZQYU010000526.1:0-2453 GCA_964597585.1 uncultured Thermoanaerobaculia bacterium
CCTGCCGAACCCGACGCCGCCATGCGCGAGCTGATCAAGGTCGAGTGAGAAGGTGGGAAGGTAAGAAGGTGAGAAGGTGAGAAGGTAAGAAGGTGAGGAGGGCCGGAGCCGTCGGCGTAGCGGTCCGGGCGGGAGAAGCAAGACGCAACACGAGAGACGCCAGACGTTTTAGGGGGTAGGGGAGGAGCTTGTCTCCTCCCGCTCAGGCGGATCGGCGCGACGGACACACGGGCGCACACAAGGTGCGCCCTGACGAGAAATGTGTTCCCCTATGTGCTCTGTGGTGAATCCTCAGTCTGCCCTGGAGGCGCCGAGCGGGAGCTCTCTCGCCGCGTCGGTGACCGCACCGATCTTGGCCGCGAAGCTTGACCGGTTGGCGATGTCCTCGTCGGTCACGACGTGAACGTCCAGGAGGCGCTCGGTCTCGTAGCCGGTCCGCAGGGAGTTGACCTCGCCGAGGCACAGGCTCCAGCCGTCGAGCCAGGACTCGAGGGTGCATCGTTGGCGTTCGTCTCCCCGGAAGTGGACCAGGAGGTCGATGTCGCTCGCGGGTCCGGCGCTCGCGTTCTTGGTGGACCCGAAGATGTAGAGGGCGACGACACCGAAACGATCGGCGTCGAGCTCGGTCGCGATCCGCTCGGCCATGCGCAGACGCCAGCGCCAGAACTCCTCGCGCTGCACCCGCTGGGACTCGGGGAGGGGACCGCGATCGGTGTGGGGTGAGTCGGACGGGTCGGCGAGGTGGGCGACGGCGCGGTCGAGCTCGGAGTTGAGCAGCACCCGCAGAACTCGTCCGCCGGACGCCGAAGGGACGTCGATGACCCTCAACACGTCCGCCAGGTGGGCGAACTGGGGCAGCATCTCGGACAGTAGATTCGGCGCGCCGAGCAGAAAGCGCTCGTTGAGAACGCCTTCGGCGTCGTCGGGGTAGAGCGGAAGGTACCGGATGGAGGCCTCGACGAGGTCCTGGAAGAAGTGGGTGCCGAACGAGGGGTCGGGGACGTAGTTGCCCGTGCGGCGCGCGATCTCGACCAGCATCGCGGTGTTGTTGATGTCGGCGTACGTGACCGACACGCCGAGGGTGATGTCGCCGCGACTGCCCCAGCGACCCGGACCCATGAGAACGAACCGGCGCTTGGGGAGCTGCTTGTTGAGCGCTCCGACCGCCTCGCCGACGGTGAGGAAGTCCTCACGACGCTCGAGGCGTCGAAACCCCTCCGGGTCGACGTAGACGATGTGGGTCAGGTCGGGAACGTAGCCGTTGGCGACGTAGCGCGAGGCCGAGAAGACGATGGTCTCCTGCGGCAGGTCGCGCGGTATCGGCGCCGGCGCGTCGTCGGCCGACCGGCTCTGTGGGCGGCACTGGAGAAGGTAGAACTGCTCGCCGTCGGTCGCAAACTCGATGTCGACGGGGTGGCCCAGGCTCTCCTCGAGGATGGTGAGGACGTTGGCCAGATGGGGCATGAACGGAGTCGAGCCCGTGAGCCCGCCGAAGTCTGCGACGAGTTGGTCCCTCTTCGGGTCGACCAGGAGGGCGCTCGGCCGGCGGAGCGAATCGTCGGCGAGCAGCGAAAAGACCTTGTCGAAGCCCGGGTAGCTGGTGCCGCAATGCTGAAGCAGCTCGGAGATGGTGAGTGTTTCGAACCGGTTGGTGGCGAGGTTGAGAACGTCGATCTTGCGCGGCGAGTAGCGCACGACCTCGTCAATGGTGGTGTTGACCTTGAGCCCCGGCTGGCGGGGGACTGCGAGGATCGGGTAGTCGTCGGTGAGGCGGTCCACGGCGCGGGTCCCGAGCCCCGGCACCAGACGCACCAGTCCGTCCTCGCGGCGGATCCGGGGCGACCAGCGAAACTCGTTGTTCGAAAAGGCGACGCCGGCGAAGGCGGGCAGGAAGTAGTCGCCGACACGGCGGCCGACCACCTCCTGGATGAGGATGCCCATCTCTTCGTGGAAGTCGAGCAGGCCGCGCTCGCGGCGGTAGGCGATCGGATCGGGACCGAACACCGACGCGTAGACCTCGGTGATCGCGTCGAGCAGCGCCCGCATGCGTTCCTGCTTGGTGCCGCGATTGGCCAGGAAGAGGCTCTTGTACTTGCCCGAGAAGGCGCTGCCAAGGCGGTCCTCGAGCAGGCTCGAAGAGCGCACGATCAGCGGTGCCTCGCCGACGTCGTCGAGCAGCATGTTGACGCCCTTGACCACCTCGGCCGGGAAGCGAGAGTTCTTGAACAGCTGGATGATGTTCGGGTACTCGTGGCGGACTTGCGCGATCTCGCGGTACTTCTGCTGCAGGACCTCCTCGAGGTCGTTGTGCTCGATGAACTGGGTCAGCCCCTCGGACGCGACGTACCAGCTGAGGGGGACCTTGATCGACCCGACCGGACGCTCGGATGTCTGGCGTCGCTCGAGGATCTTCTGGGCGAGGAAGAGGCCGGCGCTCTTGCCGCCGAGCTTGC
>CAZQYU010000527.1:0-2447 GCA_964597585.1 uncultured Thermoanaerobaculia bacterium
TGAGCCGGGGCAGCGGCGTGCCCGGCGGCGGCGGGTCGGGCACCAGACCGAGCGGACCGGACAGCGGCTCCGTCTGCGGCGGTCGTCCACCGCCGGGAGGCTCCTCCTCGAGCACCACCTCGGCGCCCACCAGCGGCGTGATCCCGGCTTCGCGTGCGGCCTTGAAGAAGCGGGGCGCGCCGGAGAGGCTGTTGCGGTCGACCAGCGCCACCGCCGGCAGGCCGAGCTCGGCGGCGCGCTCGACCAGCGCCTCGGGCTCCGAGGCGCCCTCGAGGAAGGAGAAGGCGGAGGCGCTGTGCAGCTCGGCGTACATTGTTTCTTTCCCCCTTGGCAGGGGGGGAAGAAACAATGTAAGTGTAAATGGAGCATAAATCAAGAGGCAAGCTGTCCATGGCCTCCCCAACCTGGGATTTCGGATGTCAAGGGGGCCCGGCCCCTTGACATCCGAAATCCTTCGTACTAATTTATTCGTATGTCACGACGACCCAGTCCGACGCTTACCGAGGCCGAGCTCGAGATCATGCAGGTCGTCTGGCAGCTCGGCGAGGCCACCGTGCGCGAGGTCCACGAGGCGCTGCTCGAGCGCCGCCAGACCGCGTACACCACCGTGATGACCACCATGGGCATCCTCGCCGACAAGGGCCACCTCGAACGCTCGAAGGACGGCCGCGCCTTCGTCTACCGCCCGGTCGAGAGCAAGGGTCGGGTGCTCTCCGGCATGGTCGAAGAGTTCGTCGACCGGGTCTTCGAGGGCTCGGCTCGGCCGCTCCTGGTCAGCCTGATCAGGGATCGGCGCCTGTCCGCGAAGGACCTCGAGGAGGTCCGGCGGATGATCGAGGAGAGCGAGCCGTGAGCCCGTCTGCCGTGGCCGCGATCGCGGTGCAGACTGCGGTGGTGCTCGCGGTCGGCATGGTCCTGCCGCGCCTGGTCGGAATGCGGCTGCCGTCGGCCCGGCTGCGCTACTGGCAGGCGCTCCTCGCCGTGACGTTGGCGTTGCCGCTGGCCGCGCGGCTCGCCCTGCCGGATGCCTCGCAGCCGCTCGCGGTGCGCGGCTCCCTGGTCGTCGAGGTGGTGGCCGGAGCGGTGCCCAGCGACGACGGCGGGGCGACCGCGCCGTGGCTGCCGATCACGCTTGCCGTTGTGGCGGTGCTCCTGCTCGCGCGGGTCGGACTTGGTGTGGCAGCCCTCGGGCGACTGCGCCGCGAGGCCCGACCGCTCGAGCCGCTCCCGGAGTCCGTGCGCAGTGCCGAGGGGACCGTCGGCACGAGCGCGCTGTTCCTGGTCTCGGACCGGGTGTCGGTGCCGGTGACCTTCGGTTGGCAGCATCCCGTCGTGATTCTCCCGGAGTCGTTCTTCGAGCTCGAGCCCGAGGGTCAGGAGGCCCTCGCAGTGCACGAGCTGCTCCACGTGCGGCGGCGTCACTGGCCGGTCGCCCTCGCCGAGGAGCTCCTCAAGGCCGCGCTGTGGTTCCACCCCTGGGTGAGGATCCTGCTCGGCCGCGTCGAGCTCGCCCGCGAGCAGGTGGTGGATGCGGACGTGGTCCGCGCCACCGGTCGCCGGCGCAGCTACCTCGAGGGCCTGTGGCACATGGCGCCGAGAGCGTCCGGGGCTTCGCCCGCACCTGCCATCGCCCTCCTGAACCGCGGCCACCTGCGCCAGCGGGTGACGCTGCTCACCCAGGAGGTTGTCATGTCCAGGGCCCACGTCGTGATCGCCGTCTTTGTCGCCGGCATCGTCGTCGGCGCCGCCGCCGTGGTGGCGGCTGGGATGTTCCCGGCGGCGGTCGGCTCACCGATGTCGAACGCCTATGTACCCGGGCTCAGCCCGAGCTTTTCGCCGGCCGACACCGGGGGAAGGGGCGAGGGCACCGCTCGCGACAGCGAAAAGCCCATCCGCTACGAGACCGACGGCCCGATCACCGAGCCGAGGGCGATCCACAAGCCGAACCCCAAGTACCCCGAGGAGGCCCGGAAGGCCGGCGTCACCGGGGTCGTGGTGATCGACGCCGAGATCTCAGCGGAGGGAAGGGTCGTCAACATGAAGGTCCTCCGGACCGCGGACGAGGTCTTCGTCCAACCGACCCTCGACGCGTTGTCCCAATGGGAGTTCGAGCCGGCCACTTTGGACGGCAAGCCGGTAGCGGTCTACTACGTGCTGACGGTCAGATACGCCCTCTCCGACGGCCCCAAGGACGGGAAGAAGAGCGACGGGTAGCCCTCGATCGTCGATCTCCAGGGTTCGAACCCCCGCGGACGTTGTGCGAGCTCGGGCGCGGTGCGGACACACTGTTGAGTGGGTTCAGGCGTGCGGCTCGGTGAGGCGGAAGACCACTGTGATCGGGACTTCGCGCTCGACCGAGGTCAGGTCTGCCGACGAAAAGGTGAACTCACCCTCCCGGGTGGTCGCGGCGAAGGGCGAGGCGAAGTCGATGCGGCCGGCCCGGGGGT
>CAZQYU010000528.1:0-2444 GCA_964597585.1 uncultured Thermoanaerobaculia bacterium
TGCCACAGGGCCTGGCGGCGGGTGAGGCCGAAGCCCGCCAGGGCGCCGACGTGGGCGAGGCGGGCCATCTGCTCGTCGCCGAGGCCGCAGCGCCGGGCGAGGTCGGCGAGGTCCGCGAAGCGGGCCCGGGCCTGCTCGCGCTCGACCGCCTCGCCGGCGGCGCGGGCGAGGCCGTGGACGTAGCCGAGGCCGAGCCGCACCGCACCGTCCTCCCAGCGGCACCGCCAGCCCGAGCGCTGCACGTCCACCGGCCGCACATCGACCCCGTGGCGCTGGGCGTCCTTGATCAGGGTAGCGGGGTGGTAGAAGCCCATCGGCCAGGCGTTGAGCAGGGCGGCGTAGAAGGCGGTCGGGTGGTGGGCCTTGAGGTAGGCCGAGGCGTAGACGATGAGCGCGAAGCTGGCGGCGTGGGACTCGGGGAAGCCGTACAGCGCGAACGAGGTGATCGAGCGCACGATCTCCTCCTGGGCGTCGCCGGCGATGCCGCGCTCGTCCATCCCGCGGCGCAGCTTGGTCTCGATCGCGGCCATCCGCTCCGCGGAGCGCTTGAAGCCCATCGCGCGGCGCAGCTCCTCGGCCTCGCCGCCGGAGAAGCCCGCCGCCACCATGGCGACCCGCAGCAGCTGCTCCTGGAAGATCGGCACCCCGAGGGTGCGCTTGAGGATCGGCTCCAGGGTGGGGTGGGGGTAGCGGACCTGCTCGCGGCCCTGGCGGCGCTCGAGGTAGGGGTGGGTCATGCGGCCGGTGATCGGGCCCGGGCGGATGATCGCCACCTGCACCACCAGGTCGTAGAAGGTGCGCGGCCGGTTGCGCGGCAACGACGCCATCTGGGCGCGGCTCTCGATCTGGAACACGCCGGCGGTGTCGGCGCGGCGGATCATGTCGTAGGTGACGGGGTCGTCGGGGGGCAGGTGGGCGAGGTCGAGGTCGACCCCCTCGTGGCTCGAGATCATCGGGATGGCGTCCTCGAGCGCGGCGAGCATGCCGAGGCCGAGCAGGTCGACCTTGATGATCCCGAGGTCGGCACAGTCGTCCTTGTCCCACTGGATCACCGTGCGTCCCGGCATCGCCGCCGGCTCCAGCGGCACCACCTCGTCGAGGCGTCCGGCCGCCATCACCATGCCGCCGGAGTGCTGGCCGAGGTGGCGGGGGAGGTTCTGGATCCTCCACCACAGGCGCTGGAAATGGCGGCACGCGGTCGACTCGGGGTCGAGCCCGACCGTGCGCAGCTCCTCGTCGAGCCGGCGCACGCCCTCGCGCAGCTCGGTGGTGGCGTGGCGGCCGAGCTGGCGCGACAGCCGGTCGACGGTCTCGAGCGAGAAGCCGAGCGCCTTGCCGACCTCACGCGCCGCCGAGCGCGAGCGGTAGGTGATCACGTTGGCGGTCATCGCCGCGCCCGCGGCGCCGTAGCGGCGGTAGACGTACTGGATCACCCGCTCGCGCTGGTCGCCCGAGGGCAGGTCGAGGTCGATGTCGGGCCACTCGCCGCGCTCCTCGGACAGGAAGCGCTCGAACAGCAGGTCCATCCTGACCGGGTCGACGGCGGTGATCGAGAGCGCGTAGCAGACCGCGCTGTTGGCCGCCGAGCCGCGCCCCTGGACCAGGATTCCCTCGCGCAGGCAGAAGCGCACGATGTCCCACACGATCAGGAAGTAGCCGGCGAGGTCGAGCTTCGCGATCAGGGCGAGCTCGCGCTCGATCTGGGCCTGGGCGCGGGCGGTGAGGGGGCGGAAGCGGGTGCGTGCGCCCTCCCAGGTGATGCGGGCGAGGTAGGACGCCGGGGTCTCGTCCGGAGGCACCGGGGAGTCGGGGAAGCGGTAGCCGAGGTCGGAGAGGGTGAACTCGAGCGACGCCGCGAGCTCGGCGGCGCCGGCGACGGCGCGCGGCAGGTCGGCCCACAGCCGGGCCATCGCCTCGGGCGAGCGCAGGTGGCGTGCCCGCTGCGCCTCGAGCAGGCGCCCGGCACGGTCGAGGGGGACGCCCTCGCGGATCGAGGTCAGCACGTCGGCGAGGTCCTTGTCCTCCTCGCGGGCGTAGCGCACCCCGCCGGTGGCGACCACCGGCAGGCGCAGGCGTCCGGCGAGCTCGACCAGGGCGCGGTTGCGGTGCTCCTGGTCGACCAGGCCGTGGCGCTGGAGCTCCACCGAGAGCCGCCCCGGGTAGAGCCAGGCGAGCCGCTCGAGAGCGCGGCGGGCGGCATCGGCGCCGCGGTGAGTCAGTCGGTGGGCGACGAGGCCCTCGACGCCGCCGGTGAGGCAGTGGAGACCGTCGGCGTGGCGCTCAAGCTCGCGCCATCCGGCCCGCGCGCGGCCCTTCTCGCGCCCGGCGGCGGCCGCGGTGAGCAGCCGACACAGGCTGCGGTAGCCGGCGCGATCGACCGCGAGCAGGGTGAGCCGGGGCAGCGGCGTGCCCGGCGGCGGCGGGTCGGGCACCAGACCGAGCGG
>CAZQYU010000529.1:0-2438 GCA_964597585.1 uncultured Thermoanaerobaculia bacterium
GCGGCGCGGACCCGCAGGCGGTGGCCGCGGAACGGCCGCACGACGATCCACGCCAGCGTATCCACGATCAGGACCGAAACCCGCAGCCAGGCCGCGAACGCGTCGAGCGACCTGCGGCCGACCGCGCCGACCAAACGGGTCATGGTGTGGGCCCGACCTCGAACACGGCCTCCAGCCGCGTCATCTCCAGCACCCGCATCACCTTGGGCGACGGTGCGACGAGCTTGAACCCGACGCCTGCTGCCTTGGCATGCTGCAGGCCCTCGACCAGGGTCGCGACCCCCGACGAGTCCATGTAGCGCACCTTGGACAGGTCGAGCGCCAGCCGAGCGACCGCGCGGTCGATCTCGGCGAAGATCGCGTCGCGCAACCGCGGCGAGCTGTAGAGGTCGATGTCGCCACCGACCGAGATCACCGAACCGTGGTCGTCGCGCGTGATGTCGATCACCAGCTCCATCGTGTCATCCTTTCCGGGACAAGCGCATCGTGACCCGGTTGCCGCACGGGCTGCCGGGGCAGAACCGCACCTCGTCGAACGCCTGGTGAATGAGCTGCACGCCGAGCCCACCAGGGCAGACCTCCTCCGGTCGCGGCGGCAGCAGCACCCGCCGGTCAACCCGCTCGGGCGGCGCCGTCACGCCGCGGTCGCACACCTCCACCATGAGCTCGTCGGCGGTCGCCCGAAGGTGCAGCTCCACCAGCTCGTCGCTACGACCGTGGTAGGCGTGGCGGATTGCGTTGGCGCACGCCTCGTCGACCGCCAGCACCAGCTCATCGACCCTCTGCGGCGCCACCTCGTGACTTGCGAGCCACTCCCGTACCAGCCCTCGTACCGACGCCAGTAGACGCGGATCCGACCGGACCTCGAGCCGGATGTCGCTGGCGCAGTTCGATGGCACGGCATCCTCCATTGGGGACTTTGCGATCTGTTTGCAACGCTACCGCGACCCGCGATCCGGCGCAAGACCGCGGCCGCAAGGTGTGCCACCGGCGACGATCCGGTCCCATTGTCGTGGTGAGAAATGCAGGCGAGATCAACCCTGATCCAACCGGCTCTGACGGACCAGCACCCAGGTGCAGAGGGTCATGTCCCGATGGGTGGCGTACGAAGGCCGGCAGGTCGTGGACCGCGGACTCGAGCAGATCCGCGGCTTCTGGGAAGCGCGGCTCAAGCTGGTCGAACACGATTCAGAAGCGGTTCCAGACAGCCCGCGGTTGACGAGGCTTTTGCGGAAGTCGAGCCACGCGGCCTCGGTCTCACAGCACGCAACTCTCCGCCACCGCTTCCGTGGACGCCACTGCTGAAGAAGGGGACCACACCGCAGATTCCACCGAAGGGACGGGCCGGGGTCGCAAAGGAGGTAGTTTCCACTGACATCGCGGCCCTGCTCTCGGGTAGTAAGTGCGCTTACAGCAGGGAGGCCTGAGGCATAGATTGGAGAGGAGTTGAACACGGCTCACCAGAATTGGAGGCGGGTCACGAGCACGACATCGAGGTTCGCCAGAAGGGCGGGCAGGCCACCACAGGGGACCTGCGCCACGCGATGGTCCATTACCGGACCCTCTTTGATGAGCTGGTGAGCGAGGCGAGGGTCTCGGCATGAATGGTGAACTCGTTGCAGTTCGCCGGGAACGCGAAGCACTCGCAAGGAAAGACGAGATGAAGAGCCGGATTGGGTGCCGGGTATCACAACCTGATGATGTTCGCCACGTTGTGAGATTGCGATCCCTGGCACGGAATCGTTCAGGAGGTGTAGCCATGTTCAAGGCGGCTCATCGTCGTGCCGCTGTCGTGGTTGCTGTCTGCGCGGTGGTGCTGGTTGCCTCCGCCGGGCCCGCGACCGCACAGGGAACAACAGTGGTGTGCGAGTCGACCCAGGGCGAGCGCGCCTTCTGCTCGGCGGACACCAGCAAAGGCGTCACGCTGCAGCGCCAGCTCGGCGACGCACCGTGTACGGGCAACTGGGGCTCGGACGAGAACGGCATCTGGGTCACCAACCGGTGCCGGGGGGAGTTCCTTCTGGGGCAGGCCGGCGGCCAGGACGCCACTGCCAGCAGCGTGTTGAGTACCTGGATCGACAGAATCACCGGCGGTGACAGCACTCCGACACCTTCCAGCGAATCGGTCGTGGTCTGCGAGTCACAGGACAACAAGCGGGTGACGTGTCCGGTGGACACCCGGGGCGGGGTCGAACTCCAGCGCCAGCTGAGCTCGGCGTCGTGCGTCGGGACCTGGGGGTATACCCCGGAAGGGATCTGGGTCGACAACGGCTGCCGCGCGGAGTTCAAGGTGTATCCGGTGCAGGCCTCGACGCCCACGCCGGCGCCCGGACAGCTCGTGACCTGCGAGTCCATCGACAACCGGCGGGTGATGTGCCCTGTCGACACCCGGGGCGGGGTCGAGCTCCAGCGCCAACTGAGCTCGGCGTCGTGCACCG
>CAZQYU010000530.1:0-2433 GCA_964597585.1 uncultured Thermoanaerobaculia bacterium
TCGAGATCGCGGGCTGGGGACAGGCCACCGACCCGCTGATGAAGGCGGGACGCGATGTGCTGCGCCCGGCCGGCGCGTTCGCGGCGATGGGCGCGGCCTACCGCATGGCGGGCGCCTCGCCGGCCGACGTCAATGTCGCCGAGGTCCACGACTGCTTCACGGTGATGGGAGCGATCGCCGCCGAGGTGATCGGCAGGGCCGAATACGGCAAGGGGGCGCACTACTGGGTCGAGGGCAAGGCCGCCCCGGAGGGGGAGTGCGGGATCAACACCTCCGGCGGGCTCATCGCCAAGGGCCACCCGGTCGGCGCCACCGGTGTTGCGATGATCGGCTGGGCCGCGTGGCAGTTGCTCGGCAAGGCGCCCGCCGAGCTGCAGGTGAAGGACCCCAAGCTCGCCGCGACCTTCAACATCGGCGGCCCGATCTGCGCCTCGGTGTGCACTGTCCTCCGCAGGGCGTAGGACAGTGCAAGGCTTGGAAGGCAAGAAGGGGAGCCGGTGCTGGAGGGAAACCGATCGTGGGGTGGGGTAGGGGCGGAGCTTGTCTCCGCCCGTCGCACGGGCGCACGCAAGGTGCGCCCCTACGGGATCCCTGGTCGCCAACTCTGGGTGGGAGGGGGCTTCGTGTCTGTGAGCCTTTGTGGTGAGTGGTGGGCGGGTGGAAGACCCGGGTCGGAGGAAGGAGAGCGTGATGGCCAGTGAGATCACGCCGCTTCGCAGCGGCCACCTCGCGGTCGACGGCTTCAAGATCTGGTGGGAGCACCACGGCACCGGCGAGCGCGAGCCGATCGTGCTGCTCAACGGGCTGGCGATGCACACCAAGGCGTGGTACGGCTTCCTGCCGACACTGCTCGACGAGTTCGACGTCGTGCTCTACGACTACCTCGGCCAAGGGGAGTCGTCAAAGGACGACGTGCCGTACTCGATCCCGGAGTTCGCGCGCTACCTCGCCCTGATCCTTGACGAGATCGGCCAGGAGCGGGCGCACGTGATGGGGATCTCCTACGGCGGGTTCATCGCGCTCGATTTTGCCCGCCTTTTTCAGGAGCGGCTCCACACGCTGGTGCTCTCCGGGATTCTGCTCAGCCGCGAGCGCCTGTTCGAGCTCTACCAGGACATCTCGCTGCGTTTCTACCGCTCGACGCGGGAGACTTTCGACCTCTACACCCACTACATGTACGAGAAGATCTTCGGCGAGGCCTTTGCCGCGAAGATCCCGCCCGAGCAGTTCCAGGCCATGCGGCAGCGTTTCTTCGACCGCTACGTCGACCAGCGCCACTGCCTGATCCGGCTCACCGAGGCCCAGGACCCGTTCTTCGACTCTCTCGACGCCAACCTTGACGGATACCGGGCGATTCGGACCCCGACACTCATGGTGGCGGGCTCCCAGGACCGCGCAATCCCACTCTGGCAGCAGGAGCGGATCCGCGACATCCTGCCCGACACCCGCTGGGAGCTGGTCGAGGGCTCGGGCCACGTGGTCTACATCGAGCGGCCGGACGTCTTCTTCCCCGCGATCAAGACCTTCGCGCGGACCAAGCGGCTCGACTTCGAGTGGCCGGGGCGGGCATGAGCAGGGCTCGTCCGGCTGCGGGGCTGCTCGCCCACCGGATCGACGGCGACGGCGAGCCGCTGCTGCTGCTCAACGGGATTGCGATGACCATGGCGAGCTGGGAGCCGATCGCGGCGCCGCTCGCCGAGCGATTCCGGGTGATCCGCTGCGACCTCCGCGGTCAGCTCCTGTCACCCGGGAAACCGCCAACCGACCTCGGCGGCCAGGTCGCCGAGGTGGTCGCGCTGCTCAACGCGCTCGGCGTCGAGCAGGCCGCCGTGGTCGCGACCTCCTTCGGCGGCGCGGTCGGCGCGTTGCTCGCCGCGCGCCACCCGGAACGGGTGAGCGCGCTGGTCACGATCGCCTCTGCCGTTGGTTTTGCGGACTCCATGGCACGTGAGGTGGCGCGGTGGCGCGAGGCAGCGCTGTCCAGCGTCTCCGGGGACGACCGGGGAGCACTCTCCGACGCCCTCGAGCCGGTAGTCTACTCCCCATCCTGGCTCGCCGCGCACCGCGCCGAGCGGGTGCGAGCGCGGGAGGCAACGGCGCTCCTCCCCGAGCGCTGGTTCCGGGACCTCGCCGACCTGCTCGTCACGGCCGGCGGGGCGAGCGTCGCCGCCGACCTGCCCGCAGTCCGGTGCCCGACCCTCGTGATCGCGGCGGGTGAGGACCGCTTCATTCCCCGCGAGCGTTGCCGGGCGATTGCAGAGACGATCCCGGGCGCCCGCTTCGAGGTCGTCGAAGGCGCAGGCCACGCGGTCGTGGTCGAGCGGCCCGAGGAGCTCGTGGCCAGGATCGAGGCCTTCCTCGCCGGCGTCCCTGCCAAGGACTGAGCAGCCCTCTGCGCGCGATGTGCCCGCAAATCAGCACCGCAGTGCCGAC
>CAZQYU010000531.1:0-2432 GCA_964597585.1 uncultured Thermoanaerobaculia bacterium
CCCGATCCACCCCAACGACGACGTCAACAAGGGACAGTCCTCGAACGACACCTTCCCGACCGCGATGCACATTGCAGCCGCGGAGCGGGTCGTGCACCATCTGCTGCCCGCGCTCGCCCATCTCCGGGACGCCCTAGCTACAAAGTCCGATCAGTTCGCACAGGTGGTCAAGATCGGCCGCACGCACCTGATGGACGCGGTGCCGCTCTCCCTGGGGCAGGAGATCTCCGGCTACGCCCACCAGGTCGCCAAGGGCATCGAGCGGGTCGAGCGCTGCCTGCCGGACCTCTACGAGCTCGCCCTCGGCGGCACCGCGGTCGGCACCGGCCTCAACACCCACAAGGACTTCCCGGTGCGGGCAGCGGCCCGGATTGCGGAGCTCACCGGTCTCCCGTTCCAGACGGCGCCGAACAAGTTCGAGGCGCTCGCCGCCCACGACGCGGTGGTCGCGGCGAGCGGCGCCCTGAAGACCGTCGCGGCCTCGCTGATGAAGATCGCCAACGACATCCGCATGCTCGGCTCCGGACCCCGCTGCGGCATCGGCGAGCTCATCCTGCCCGCCAACGAGCCTGGCAGCTCGATCATGCCCGGCAAGGTCAACCCGACCCAGAGCGAGGCCCTCACCATGGTCGCGGCCCAGGTGATGGGCAACGACGTCGCGATCAACATTGGAGGCGCGACCGGCCACTTCGAGCTCAACGTCTTCAAACCGATGATGGTCTACAACCTGCTGCAGTCGATCCGCCTGCTCGGCGACGCCAGCAGGAGCTTCGCGGACCGCTGCGTGGTCGGGATCCAGGCGAACCGCGAGCGGATCGACGCCATGGTGCGCCAGAGCCTGATGCTGGTCACGGCGCTCAACCCGCACATCGGCTACGACAACGCCGCCAAGGTCGCCAAGAAGGCCCACGCGGAGCACACCTCCCTGCGCGAGGCGGCGCTCGCCCTCGGCCTCATGACCGGCGAGGAGTTCGACGCCGTCGTCCGGCCCGAGACCATGCTCGGCCCGCGGGAGTAGCGCGGGCTTAGCCCGCAACCCAGAAGGCGAGACGCGAGGCTCCGCCATTAAGGAGGGAGGCTTGGAGATTCTCACCACCAAGACACCAAGACACAAAGAGGGCACTCGTGGTGTCCATCTCGGGCGCGCCGTGGAGAGGCATCGGCCGCGTGCAGCGCTGAACGCCGGGCACGAGGCATCGGCAGCGGCCGTATGGGCCCCCGCCGCGCGCCCGGCGCGCGGCCCTGCGAGACCGCTCAACTGCCAATGCGATGGCTTGGTGTCTTGGTGGTTCAAGACTCCGTATCTCGAAATTGGCTCGGTACTTCCGAGTCGTCGCTTCACAGAATGTCGCCAAACCGGAGGAACTTGTGACCCAGGAGTAGCACAGAGGAGCTCGGGGGTCCGGCCGGCTCCATCAGAACATCAACCTGAACCCGAGCTCCCACTGACGAGGGCTCTCCCAGGAGGTCGGCGCGCCGAGGGCGAAGTCGCCGCAGCCCCGGACCAGCTCGCACACCTCGGTCACGTCCTCCTTCGAGAGCACGTTGAGCACCGAGACGTTGAGCTCGAGGCGGGTGGGACCGATGGCAAAGCCTTTGACCAGCTGGAGGTCGAGCCAGGTGTGGCCGTACCCCTCGCGGCTGCCGCGCGGCTCCACGAAGGCCCTGCCGTAGCCCATCTCCGGGATGTCGAGGGAGTCCTCCTGCGGCGTCCACCGGAACGCGGACCGCCAGCTCGCGTTGAAGCCCACGACCAGGTCCCAGGGCAGCAGCACGAAGCCGTTGACCCTCAGCCAGTGGCGGTGATGATCGGCGAGGTAGCCGTACTGGTTCTGCCAGTGCCAGGGGTAGACGTCATAGCCGGCGGTCATTCCGAGCGAGTCGTGGTTGCCCCTGGAGTCAGACCAGGTGTAGGAGGCGAGCAGGGTCAGCCAGTCCAGGGTCCGGCTCTCGTAGCGGAGCATGAACGCGTCGTAGTCTCGCCGCAGACCGGGCAGGTTGGCCATCGCGTAGCCGTCGCAGGCGCCGCCCTCTGTCGGCACCGGGATGTTGCCGTCGCAGGTGTCCTCGAACAGGCCGCGGGTCTTCTTGTTCACGTAGCTGAGCTCGACCGAGCTGCGCGGGGAGAGGGCCCGCTCGTAGCCGAGGACGAGCTGGTCCGAGTACGCCGACTCGAGGTCGGGAACGAACGTCCGGCCGCCGGCGCCGTAGATGTCCGAGGCCGGGTCGAGGAACCAGCCGAAGGGGTCCCATCCCTCGGGATCGGTGCGCCAGCGGTAGCCGAGCATGCCGGCGATCGCCGGGCACCTGGCCGGGTCGAAACCCTCCTGGAGGGCGACCAGCGAGCACGACCACCACTGGTACTGGGTCCAGCGGTTCACCCCCCAGTACGGCAGGTTCGTCGTCGCCGGGTCCATGTACCGACCCGCCGA
>CAZQYU010000532.1:0-2430 GCA_964597585.1 uncultured Thermoanaerobaculia bacterium
CACCTCGTCGATCGCCTTGCTGAAGTGGGCCATGATGTGGAAGCGGTCGAGGATGCGCGGCGACAACTACCCCTGTGCAGCGACGTCATCCACACTTGTGCATCCGGGCGGAGTGACCCGAGGTCAGCTGGCGACGACAACTACCCGTGTGCATGCGGGGCCGGACCCGGCGACAACTACTCGTGTGCATCGCCCGCAGAGCCCTGATTTCCGGGCTGCGACAACTGCACCTGTGCAGTCGGGGCCCCTTGCCGGGGCGGTGTCGGTCGGCGCCGGAGCCTTCCCTGTATCCCCAGGGAGGCAGGTTGGATGCGCACGACGGATGAGCAAGTGCTCCGTCTCCGGGCCGAGAGGGCTCGGGGGTGGAGCCTGGAGGTGGCCGCGATGAGGGCCGGGATGCACCGCAACACGGCCCGGAAGTACGTCAGCGGGCCGTTGCCGTCGGAGCGTGGGGCGGAGCGGAGCTGGCGCACGCGGCCGGACCCGTTCGCGGAGGACTGGCCGACGATGGTGGCGATGCTCGCCGACGCCCCCACCCTGGAGGCCAAGGCCCTCTTCGAGCACCTCCAGGGCCTGCGCCCAGGGCGCTACCAGGACGCGCACCTGCGGACGTTCCAGCGGCGGGTCAAGCACTGGCGAGCGACCCAGGGACCGGAGAAGGAGATCTTCTTCCCCCAGGCCCACCGCCCGGGCGAGGCCCTCCAGACGGACTTCACCCACGCCAAGGTGTTGGGCATCACCATCCAGGGCCAGCCCTTCCCGCACCTGTTGTGCGTGTCGGTGCTCCCGTACTCGAACTGGCGGTGGGCAACGCCGTGCCGCAGCGAGTCGATCCTGGCGCTCTCGGAAGGCGTGCAGAACGCGGTGTTCGAGCTGGGCCATGTGCCGCAGTACCACCAGACCGACCACTCGACCGCGGCGACGCATCTCGTGGACTCGGCGTGGGTCTTCAACGACGAGTACGAGGCGCTGATGCGCCACCTGGGGATGTCGCCCCGCACCACGGAGGTGGGCAGGAAGGAGCAGAACGGCTCGATCGAGGCGATGAACGGAGCGCTCAAGCGTCACCTCGAGCAGGAGCTCCTGCTTCGAGGCAGCCGGGACTTCGAGAGCCTGGCGGCGTACGAGGCGTGGCTCCAGGCCGTGCTTCGCAAGGGCAATCGCGGCCGGAGCACGCGGCTGGCCGAGGAGCTTGCGGTGATGCGGCCCCTGGGGGTACGGCGGCTCCCCGACTACAAGGTGGTTGACGTGCGCGTCGGCAGTGGGAGCACGATCCGGGCCAAGAGTTGTACGTACTCGGTGCCTGCGAGGCTGATCGGGGAGAGGGTTCGCGTCCACGTCCACGAGACGCGCGTGAAGGTGTACCTCGGCGGCCAGCACCAGGTCACGCTGGAGCGCGTGCGAGGGCGGGGCGCCCACAACGTGAACTGGCGTCACGTGATCGGGTGGATGGTGAAGAAGCCGGGCGCGTTCCGGCGCTACCGCTACCGGGACGCGCTCTTCCCGACGTCGACCTTCCGGGAGGCCTGGGAACGGCTGGACGCCTCGCTGGCGACGTGGTCGGCTGACACGAACTACCTGCAGGTCCTCAAGCGTGCTCAGGACACGGGCCAGGGACCGGTGGAGGCTGCGGTACGCAGGCTCCTCGACACGGGGGTCCTGCCCCGGCTCGACGAGGTCGTGAGGGAGCTGAAGAGCGAGCGACCCTGCGTGCCCGCGGTGGCGGCTGCCGAGGTGGACCTGAGTTCGTACGACGATCTCACGCCCGAGGCCAGCGAGGAGGTGGCCCGATGAGTCGCTCGGGCGACAGGGAACGGCTGAGGCTGTTCCTCAAGACCCTGAAGCTGCCGTCGTTCGCCCTGGACTCGGAGGAGGTGGCTCGCCTTGCGACGGAGGAGGGCTGGAGCTACGAGCGCTTCCTCGCCGAGCTGTGCGAGCGCGAGGTGGCCGATCGGCAGGAGCGTCGGATCGAGCGGCTGCTTCGACAGAGCGGCTTGCCCCTGGAGAAGACGAAGGAGACGCTGGACACCTCGAAGTTGACCGCGAAGGTGCGCAAGCAGCTGAGCACGCTCTACGCGGGAAGCTTCCTCGAGCACGGCGAGAACGTGCTGGCCTTCGGTCTTCCCGGCCGCGGCAAGACCCACGCCTTGTGTGCCGTGGGCCACGAACTCGTGCGCCAGGGCCGCTCGGTGCTCTTCCTCCCCGCCTTCAAGCTCGTGCAGCGACTCCTGATCGCCAAGCGTGAGTTGGAACTGGAACGGGTGATCAGGCGCCTCGATGGCTTCGAGGCGGTGCTGATCGATGACATCGGCTACGTGCAGCAGGATCGCGAGGAGATCGAGGTGCTGTTCACGTTCCTCTCGGCGCGCTACGAGCGCCGCAGCGTGATGATCACCAGCAACCTCGTGTTCTCGCAGTGGGAGAAGATCT
>CAZQYU010000533.1:0-2426 GCA_964597585.1 uncultured Thermoanaerobaculia bacterium
GTCGCGCTCAAGGTGCTCGCGCCGGACATGGCGAACGACCCCGTGGCGCTCGCGCGCTTTGAGCGAGAAGCCAAAGCGGTGGCCACGCTCTCCCACCCGAACATTCTGGCCATCTTCGACTTCGGCCGCATCAACGAGACCGCCTTCGCGATCATGGAGCTGCTCGACGGCGAGAATCTCAAGGACCGGCTGGTGCGGGGACCGGTGGCACCCGCCGAGGCCATCGCCTGGACCACGCAGATCGCGGAAGGCCTCGCGGCGGCCCACGACCGGGGGATCATCCACCGCGACCTGAAGCCCGCCAACATCGTCATCAACCGCCAGGGCCGGGTCAAGATCCTCGACTTCGGCCTCGCCCGAGTCCACCCGCTCGCGGACGCGACCGGTGAGACGGTGTCCATGGCGGCCGGTCCGACAAACCCAGGCATGGTCCTCGGAACGGTCGGCTACATGGCACCCGAGCAGGTGCGCGGCGAGCCGGTGGACGCCCGCGCGGACATCTTCGGGCTCGGTTGCCTCCTGTACGAGATGCTGAGTGGCAGGCGGGCCTTTCACGGGACGAACGCCATCGAGACCATGGTCTCGATCCTGCGCGACGAGCCGCCCCCGCTGGAGCTGTCCGGCACCGCCGCACCGACCGTCATCGAACGCATCGTCATGCACTGCCTGGAAAAGGACCCCGCGAGGCGCTTCCAGTCGATGCGCGATGTCGCCTTCGACCTGTCGAGTCTCGCCGAACCCTCGACCTGGACCGCCAGGGCACCGCGAGTTCCGAAGAAGCGCCGACGCAACGTCCTGTGGCTCTGCGGTACCGTCGCGACCGCTGCGCTCGCTGTCGCGGCGTTCTGGCTCGGCACCAGCAGAGCGAAGGCCCGGCCCGCGGCCGCCGAGCCCCACATCGGCTTCCAGACCGTGTCGTTCGGGCGCGGCATGATCGACGGCGCCCGTTTCACCCCGGACGGTGAGAGCGTGGTGTTCGGTGCGGCCTGGGACGGCGGGCCCTTCCGACTTCACCTCACGAGGCCCGGGAGCCCGGAGACCTCGACCCTCGACCTGCCCGACGCCGACCTCCTCGCGGTGTCGAAGGAGGGTGAGCTCGCGATCGCGCTCGACTACCGGCTGACCGGCTGGATGGGCCGCGGCACCCTCGCTCGAGTCCCGATGCTCGGTGCCGCCCCGCGGCAGGTCGCCGACGACGTGCTCGCGGCCGACTGGTCGCCCGACGGCGCCGACCTCGCGGTGGTGCGCTGGATGAGGACCGGCAAGCGGTTGGAGTACCCGGTGGGAACGGTGCGATACGAGACCGGGGGCTGGATCAGCCACCCCCGGATTTCGGGTGACGGCACCCACATCGCCTTCCTCGACCATCCCGTGGACGGCGACGACCGCGGCCGTGTGGCGCTGCTCGATCTCGCGACCAACACGGAGCAGCCTCTCGGCCCCGACTGGAGCGGCATCCAGGGCCTCGCGTGGGCGCCCTCCGGGTCGGAGCTGATCTTCTCCGCCTACGACGGCGCGACACCCCAGAGCGTCTACGCGGTGGATCTCGACGGCCACACCCGGCAGCTGCTCACCGGACCGACCGGCCTCTTTCTCCAGGACGTGGCGAAGGACGGCCGGCTGCTCGTGGTGTCTCAGGCACGGACCATCCAGATCGTTGCGCAGCGCATCGGAACCGGCCAGGGCCAGGCGCAGGACCTCTCGTGGCTGTCCTACTCCTTCGCAACCGACATCTCGGCGGACGGCAGCCTGATACTGCTCGAGTGCGCTGGCGACAGCTGCGGAACGAGCTACACCGTTTTCGTGCGGAGGATCGACGGCTCTCCCGCCGTCCGCCTCGGCGAAGGCTCTGCCCTCGCCCTCTCCCCCGACGCAAGCCAGGCTGCGGCTCTCGTCTTTGGAGCGAAGTCCCGTCCACGTCTGGTGCTCTATCCACTGGGAGCCGGCCAGCCGCGGACGGTCGACGTGGGGTCCCGAAGGGTCGATGACGCGGGGTGGCTCCCGGACGGGCGAGGTCTCATCGTCCTGGCGAGCGAGCCCGACCACGGCAAACGCGGCTATCTCGTCGACCTCACCACCGGGGCGTGGACCCCGTTCACGCCGGAGGGAATCAGCAGCGGACGCAGGATCCCGGTCTCGCCCGATGGCAGGGACGCCGCGCTGTTCGACCGGGACGGACGGCTGTCCCTGTTCCCACTCGACGGCGGGACCGCCCGCGGGATCACGGGCACAGAGCCGGGAGACCAAGCCGTCCGCTTCAGCAGCGACGGCCGGACCCTCTACCTCGCGCGACACGATGTACCGCTCGCTATCTTCGCACTCGACCTCGCCACGGGCCGGCGCGAGCTCGTCAGCGAGATCCCCTCCCCGGATCCCGCCGGCCTTCAGGCGGCCTTCCCCGGGGCGGTGATCTCCCAGGACGGAAC
>CAZQYU010000534.1:0-2413 GCA_964597585.1 uncultured Thermoanaerobaculia bacterium
GTGTAGTCCTCGCTCGCGCGCGGGTCGGCGAGCAGCACGACGGTCTCCTCGGACTGGTAGAGGTTCCAGGCGTCGCTGAGGCGTCCGCCGGGGCCGGCGTCGCCGGTGCCGAGGCGGTGCAGGGTCACACTGACGGCGGCGTCGGGCCAGCCGGGTCCGCCGGGAGGCGCGAGCGCCGGGCCGAGGTCCGCGGTGGCGAGGAGGCTGTCGTCGGGCCGCGCGCGCAGGCTCTCGAGGCGCACGGTGAGGGTGTCGCCGAGGGAGCCGGGCAGCGCCGCGCGGACCCGGAAGGCCGCCGTGTAGCGGGAGCGCAGCTCGTCAGTGCCGTCGAGCTGGGCCTGGCGGGAGAGCGTGAGCGGGACGCCGAGGGGCGCGAAGCGGGCGGTGGAGCGGGTCTCGAGGTGGCGCGATCCGTCCGCCTGCTCGTCGCCCAGGTAGAGGCCGGAGAAGCTCAAGGTGGGCTCGGCGTAGGGCACGGCGTCGGCCCCGCGGCCCGAGTCCCAGGTGTGGAGGAGCCCGGTGCCGGTGGTGTCGAGGCCGAGGTCGGCGGTGGTCCACGGGACACCCTGAAGTGTTGCCAGGGGCCGCGAGTCGTCCGTCCCGCCGTTGACCGCGGCGAGCTTCCAGAGGTCGATGACCGGCGCTCCGGCGGCGTCGAAGCCGCCCGCGAGCAGCAGGCCGCGGGGCGCGTCGACCTGGAGCCGGAACACGGAGTGGCCCTCGGCGTGGAGGTGGCCGATCAGCTCGAGGTCGCGCCGGGAGGCGTCGAAGACGAAGGCGCCGGCGTCGCCGAGGGACATGGCGACGAGGTCGCCGGTGCGGGTGAGGGCGGGCGCACCGGACAGGCTGGGCGCCACAGAGAACGTGCCGTCGAGGGAACCGCGCCGGTGGCGGTCGATCCAGGGCACGTCCTCGGCGACCGCGACCGCATGGAGCTGGGTCGGGGTACCCGCGACCGTCGAGATGCAGGCGAGCGGCGGGCTGACGCCGAGCTCGCCGGGCTGGTCGGTGGGCGACTGGGAGACGACGCCGCCGAGGTGGACCAGGGGCGAGACCACGGTCAGGGCGTGCTCGCCGCGGCAGCCGCCAGTGTTTTCGCAGCCGGTGGCGCCGAGCACCGCGAGGGACGGCGTGAAGGCGAGGCCGTGGGGGCCCGAGCCGGGCGGGCTGCAGGGCGAGAAGTCGACCTCCTGGCCCTCGAGAGCGGCGAGACGTCGGCCGCACTGCATCGCCCCGGGAGACGCGGAGCTCAGGGGCAGGCGGTAGAAGCGGTCGAGGTCGATCACGGTGATGCCACTGCCCATCACCGCCAGGTAGCCGTAGGTGCGCAGGTTGTAGCGCACGCGCAGGTGGTCGGTCGGACGGGCCGTGACCTCGATCGTTGCGGTACCGTCGGCGCCGCTGCCGTCCCAGGGGTTCTCGATGTCGGTGGACCAGGTCTGACCGGTGGTGACGTTGTCGATGGTGACGCGCTGGTAGCGGTCGTAACCGGGTTCGTCGTCGCAGGTCTCGGGCCGGGTCACGTCGTCGAGCGTGAGTACGGTGCCGGTGGTCGGCTCGGCGGTGCCGTCGGAGGCGCGTCGGTAGGACGAGCGCAGCTCCAGAGTGATACTCACGGAGCCATCGGCGTTCGGACTCACTTCGCCGAGCGTCTCGGGCGTGCCGTCGGCGCGGTAGGCGCCGTAGAACGAGGCCAGGTCGCGGGTCTCGCCGGTCTCGTCGTCGAGCAGCATCTCGAGGTCGACGGGGGTGCCGGTGGGCATGGCGCCGAGGGCCAGCCACTCGGTGGCGAGCAGGCCGGAGCTGGCGTCGACGCGGTAGCCGATCTTGACGCCGCCGGCCAGGACCGGGAAGCACGGAGTGCCCTCGGGTACCCACGCGGGCAGGGCGGGGCACGGCTGGTCGGCGCCCCGGATGTCTTCGACACGAGCGACCTTGACCGACCAGCTCGCGCCGAGGTGGATCGCGAAGGCGATCCGGCCGTGGCCGTCGGTAGCGAGGGCGCGGACTTGATCGCCGGCAAGGTCGCCGACGGCGTGGACCGTCAGGCGGCCGTCGGGAACGCCGGTCGGCGTGCTGGCGTCAACGGCGACGAGGCGGCCGTCGGCGGTGGCGGCGAGGAGGAGGTTGCCGACCTGGAGCAGGTCGCGGGCGGCCGGCGGGGAACCGGCCATGGCGTCGGTCAGCGGCTGGGCCTCGCGCGGCCGGGTGGCGAACAGGAACTCGGAGGGGGCGCCGGGCGGGTAGGCCATGCCTTGCGCGTCGACGAGGTGCTCGGCCGTCAGGGTCAGCCGGAAACGGTGGCCGGCGGGCAGGGTCGTGAGCGGCTGCAGGACGAGGCGGCGGTTGCCGCTCGCGAGGGTGTGGGAGAGCGGGATGTCGCGGGACTCGGTGGCGACCGGGCAGCTCTCGA
>CAZQYU010000535.1:0-2407 GCA_964597585.1 uncultured Thermoanaerobaculia bacterium
TGGGGTGAGACGAGCCTGCGTTCCTCACCCCACGTCGAGCAGCGGCGGCCTCCGGGCAGCCCACGGCCGTGCCTGCTCGAGCTGGCTCGCGAGCCGGAGCAGGGTGGCCTCGTCCCCGAACCGTCCGACCCACTGGCTGCCGATCGGCAGTCCGCCGTCGTTCCACATCAGGGGCAGGTTGATCGCCGGCTGCCCGGTGATGTTGAACAGCATCGTGTTCGGGGTCGCGTCGAGGGAGTCCTTGGCGAGCTGGTCGAGGGCGACGAGCAGCAGGCGGCGGACCGGGACCGCGCCGAGGAAGCCGGCCAGGGCGCGCTCGGCCGCGGTGAGGTCGAGCGCACCGACCGTGACCGGGGGTGCGGCCAGGGTCGGCGTGAGGAGCACGTCGTAGCGCTCGAAGAACGGCACCATCTCGCGCGCCGCACGCTGCATGACCTGGCGGTACCACGTGTAGTCGGCGGCGGTGACCGCGTCGCCGATCCGCTTGAGCAGCCAGGTCGGCGGCTCGACGTCGCGGGCGGTCGGCTCGCGCCCGACCAGCTCGCCGAGCAGGCGCAGCGCGGCTGAGGTGTTGGCGGCCACCACCAGCAGGTAGCCGCGGACGAGGGTGTCGCGGTCGTAGGGCGGGCAGGCTTCCTCGACGTGGTGGCCGAGCGACTCGGCGAGTCGGGCGGCGTCCTCGACTGCACGGACGCAGTCGGAGTGGGTGGTCGACCCGAACAGGGCGCGGGCTGTGAACGCGATGCGGAGCCGGCCGGGATCGGCGCCGACCTCCTTGCGGAAAGGCCGTTCGGGCGGCAGGACCTGGTAGGGCGCGCCGGGGTCGGGGCCGTGGACGGCGTCGAGCATGGCCGCCGAGTCGCGCACCGAGCGCGTCAGCACGTGCTCGACCACGAGGCCGTCCCACGACTCGCCGCGGAAGGGGCCCATCGGCGAGCGCGCCCGGGTGGGTTTGAGCCCGACCAGCCCGCACGCCGAGGCGGGGATCCGGATCGAGCCGCCGCCGTCGCCGCCGTGGGCCATGGGCACCATGCGGGCGGCGACCGCCGCCGCCGAGCCCCCGGAGGAGCCGCCGGTGGTGTGGCCGAGGTTCCAGGGGTTGCGGGCGGGGCCGCGCAGGGCGGGCTCGGTGACGCCGAGCAGGCCGAGCTCGGGAGTGTTGGTGCGGCCGAGAACGACCACGCCGGCGGCGCCGAAGCGGCGTACCAGCTCGGCGTCTCGGGGCGCCCGCCAGCCGGTCATGAACGAGCAGCTCGCGGTCGAGGGTTCGCCCTCCTGCTCGGCGAGCAGGTCCTTCAGGAGGAACGGGACGCCGCGGAACGGCCCGTCGGGGAGCGGGCCGGTGGCCCGCGTCCGCGCCGCCTCGAACTGGGTCTGGACGACGGCGTTGACCTGCGGGTTGCGGGCCTCGATACGGAGGATCGCCTCGTCGACGAGCTCGGCGGGCGAGGCCTCGCCGCTCGCGACCAGCGCCGCCAGGGCCGTGCCGTCAAGCTCGTCGTAGTCCATGGTCGGGTTCATCGACTCCTCCCCTGGGTCATTTCTGGATCGGGGCCACCGGCCGCAGCAGACGAATGGTCGCGATGCCGAGACGCCACAGCAGGATCCCGTTGGCGGTGCCCTCGGCCACCTTGGGGGCGAGGGCGCCGGCGATCTTGGAGCCGACCTGGCCGATTCCCTCGGGCAGCCCGTGGAGCAGCTGGCCGGCGCCGTCGGCGGCCGCGTCGCGGGTCAAGGTCTCGGTCGCCTGCTGGAGCTGTCCGCTGAGGTAGGCCAGGGCGAAGGCGCGACCGAGCACCACGGCGGTCCCGAGGGTGCCGAGCCGGAGCTGGAAGATCCGGCACAGGTCGCCGACCATGGCAAGGGCGGCGTGGAGCACGATCGCGGTGTCGATCGAGCGCGGCGTGACCGCGGTCTTGGCGGCGACGAGGCGTGCTGCGCGGATGACGCGGCGGCGCGCGGCCGCTTCCAGCTCGGCCTGGAAGCCCGACGCGAACTCCTGCAGCCATGGCTCCGCGCCGGGGTGGCGGTCGCGGTCGAGCAGCCGGGCGCGCTGGGCGACGAGGCGGTCGAGCTGCTCCGGGGAGAAGCCGCTGCGGACCAGCCGGACACGGGCGGCGTCACCCTCCAAGGGGTAGGCCTCGAGATAGGCGCTGAGCCGATCGACGGCAGCGTCGAGGCGGGCGCCCGCGAGCCGCCGCAGGGTGCCGCGCTCGGCGAGGGCGGCCAGCGCCCGGACGTCGACCTGGCCGACCCGGCGGAGCCGGAGGCTGGCGACCACGAGCCGCAGTGCGGCCGCGACGACGATCAGAAGCAACAGGGCAAGAGCTCCCCATGCCGGCCAGCGCAGCCAGACCGGCGCCGAGAGCAGCCGCTCGGCGAGCTCGACCGCCTGACCGATGACCAG
>CAZQYU010000536.1:0-2400 GCA_964597585.1 uncultured Thermoanaerobaculia bacterium
GCTGCCGGTCACGGTGTTGATCTGGAACTGAGCGGTGCGAGGGGTGCTCGCGAGAACGCTCTGCCCAGCCCCGAGCAGGAGCACCACCGCCGCGACGAAGGGCCCGGCTGCGTGCGGCCGCATGTGACGCGGGGAGGATGACATGGATGAGGGCGACGTCAAGTGGTGTTGACGGGACATGCGCTTCCTCCTGGCGGGTTCCGGGTCGGCGGTTGTGCCGGGGGTGCAGCGTTGTTGCATGCCCGGTCGGCCACCCGTTCCGCTCGTCTGCAGTCGCAGCTCGAGTGATCCCTACCAAGGAACGCGAGATTTCGAGCGACGAGGTATCATGAACCGGATCTTCAAAGGTCTTGGAAGCCGCGGCGTCCGGTGCGCTCCAGAATCGTCGCCGGCATCGCTGCGAAACCCGACCGGCTCGTTGCAGCGACATCCGGCTGTACCCTCAGGCCCGACCCGACGTCCTTCAGCACTCCGCCTCAGATTGCACCTCGGTCGCGATTCGCAGCCGTGAGGAGGCTTCCGGCCGGGCCTCCAGGGCCCGTCAGTGAGTCGAGGCTTCCGACGCCTCACACGGTCGCGCCCTCCGCGCCGATCCCGCGGCCGGAGCCGCGCTTCGTGGCGCGGCACAAGCCTGCACAGGGCCGAGCGTGTCATGCGTCGTCCCTGTGTGGAGGAGGGCGTGGTGCGAGCCAGCGCCCGTTTTCAGGCGCCAACGCGCGTTCTACTGCTGCGCGGCCGTCCCGTTGCCGGCCGGCCTCAGGTGGGCGAACTCGTCGCCCGGCCGCCACTGCGGCGGCTGGTCGGCGTCGGCCACCGCGAGCCCGACCATGAAGCCGAGGCGCGCGTCCTCGACCATCCCGTCCCAGTTCCAGTCCGGCGCCATCTCGTCGCTGGGCTGGTGGTAGTGCGCCGCCAGCCAGGCGTTGCCGACCTCGCGGCCCCAGCCTGCCGGACGTCCGATGAAGTCGGTGCCGGAGGAGAAGTACAGCGCGGGTATCCCGACCTTTGCCATCGAGAACTGGTCGGAGCGGTAATAGGCGCCGCGGTCCGGGTATGCCTCGTCGGTCACCGTGCGGCCCTGCAGCGCCGCCGCCGCCTCGAGCACCTCGTCGAGGTCCGACTTCCCCCTGCCGATCTCGGCGACGTCTCGGGTGCGCCCGAAGATGTTGCCCGAGTCGAAGTTGATGTCGGCGACGATCGACGCCACCGGAACCGGGGGATGGGCCGCGAAGTAGGCCGAGCCCAGCAGCCCTGACTCCTCGCCGGTGACGAGCACGAACATCATCGAGCGGCGCGGCGGCGTCGGCATCTGCGCGAACGTGCGGGCGATCGCGAGGACCATCCCGACTCCGGTGGCGTTGTCGCGGGCGCCGTTGTAGATCGTGTCGCCGGTCTCGTCGGGCTCACCGACGCCGAGGTGGTCGTGGTGGGCGCTGAACACCACGTACTGCGAGGCCAGCTGTGGGTCGCTCCCGGGCAGTAGCCCGATCACGTTGCCCGCCTCAGTCCGGCTGACGTCGTTGTTCAGCTTGAGCGAGGTCCTGATGCCCAACGGCACGGGGATGAAGTCGCGCGAGTGGGCCTTCTTCGTCAGCTCGTCGAGGTCGAGCCCGGCGGCGGCCAGGAGACGACGGGTCGCGGCCTCGGTGGTCCACCCCTTGACCTGGATCGTCGGCTCGCCGGCGGCGGGAAGCTCGTACTGCTCGCCGGTCCACGAGGTCTGCACGACCTTCCAGCCGTAGCCCGCCGACGGAGTGGTGTGGATGATGATGGCGCCAGCAGCGCCGTGGCGGGCCGCCTCCTCGTACTTGTAGGTCCAGCGCCCGTAGTAGAGGCGGCGGTTGCCGGCAAACAGCGAGTCATCCCAGTCGGGGTCGTTGTTGAGCATCACCAGGACCTTGCCGGTGAGGTCGGCGCCCTTGTAGTCGTCCCAATCGAACTCCGGAGCGACGATCCCATAGCCGACGAAGACCAGCTCGGCGCCGTCGATTTCGGCGCTCGGGGTCTGCACACCGCTGGCGGCGATGAAGTCGTCCCAGAACTTGAGGCTGACGTCGCCTCCGCTGGCGGCGAAGGTCCAGGTCAGTGGGGCGTGTGTCGTCAGGCCGACCAGTTGGAAGCGCTGCTGCCAGCTTCCGTCGGGAGCCCCGGGTGAGAGCCCGAGCAGCTCGAGGCTGCTCGAAAGGTACTCGCGGGCGAGCACCTCGCCGGGTGTGCCGGGCGCCCGACCCGCGAGCAGGTCGTTGGAGAGGAACCGGGTCGGCCCCTCGATCGCCGAGGCCGTGACGCCCTGGGCGAGCTGGGTCGCGTGGGGCGGGATGACGGCAGGGGCCGTGGCGGCGACTGCTGCCGCCAGCGCGAGCGAGGTGAGAATCATGTCGAACCCTCCATCTCCCGGCG
>CAZQYU010000537.1:0-2397 GCA_964597585.1 uncultured Thermoanaerobaculia bacterium
GATGTCCGTCACCGTTGTCGCGTTCATACCAACACCTCCCGCCGCAGGGCGCCCATCTCCAGGACCTTCTGGATCTTGTCTTCGATCTCTCCGACGGTGAGGTTCTTGCCGCCCGAGCGCTTGTAGACGAAGGTGTGACCCTCGGGGAGCTCGAGGAACGTCCGCAGGTACTTGTAGAACTGGGCCGAGTAGCTGAGCTCGACCACGATGACTTCGCTCACGGTCGCCAGGAACTCCTTGAACTCGTGGTAGGGGAACGGGTACAGCAGCTGCGGTACGAAGGCGGCCACCCGCTCGCCGCGCCCGTTGGCCCGCAGCACGGCCTCCTTGACCGGACCCTTGGACGAGCCCCAACAGATCACGCCGACGTCGGCCCGCTCGGAGCCGTAGCGGCGGAAGAAGCTGTAGTCGTCGCGCACCCCACGCAGCTTGCGGTAGCGCTTGGCGTTCATCTTCTCGTGGGTGAGGAACATCGAGGACGGTTGGCCGAACTCGTCGTGCTCGAGCCCGTTGGTCTGGTACTCGCCGCCCTTCATCCCGGGCCAGGTCATCGGCGAGACCCCGGTCTTGGTGTCGCGGTAGCGGCGGAAGCCCTCGAGCTCGCCGATGGTCGGCACGCGCCGGCTCTTGACCTCGTGGTCGAGGGTCAGCATCGACAGCGTCTCGCGGCGCTGGGCGACGAACTGATCCGAGAGCACGATCACCGGCATCTGCGCTTCCTCGGCGATGTTGAACGCGGCCACGGTCGCGTGGAAGCAGTCCTCGACGTCGGACGGTGCCAGCACCACCCGCGGCGCGTCGCCGTGGGAGCCCCACAGTGCCTGCCACAGGTCCGACTGCTCGCTCTTGGTCGGCAGACCTGTTGACGGACCGCCGCGCTGGACGTCGATGATCACCGCCGGCACCTCGGCCATCGAGGCCAGGCCGAGCATCTCGGTCATCAGTGCGAGGCCGGGGCCCGAGGTCGCGGTCATCGACTTGACCCCGGCGAAGGAGCCGCCGATCACGGCGCCGATCGCGGACAGCTCGTCCTCGGTCTGGACCAGGTAGCCACCCATCTTGGGCATCCACTCGGAGAGGAAGTGCAGGATCTCGGACGACGGCGTGATCGGGTACCCGGCGAAGAACCGGCAGCCCGCGTGGAGCGCGCCGACCGCGCACGCCTCGTTGCCCGACATCAGCAGCATCGGCTCCTTCGTTTCGAACTGGAAGCGCTTTCCCGCGGCCTGGTCGCTGATTGTCGCGGCGAAGTCGATCCCGGCCTGGAAGCCTCGCAGGTTGGCTTCCAGCACCTCGGTCTTCTTCTTCTTGAACTTGCCTTCGACCGCCCGACGCAGTGTCGCCTCGGGGAGCCTGAACATACCGCTCAGAAGTCCAAGCGTCACGATGTTCTTGGCCAGAGTCGTGCCGGCGGCGTCCTTCGCAAGCTGGATGAACGGGACCGGGACCCAGCGGACGGTATCCTCGACTCCGAGATCGATCTGGTCGTGCGGCTTCTCGTCGGTCGCCTCGAAGATCACGATCGCGTCGGAGGCGCACACGAGCTCACCGCGGAAGCGGGCGAAGTCCGCCCAGTTGAACACCACCAGGACGTCGATCTGATCGCCCTGGGAGTAGATCGGGCCGGCACTGACTCGGACGGTGCACGACGACTCGCCACCCCGGATCTGCGGACCGTAGGCCTCGACCTTCATCACGTTAAGGCCCTCGCGGGCCGCGCCTTGGGCGATCATGTCACCCATGGTGACCACGCCGTCGCCGCCCGAGCCCACCATGGCGATCGTCAGGTCCCGTACAGGCATTCTCGCGCTCCTCCCTTCGCGGCCTCGCGCCGCATCGGCAGATTGTGAACTCCACGCCGGAAAATGTCCATCCGGCTGGAGGGATTCGACTTGAGACCCAATTCCAGCGTCTTCACTCGCCGAGACCCGTCATCGGATACTCCGGATCGACATCGACCGGGATGTCGGACAGGCCGTCCAGAATCGTCTGCATCACCGGCGGCACGGTTCCGTACCTTGCGACGAGCGCCTTGGCGCCGTCGTAGTCGCCTCGCGCCTGCACCATCAGGAGCTCGTGGGCGAGCTCGCGGATCACCCCCGGGAAGCGCTCGGGCACCGGCCGCAGGCGTCCCTCCGGAGTGACCTCGAGTGCACCCTTCTCGAGCAGAAAGCTGGCCTGCATCACGACCCCGAGTCCGTGCGCCTCGGTGGTGCCGAAGCGGGCGCTGCGGAACAGGCCGGCGGTGTAGGTCCAGGGTAGGGACTGCAGAATCGACGGGTCCATGACCCCCTTTTCGGCCAGGGCGTAGATGTCGTAGACCCCGAGCACATCCGCCTTCGCCTCCTCGAGCGCCGAGTACAGGTCCTTGAGCTCGAGCCGGACCTCGGTGACGCG
>CAZQYU010000538.1:0-2394 GCA_964597585.1 uncultured Thermoanaerobaculia bacterium
GCGGCGGCGTTGAGGAAGTCGACCACCGGCGCAAAGCTGTCGTAGGGGTGATAGACGAGGACGTCGCGCTGGCGGATGGTCGCGAACGGCGCCCCGGCCCCGGAGAGGGCGGGCGGCGTCGCCGGGATCATCGGTGGGTCCTTGAGCTCGGGGCGGTCGAGGCGGGTCAGCTCGGCGAGGTCCGCGATGCCGACCGGCCCGTTTTGGGCATACAGCAGGAAAGGGGCCAGGCGCAGGTTTCGGAGCAGGATGTCGCGGACGTCGGTCGGCATTCGGGTGTCGACCTCGAGACGGATGGCGGAGCCGAAACGACGCTGGCCGACGACCTCGAGCATTGCCGCGAGGAGGTCGGAGGCCTCGTCCTCCTCGATCTCGAGGTCGGCGTCTCGGGTGACCCGGAACGGGTAGGCCGCGGTCACTTCGAGACCGGGGAAAAGCAGGTCGAGGTTGGCCGCGATGACCTCCTCGATCCACACGAAGGTGGTCGAGCTCAGCTCTTCCAGACCAAGGCGCTCGTAGGTTCCGGCGCGGTCCTCGCGCGGGATGCGGAGCAGTCGCGGGAAGACCTGGGGGACCTTGACGCGGGCGAACCGTCGTCCCCGTTCGGGGTCCTGAACGACCACCGCGAGGTTCAGGCTCAGGTTCGAAATATGCGGAAACGGGTGGCCCGGATCGAATGCGAGTGGTGTCAGCACCGGCAGGATGTCGCTCTTGAAGTGCTTTCGCAGGAGCTTCCTCTGCTTGTTCTTGAGCTCCTCCCACTTGAGCGCCGTGATGCCCGCATCGCGCAGCTTGGGCGTCAGGTCACGCGTCCAGCAGCGTTGTGCGGTCTCGAGCATGGGCAGCAGCCGTTCGCGGATCTCGGCGAGCTGCTCCGCCGGCGTCATCCCGTCCGGCGGCGCTTTGACCGCGCCGGCGGTGAGCTGGTTGCGCAGGCCGGAGACCCGTATCATGAAGAACTCGTCGAGGTTGGAGCCGAAGATCGACAAGAACTTGACGCGCTCAAGCAGCGGATTGCCCGTGTCGAGTGCCTCCTCGAGCACACGCCGGTTGAACTCGAGCCAGCTCAGCTCGCGGTTGAGGAAGTAGATCCGGTGGCCGAGGTTGATCTTGCCCTTGCGGCCCCGGCGCACCTTCGGCGGTGCCGCCGGGACCTCCGGCGCGGCGACCGTTGTCGGACCGTCGGGGGGGTTGGCGAGCGTCAATGCGGCCTCCGGGTCGCGGACCGGACCGTCCGCCCGGCGCGATGCGAACTTCCAGTCTAGCCTGCACTTCTCACCACGTCACGTGACGAGGGCGCCGAGGTGGCAGTCAGAGCTCAGCCGTTGAGCGGCGAAGCGCCGAGACGATACCCGCCGCGGGTGAGGAATGCGGGTTAGGATGGGTCAACGGAGGGTCGATGTGATGCGCGACCCGGTGCGGTGGGCGCGGGTACTGCTCGATGGCGAGCCTCGGTGGTTGGTGGTCGTGGGGGAGGAGCTGGTGGAGGCCGCCGGCACTCCTTTCGACGGCGTCGCGCCGCGCCCGGGGCGTGTCGTCGGCCGGCTCGGCGAGGTCCGCCTCCTGCCGCCGGCGCGTCCGACCAAGATCGTCTGTGTCGGCCGGAACTACGTCGCCCACGCCGCCGAACACGCCGCCGAGGTACCGAAGGAGCCCTTGCTCTTCCTCAAGCCCCCCTCGAGTGTGATCGGACCTCGCGACACGATCGTCGTTCCGGCGCTGTCTGAGCGGGTCGAGCACGAAGGCGAGCTCGCGCTCGTGATCGGACGAAGGTGCCGCGGAGTGCAGCCGCAGGAAGCGTGGGAAGCGGTCGCCGGCATGACCTGCGCCAACGATGTCACCGCCCGGGATCTCCAGCGCCGCGACGGGCAGTGGACCCGAGGCAAAGGTTTCGACACGTTCTGTCCGCTCGGGCCGTGGCTTGTCGCCGGGGTCGAGGAGGCAGCGGTGGCAGGGCGCGAGATCATCTGCCGGGTCAACGGGGAGCCGCGGCAGCGCGGGAACACGAGCGAGATGGTGTTCTCGCCGGCAGTCATCGTGGCCTGGGCGGCCGCCGTCATGACCCTCGAGCCGGGTGACGTGGTGCTCACCGGGACGCCGTCCGGAGTTGGTCCCCTGGTGGCAGGCGACCGGGTCGAGGTCGAGATTTCGGGCGTGGGCTGCCTGAGCAACCCCGTCGCGTGAGGCTGCTCCAGGGGGCCAGTGAAGAGTGAAGAGTGAAGAGAAAAGAGAAAAGAGCAAGGACGAGGGAAAGCGACGTCGTGCATGGGCTCTTGAGCCCGTTCGCCTGACTCCCCACGCTTCACCCCTCACGCGCAGGCGCCATCTGGCATCTCGTCACACTGCGGCATAGGTTGTCCTCGAGGACATCGCAAGCGCGTTCGGTGTCGAGGG
>CAZQYU010000539.1:0-2390 GCA_964597585.1 uncultured Thermoanaerobaculia bacterium
TGTGCGCCGTGCAGGGTGCTGTGCTCGACGACCGGGCCAGCTACCGACGGCTGCTTGAACGGTGGGAGGCAGGGTCATGAGCGATGAGACCGCTGGCCTCGACATCCTCCTCATCAGCGTGCACGGGCTGATCCGCGGCCGCGAGCCCGAGCTCGGACGCGACGCCGACACCGGCGGGCAGGTTCGCTACGTGCTCGAGCTGGCGCGGGCGCTGTCCGAGCAGGAGGGGGTCGACCGCGTCGAGCTGCTGACTCGCCAGATACTCGATGTTCGCGTTGATCCGGAGTACGCGGATCCGCGCGAACAGATCGCGGAGCGAGCGTGGATCGTCCGCCTGCCGTGCGGCCCCTCCCGCTACGTCCGCAAGGAGTCGCTCTGGCCGTACCTCGACGACCTCGTGAACCAGACGCTGCAGTACCTCCGCCACCGCGGCCGGCTCCCGGACGTGATCCACAGTCACTACGCTGACGCCGGCTACGTCGGCCGCCGACTGGCGGCGCTACTCAATCGTCCCCTCGTCCACACCGGGCACTCGCTGGGCCGGGTCAAGCGTCAACGTCTGCTCGACAAGGGCCTCGACGAGGCCACGATCGAGTCGCGCTACCACATCGGACGCCGGATCGAGGAGGAGGAGCAGACGCTGGCCGCGGCCGACCTGGTCGTGGCCAGCACCCGCCAGGAGGTCGAGGAGCAGTACGGGAGGTACGAACGCCACCGGCGCAGCCGTATGGTGGTGATCTCGCCGGGGGTCGACCTGTCGAGCTTCCGGCCGCCGCGTCGGGGCGACCCGAAGCCCGCGATCGCCCACGAGCTCGCCCGCTTCCTGCGAGATCCGAAGAAGCCAATGATCCTCGCTGTGCAGCGGCCCGATGAGCGCAAGAACCTGAAGACGCTCATCAGCGCCTTTGCAGGCCATGCACAGCTGCGCGAGCGGGCGAACCTCGTGCTGCTGATCGGCAGTCGGGACGACATCGACGACGCGGACCGCGGTCAGCGGAAGGTCCTCGAGGGCATGCTCAAGGCGATCGACCGCAACGACCTCTACGGCTCGGTGGCCTACCCCAAGCACCACGCGTCGGAGGACGTGCCGGATCTCTACCGGCTCGCGGCGCGACAGCATGGCGTGTTCGTCAACCCGGCGCTGACCGAGCCTTTCGGCCTGACCTTGATCGAAGCTGCCGCGACCGGCCTCCCGGTGGTTGCGCCCGACGACGGGGGTCCGAAGGAGATCCTCGAGAACTGCGGGCACGGTGAGATCGTGAACACCCTCGACGCGGACGACATGGCCGAGGCACTTGACAGAATCCTGTCCGATCCGCGCCGCTGGCGCACGCTGTCGCGGGCCGGTCAGCGGGGAGCGCGGGACCACTACTCGTGGCGAGGGCACGCCCGGCGTTACCTCAAGAGCGTGGGCCGGATGCTGGTGCGCCGTGACCGTTCGGCCGCGACCGGGTCAGCGGCCGTGAAGCTCGCCTCGGTCCAGCGGCTGATGGTCGTCGACATCGACCACACCCTGCTCGGAGATCGTCAGGCACTCGAGCAGCTGCTCGAGCGGCTGCGCGCCCGCCGGGAGGTGGTGGCGTTCGGTATCGCGACCGGGAGGGTGCTGCCGAGCGCCATGCGGGTGCTGAAAGAGTGGGGGGTGCCGACCCCCGACGTGCTGATCACGGCGGTGGGCACCGAGATCCACTACACCACCGGAGGTCTGATTCCCGACCTCGGCTGGCAGCACAGGATCGACCACCGCTGGCAGCCGGACCGCGTTCGGGAGCTGATCGCCGATCTCCCCGGCCTCAAGACCCAGCCGAAGAGCCAGCAGCGGCGGTTCAAGGTCAGCTACTTCATCGATCCCGACGTCGCGCCGAGTGTTGCCAGAGTGCGGGCCCGGCTGCGGGAGGCCGGGGTGGCGGCGACGGTGATCAGCTCACACGAGGCCTACCTCGATGTCCTGCCCGCGAGGGCGTCGAAGGGGAGAGCGGTGCTCTACCTCGCCCGCCGCTGGGGCCTCGACACCGAGCGAATCCTGGTTGCCGGGGACTCTGGGAACGACGCCGACATGCTGCGTTCGGGAGCCCGGGCGGTGGTGGTGGGCAACCACCAGCCGGAGCTCGACTCGCTCGGCCGGGCGGACGACGTGTACATGGCGGACGGCCATCACGCCTGGGGCGTGCTCGAAGGCATTGAGCACTGGCAGTTCTTCGAGACCGAGCGACGCCCGATCGAGGCAGAAGAGGAGGACAGGTGATCGAGAAACTGAACGCGCTCGCCGAGGCCCATCGCCCGGCGCTCTACATGGTGTTGCACGCCTGGCTGTCGGACGGACGCAGGTTCCTGCTGCGGTCCGACCTGCGGGACACCTTCAAGCTTCTCAGCGAGAAGGAGCCGGCGGT
>CAZQYU010000540.1:0-2366 GCA_964597585.1 uncultured Thermoanaerobaculia bacterium
GAGGGCGCCATCACGGTGTGGCTCACGGCCGACGCGCGGGTCGATGACACTGCGAATGGGTCCGAGGCGGGTCCACCCAGGCACATAGGTTTCACCAACACCGATGCTGGCTCCCGCCTCGGCCCGTCTTCTCATCCAAACACTCTTGCCGGGTCGAAGTCGACCTGGTCGCGCATCACGTAGTAGGAGGCACGGGCGAGCTTGTGAGCCAGCGCCCGGTTCGCGACGATGCCGTTGGTCTTGGCCCGCTTGCGCTGGAAGTATCGCTGTGCCACCGGGTGATGACGGACCGCGAAGTGTGAGGCCTCGGTGAAGGACCAGGACAGGTAGGGGTTGCCGTTCTTGGCGTTGCCGCGCCCCTTGCGCTTCATGTTGCTCCACCGCTCGCTCTTGACGCAGCGGCAGTACGAGGCGAAGTTGCCGACCTTGGCGAAGCGGCTGATCGGACCGACCTCGTACATGATGGTCAGCGCCAGCACGTTGCCGATCCCCCACACCGTCAGCAGCGGTCGAAACTCGTCGCGCAGGCGCGCCTCGGCAAGCACCGCCTTCTCCAGCCTGCGGATCTGGACGTCCATCGCCTTGACCGGCTCGAGCTGGCTCGAGATTGCAAGGGCCACTCTCGAGTCTTGGACCAACGCCTCCACGTCTTGCGTTGACAGCTTCCGCAGGTCGTCCGTCTTCACCCGGCCACCGGTGTGGCACGCAATGGCGCCGCCGATCGCCAGCAGCAGCGACGTCCGCTTCTTGACCAGGAAGCTGCGCCGCCTCAGCAGGTCGCGCAGCGGCCGCTCCTCCTTCGGGTAGATATGGCCTTCCGCGAGGATCCCCATCGCCAAGAGCCTCGCCAGCCATCGCGCATCGTGCCGGTCGTCCGCGTACTTCAGCCCGTCGTACTGCTGGTTGGCCCAGGTGTTGCCCAAGTGGACCTCGTACCCAGCCTCCTTGAGCCCGTCGACCAGCCAGTACCAGTTCCAGGTCGACTCGACCACCACGCCCTCGAGCTCCCCTTGATATGGCGCCAGCATCCCCGCCACCGCCGCCAGGTCGTTGGGCAGCCTCCCTTCTGCAACCTTCTTGAAGGTCTCGTCGATCACCGCCACGTAGCTGTTGTTTGAATGCAAGTCGATGCCGCAGTACAGCGCCATCGGGCTCCTCCTTCTCCCGTGCGTTAACACGGGTCTGTTTCCCAACGACGAGCGTATCCCGCTCGCCGAAGGGGGAGCCTTCTGGATGATTCTCAGGTCGGACGAGTCCGACGATCTTGAGGAAATCGTCGCGAGCGCCTGACCTGGCGCGGAAACGGACATCAAGGCCGCTGAGAGCTTCGACCTCCTCGGTCCGCTCTCTTCCGGCCCTGAGATACGTCCCTGCGAGCCATGCCCGTCCGTGATACAGTCGTCGAAAGCACACGGAGAAGCGAAGGCCCGAAGGGAGGCATTGGGTGAGACGTTTCGCGTGGCGGATCGTGATCGCGACCCTGGTCACCGGCCTGGTCCCGCAGCTCGCCGTCGCTCAGCAGGACCGCGAGGGCTGCGTGGACTACCCCCTCCTCACCAGGATCGATCGCTTCTACATCGAGGGCTGCAAGGAGCAGACGTTCACCAGCCGCCTATTCACGACGGACGAGGGCCGCGTTCCCGTCGAGGGCCACTTCAGGTCGATCTCGTACCACCTGGTCGACGGCGCCCCGGACATGTCCGGCATCGAGATGGTCCGCAACTACACCGACGCGGTCCGTGCCATCGGCGGAAAGGTGCTCTACGAGGGACGGTACTCGGGCACCATGAAGGTCCCCGTCGGCGACCGGGAGGTGTGGATCGAGGTGCTGCCCTACGGCAAGCGCGCGTACCGGCTCGACATCGTCGAGAAGCAGCCGATGAAGCAGCAGGTTGTAGCCGACGCGGAGGCGCTCCTCGCCGACCTCGACCGGTCGGGGCACGTGGTGCTCCAGGGTGTCTATTTCGACACCGACAAGGCCGTTGTCAAGCCCGAGTCGGAGGCTGCGCTGACGGAGATTGCGAAGCTCCTGACACAGAACCCGGAGATGAAGGCTTTCGTCGTCGGCCACACCGACATGTCCGGGAGCTTCGAGCACAACCTCGAGCTCTCGGCACGGCGCGCCGCGGCAGTGGTCGAGGCGCTGGTCTCGGATCACGGGATCGCGGCGGCGCGGCTGACGCCACGCGGGGTGGGACCCCTCGCGCCGGTCGGCTCGAACGACACCGAGGCCGGCCGGGCGCTCAACCGCCGCGTCGAGCTGGTGAAGAGGTAGCTCCCTCGCTTCGACCGACGTCTCCCACGAACGGCGGTGCAAGAGGCGGCGCGAGACGGCATCGACCGCTCCATGGTGGGTCTTCGCCCCG
>CAZQYU010000541.1:0-2360 GCA_964597585.1 uncultured Thermoanaerobaculia bacterium
CCTGGAGGTCCTGGCCGCCGTCTCGATCCTCCGCGAGCACCTGCCCGACCTGAAGGTCCGCGTCGTCAATGTCGTCGACCTGATGAAACTTCAGTCGAGCACCGAGCATCCGCACGGGTTGAGTGACGCGGACTACGACTCGCTGTTCACGAAGGACAAGCACATCATCTTCGGCTTCCATGGATACCCCTGGCTCATCCACCGCCTGACCTATCGGCGAGCCAACCACAACCTCCATGTCCGGGGCTACATCGAGGAAGGCACGATCACGACGGCCTTCGACATGAGGGTTCAGAACAAGCTGGATCGGTTCCACCTGGTGCAGGATGTGGTTGATCGGCTGCCCGACCTGGGCGCCAGGGGCGACTACCTCAAGCAGCTGATGCGGGACAAGCTCATCGAGCACAAGGTCTACATCGACCGCCACGGCGAGGACCTGCCGGAGATCCGGAACTGGACGTGGGGCGACCCCTCGTGACCACGCACCTGATCGGCGCGTCGCAACTGCCCTGGGCGTTGGCGTTCCCCTTCGCTCGCCATCCAGCAACCGGCTCTGGGCATCTCGCACGGCGGGGAGCCGACGTGTCGCCGGCGCAGCCCGCCCTGGCCCATCGAGCCCGCTGCAACCGGGCCGCGCGCCGCGGCGAGTACACCGCCGCGCTGGACGGCCGGCCATGACACCAGGCATCGCGTAGCTCAGTTGATCTGCAGCATGGGCACGAGCAGGAGACCATCCATCATGGCGCCGAAGAATGCGGACCAGCCCGATGCACCCGAGGCGAAGTCGGCGACCGCGCCCGGGTCGAACGACGATCTGAAGTCCCTGCCCGTGCCGGAGCTGCAGGCGAAGCTGGGGTCGTCGCCCGACGGCCTCACCGGGGCCGAGGCGCAGAAGCGGCTGACCCAGTACGGGCCCAACGAGATCGAGGAGAAGAAGGACAACCCGTACCTGAAGTTCCTCACCTATCTGTGGGGCCCCATCCCGTGGATGATCGAGGTGGCCGTCGTCCTCTCGGCACTGGCCCAGCACTGGCCTGACTTCGTCATCATCCTCATCCTGCTGTTGGCCAACGCGGTGGTCGGGTTCTGGGAGGAGCACCAGGCCGGCAACGCGATCGCGGCCCTCAAGGCCAAGCTCGCGATTGAGGCCAAGGTGAAGCGCGATGGGAAGTGGGTAACCCCGCCGGCGCGCGAGCTGGTGCCGGGCGACGTCATCCGGGTACGCCTAGGCGACATCGTGCCGGCCGATGCCCGCCTGCTGACCGGCGACCCGGTCGAGGTGGATCAGTCCGCGCTGACGGGCGAGTCCTTGCCGGCGACACGCAAGCCCGGCGAGGCGGTGTTCTCGGGGTCCATCGTGCGCCAGGGCGAGACCGACGCGATGGTCTATGCGACCGGCGCCAGCACCTACTTCGGCAAGACCGCGCAGCTGGTGCAGGAGGCGCAGACCGTCAGCCACTTCCAGCGGGCCGTGCTGAAGATCGGCGACTACCTGATCATCCTCGCGGTCGCGCTCGTGGCCCTGATCATCGTTGTCGCGCTGTTCCGCGGCGACCCGATGCTCACCACGCTGCAGTTCGCCCTGGTGCTGACCGTGGCCGCGATCCCCGTGGCGATGCCCACAGTGCTGTCGGTGACCATGGCGGTCGGAGCGCGCCTGCTGGCCAGGCGCGAGGCGATCGTGACCCGCCTGGCGGCGATCGAGGAGCTGGCAGGCGTGGACGTGCTGTGCGCGGACAAGACCGGCACGCTGACCCAGAACAAGCTGACGCTGGGCGATCCGTTCAGCGTGGACGGCATCCCTGCCGACCAGGTCATCCTGTGTGCCGCGCTGGCCTCGCGCGCGGAGAACAAGGACACCATCGACCTCGCCGTGCTGGGGGGCCTGAAGGACGATGAGGCCCTGGCGGGCTATGAGGTCGTCCACTTCCAGCCGTTCGACCCGGTCCATAAGCGCACCGAGGCCACCGTCAAGAGCTCCGACGGCAAGACGTTCCAGGTCGCCAAGGGCGCGCCGCAGGTGATCCTGGAGATGTCGGCGAATGCCGGGAAGGTGAAGGCCGCCGTCGATGAGGCCGTCAACGAGTTCGCGGCGCGCGGGTTCCGATCGCTGGGCGTGACCCGGGCCGAGGGGAAAGGCAAGTGGCAGTTCCTGGGCGTGCTGCCCTTGTTCGACCCGCCGCGTGACGATGCCAAGGCGACCATCGCGACCGCGGGCCAGATGGGCGTGACGGTCAAGATGGTGACGGGCGATGCCCTGGCCATCGCCCAGGAAACCGCGAAGAAGCTGGGGATGGGCGCGAACATCCTCGATGCCAGCGGCTTCGGCGACACGAAGCATCACGAGACGGCGCAGTTGG
>CAZQYU010000542.1:0-2358 GCA_964597585.1 uncultured Thermoanaerobaculia bacterium
CCGGCGGCAAGCACAACGACCTCGAGAACGTCGGCTACACCGCGCGCCACCACACGTTCTTCGAGATGCTCGGCAACTTCTCGTTCGGCGACTACTTCAAGGCCGACGCGATCCGCTTCGCCTGGGAGCTGCTGGTCGATCACTACAAGTTGCCGGTGGAGCGGCTGTGGTTCACGGTCTACACCGACGACGACGACGCGGCCCGACTGTGGCGGGAGGTGGGCGCCGCCCCGGAGCGGGTCCTGCGCTTCGGCGAGAAGGACAACTTCTGGGCGATGGGCGAGACCGGGCCCTGCGGCCCGTGCTCCGAGATCCACTACGACCGAGGCTCCGACCCGCTCGCCCCCGACCGCGCGGAGCTGGTCAACGGTCCCGGCGACGACATCATCGAGATCTGGAACCTGGTGTTCATGCAGTACGAGCGCGACGCGGCCGGCGAGCTTCACCCGCTACCGCGCCCTTCGATCGACACCGGGGCGGGGCTCGAACGGCTGTCCATGGTTCTTCAGGGGGTCGAGACCAACTACGACACCGATCTGTTCACGCCGCTCCTCGCCGCGATCGGCGAGCTGGTCGAGCGCCGCTACGACCCGAGCCACGAGCTCGCCCCGGCCTACCGGGTGATCTCGGACCACGTGCGGGCCGCGGCCTTCCTGATGAGCGACGGCATCGTGCCCTCCAACGAGGGCCGCGGCTACGTCCTGCGCCGCATCATCCGCCGCGCGCTGCGCTACGGTCGCAAGCTCGGTCTCGACGGCGCCTTCCTGCACCTCCTGGTGCCGGTGGTGGTGCGCGAGATGGGCGACGTCTACCCCGAGCTGGTCGAGCGCCAGCAGGCGGTCGTCACCCAGCTCAAGCAGGAGGAGCAGCGCTTCGCGCGGACCCTCAATGCCGGCACCGATCTGGCCCAGCGCGAGCTCGAGCGGCTCAAGCGGGCCGGCGAGACGACGGTTCCCGGGCCCACGGTCTTCGACCTCTACCAGACCCACGGCATCCCGGTCGAGCTGCTCGAGGAGTTCGCTCAGGAGGAGGGCCTCGGCATCGACCACGAGGGATTCGAGGCGGCGCTCGAGGCCGAGCGCCTGCGCGGCCAGGCGTCCTGGAAAGGTGACGTCGCGGCGCGCTTCCGGCCCGAGTACGAGAGCCTGGTCGAACGCGGGCTGGCCAGCCGTTTTGTCGGCTACGATCGGTTCGCGGCCCCGGGGAAGGTGCTGGCGGTGCTCGCGCCCGAAGGGGAGACCGCTCGTCTCGAAGCTGGCGGGAAGGGCGAGGTCGTGCTCGACGAGACGCCCTTCTACGCGGAGTCGGGCGGGCAGGTCGGGGACACCGGCGAGCTCGCCTGGAGCGGCGGACGGGCGCGGGTGACCGACACCCAGAAACCGATCGAGGGCCTCATCGTGCACCACGTCGAGGTCCTCGAGGGCGGCCTCGAGCCGGGTGCCGAGGTCTCCGCCCGGGTCACTGAGGGCGCTCGCCTCGACACCCAGCGCAACCACACCGGGACTCACCTGCTCCACGCGGCTCTGCGCACCGTGCTCGGGCCCGCCGCGCAGCAGGCCGGCTCGTTGGTCGAGCCCGAGAGGTTGCGCTTCGACTTCAGCTGGGGCGAACCCGTCACGCCGGAGCAGCTGCGCGAGATCGAGCGCCTGGCGAACCTGGCGATCGTGCGCAACGAACCCGTCGCCAAGGACGTGATGCCCATCGCCGCCGCCCGGAGCCTCGGCGCGATGGCCCTGTTCGGCGAGAAGTACGGTGACACCGTGCGCGTCGTCACGGTCGGCGAGGGGGACTTCTCCCGCGAGCTGTGCGGCGGCTGCCACGTCGACCGCACCGGGGACATCGGCCTTCTGTTGATCACCTCCGAGCGCGGCGTCGCAGCCGGCGTGCGCCGGATCGAGGCCGTGACCGGCCGTGGTGCCGTCGAGCGTGTGCAGGAGACCGCGGCCCGCGCCCACGACCTCGCCGCGCGCTACCAGACCTCCTTCGAACGCCTGCCCGAGATCCTCGAGCGGCGCGAGTCGCGTCTTACCGAGCTCGAGACCGAGGTCAGTCAACTCAAGCACCGGCTGGCGTCGGGCGATGCCGGCGCCTCGGAGGTGCGGGCCGAGGTCGACGGGATCACGGTCATTGCCCGGCGGGTTCCAGAGATGAGCCCTCCCGACCTACGCAACCTCGCCGACACCCTGCGCCAGAAGCTCGGCTCGGGCGTGGTCGTGCTCGGGATGGAGTCGGGGGGCAAGGCGACGCTCCTGGTGGCGGTGACCGACGACGTCGTCGACCGGGTGCACGCCGGAAACCTGGTGCGCGAGCTCGCCGCGGTGGTCGGAGGGCGCGGTGGCGGCAAGCCCAACCTCGCCC
>CAZQYU010000543.1:0-2351 GCA_964597585.1 uncultured Thermoanaerobaculia bacterium
CCGAGGCCTTCAAGCCGGGGCTCGTGATCTACCTCGCGGGCGCCGATCCTGCCGCTGACGACGTGCTCGGCAACTGGAAGATCACCGCCGAGGGCCTGGCCACGCGCGACCACTTCGTGACCACGCTGTTCCGCCATCGCCGCCACCCGCTGCCGATGGTCGTGGTGCTCGCCGGCGGCTACGGCGAGCGCGCCTGGCGCTACCCTGCGCGGTACTTCTCGTGGCTGCTCACCGGGCGCGCGATCGAGCCGCCGGAAACCGAGGAGCTCACGCTGATGCGCTTCCGCCGCCTGGTCGGGGACCTCGATCCCGCGGCCTTGACCTCGGAGCCGAGCGACTTCAGCTGGCGGCTGACCGACGAGGACCTGGTCGGGATCATCCCCGGGGCGGCGAGACCGAGCCGCTTCCTGCGCTACTTCTCCCGACGTGGGGTCGAGCTGGTGCTGGAGAGCGTGGGGATCTGCGACCAGCTCCGGATGCGCGGCTTCGACCATCCCACCGTCGACGTCGCGGTCGACCACCCACTCGGGCAGACCCTGCGCGTGTGGGGTGGGCCGGACCGCCGCGAGCTGCTGATCGAGCTGAGGGTCGACCGCAGCGCGCGTGTGGTACCGGGCATGGAGCTGGTGGTCATCGAGTGGTTGCTGCTGCAGAACCCGCGCAGCGAGTTTGGTCCATTTCGCCGCCCATTGCCGGGACAGCAGCACCCCGGCCTCGGCCTGCTCAGAGAGGTCTTCGGCTGGCTGGTCGTGATCTGCGAGCGCCTCGGCCTCGACGGGATCTACTACAACCCGTCGAGCTACCACATCGCCGCCCAGAGCAAGAAGCTCGTGCGCTTCCTGAAGCCCGAGCATGAGGCACGCTTCCGGTCCTTCGAGGAGGCGCTGCGGGGGATGCCGCTGCCAGAGGCGAGCCGCGCCGTGGCCGAAGGACGCGTGGTCGACCGAGCGACCGGAGAGCCGCTGGTATGGGAGGGCTGGCCGATGGTGATGCCGGTGTCCCAGCGGCTCAAGGACCAGGTTTTCGGTGAGGGCTACGAGGCCAAGGTCGCCGAGGAGGCGGCGGGCGCCGCGGTGGTCCGGGTCGCGGCGCCGGCGGGCGCGGAATGAGGCGGAACGCTCGGTTCCTTCTCGGGCTCCTGATCGTCGCAGGGCTCCATGGGACCTTGCTGGGGGACCCGTGCACCGCTGAGGAGGGCCCGTCGGCGAGGAGCCTGGCTGCCGAACGAGACCACCTGCTGTGGCACGCCGAAACCCTCGACGGCCGCGTGGTCGCCTCCCACGGCGGCGACCACCCCTTCAACCCGGCCTCGGTGGTCAAGGTGGCGACCTCGCTCGAGGCGCTCGACCGGCTCGGTCCCGGCTATCGATGGCGCACTGACGTCGGGGTCACCGGCGAGTGGGACCGCGCCAAGGGTGAGATCGGCGGCGCCCTGGTGATCACCGGCCGAGGGGACCCGGATTTTCAGGCCGAGAACCTGATGCTGATCGCGCGGGCGCTCAACGAGATGGGAGTGCGCCGGGTACGCGGCGGGCTGGTGGTGCGCGGCGACCTGTCGGTGGGTTGGGAGCACGGCGAGGACGGGCGGCTCGCCGACCCTGCAGCACGCATGCGGGAGATGGGCCAGCGGGTGCGGGCGGCGCTCGACCCGCGCCGCTGGGATCACACCAAGCGCGCCGTGTGGGAGGCGATGGCGGTGCGTCGGGGGTGGGACCGGACGCCGCCACCGCGGATCGTGGTGACGGGTTCGACGACGTTCGCAACCAGCGCCCCGGTACGGCCCGTCCTGCGCCACCTCTCGAACCCGCTGCCGGTCGTGCTGCGTCGTTTCACGGTGTACTCGAACAACGACATCGTCCGGATCGCCGAGCCCGTCGGTGCCGCCGGGGTGGAGCGCTGGCTGGGGGTGCACCTGGCCGCCGCGCCCGGCGAGCTGAGCCTCGAGACCGCCTCCGGCGAGGGCACGAACCGCCTCACGCCGCGGCTGGTGGTGCGCCTGCTGCGCCTCGCCCGATCGGAGGCCGCGCGGCACGGCCTGGCCCTGGCCGACGTGCTGCCGGTGGCGGGCTGCGACCCCGGACCCCTCACCCATGCACTGCCGAGGGTCACGGCCGGCGCGGTGGTCGGCAAGACCGGCACCCTGATCACGACCGACGGCGGCGTGGCGGTGATCGCGGGCGTGGCGGCGGGGGCGGGGGAGGGCGGCCTCGTGTTCTGCGTCGCGGCGCCGGGCACCAACGGACACACCCAGCGCTGGCGGGCGGCGGAGCAGCGGTGGCTGCTCGACCTGCTCGCGGCGCGCGGCGGCGCCGCGGACGGGCCGTGCCCGGCCGAGTTGCCGTTCTCGGACA
>CAZQYU010000544.1:0-2347 GCA_964597585.1 uncultured Thermoanaerobaculia bacterium
ACCTGGAGCTCCTGGTACAACCAGCCGACGGCGCAGCTCTACCACGTGCAGGCGAGCCACGACTTCCCCTACAAGGTGTGCAGCGGCCAGCAGGAGAGCGGCTCGGTGTGCATCTCGAGCCGCGGCGACGACGGCGCGATCACCTTCCGCGACTGGCACCCGGTGGGCGCGAGCGAGTACGGCTACGTGGCGCCCGATCCGCTCGACCCGGACGTCGTCTTCGGCGCGGGCCGCAACGAGGTCACCAGGTACCGCTGGTCGACCGGCCAGACACAGAACGTGTCGCCGATTCCGGTGCTCGGTGACACTTACCGCGTCGCCCGCACGCAGCCGATCATGTTCTCGCCCGTCGACCCGCACGTCCTCTACTATGCCGCCAACGTGGTCTTCGAGACCCACGACGGCGGCACCACCTGGCGGACGATCAGCCCCGACCTCACGCGCTCCAGCCCGGGGATCCCGGCCAGCCTGGGCACACTTGCCGCGAAAGACGAGAAGGCGGCCGGGAAGCGCGGCACGGTCTATGCCCTCGGGCCGTCGTTTTACACCACCGACACGCTGTGGGCCGGCACAGGCGACGGGCTGATCCAGGTCACCCGCGACGGAGGCGGGAGCTGGCAGGACGTGACGCCGCCGGATCTTGAGCCGTGGAGCAAGGTGACGCAGATCGAGGCCTCCCACTTCGACGACGCCTCCGCCTACGCCTCCATCAGCCGGCTCCGCATCGACGACCTCGCGCCCTACATCTATCGCACGCACGACGGGGGCAGGAGCTGGCAGCTCATCACCACGGGGCTGCCGAACAACGCACCGGTCGACACCGTGCGCGAGGATCCGGTGCGTCCCGGGCTGCTCTACGCCGGTACCGAGACCGGCGTCTGGGTCTCCTTCGACGACGGCGACCACTGGCAGTCGCTGCAGCTCGACCTGCCGCACACCTCGATGCGCGATCTCTGGATCCACGACGGCGACCTGATTGTCGCCACGCACGGGCGGTCGTTCTGGATCCTCGATGACCTGGCGCCGCTGAGACAGGCCTCCGCGGCCGTCTCCGGCGAGCCGGTCCATCTGTTCCAGCCGACGCCGGCGGTGCGCGTGCGCCGCGACACCTGGACCGACACCCCGCTGCCCGCTGGCGAGCCGATGGGCGAGAACCCGCCGGCCGGAGCGGTGATCGACTACGCGCTCGGCGCGGCCGCTCACAGCGAGGTGTCGCTCGAGATCCTCGACCCGCAAGGGACCGTCGTACGCCGCTGGGCCAGTACCGACGAGCCGGAGCTCACCGCCGGGCAGCTCGCCCTCCAGATGATCCCGACCTATTGGGTGCGACCGTTCCGCGCGCTCCCCACGACTCCCGGGATGCACCGCTGGGTCTGGGACCTGCGCACCACCGCGCCCGAGGTCGAGGAGCGCTTCTACCCGATCTCCGCAATCCCCCACGACACGCCTCGGGTTCCACAGGGGCCGCTGGTGCTGCCCGGGACCTACAGCGTCCGGCTCACCGTGGACGGCGAGCAGCGGACGGCGCCACTGACCGTGACCATGGACCCGCGGATCGACACTCCGGCGTCCGATCTGGCCGAGCAGCTCGCCGTCGAGCAGCGGCTGGCCGGCCTGATCACCGAAGGGACCCACGCCATCCGCTCGGCGCACGCGCTCCGCGACCGGATCGCGAAGGCGTCGAAGCAGGCGAAGGGGCGGCGGCGGCGCCACCTCGAGGCCCTCGACGGCCGGCTGCAGTCCCTGCTCGAGGGCACGAAGCTCGACGAGGAGCTCCAGCCGGCAACGGGCCTGGTGGCCGCGCACCGCCGCGTGGCGTCGCTGTACGGCGCGATCGGACGCGCCGACGTCGCCCCGACGCCGGCCCAACGCGCGGCCGCCGCCGAGGCCGAGCACGACCTCACTGAGCAGCTCGCCCGCTGGCGCACGGTGGAAGCCGACAGCGACCTCCCAGACGACCCCGCGGTCGGCTCGAGGTGACAGGCGTGGAGATTCGATCGCTGAAGCTGGTTTGCTTCTCGCCCACGGGAACATCGCGAACCGTCATCCAGGCCGTCGGCCGTGGCGTCGGGCTCGATGATGTGCAGCTCGTGGACATCACCCGCCCGGAAGGTCGCATGCGCCGCTTGGAGACGGCGGTGGACGAGCTGCTCGTGGTGGCGGTGCCGGTGCATGTGGGCCGCGTGCCGGAGCTCGCATGCGCTTGGCTTGAGACCCTCGAGGCCGACCGGACGCCGGCCGTGTGCATCGTCGTCTACGGCAACCGCGAGTTCGACGACGCCCTGCTCGAGCTCACGGACATCATCACGGAGCGAGGTGGGAGACCCGTCGCCGGCGCTGCGTTCAT
>CAZQYU010000545.1:0-2344 GCA_964597585.1 uncultured Thermoanaerobaculia bacterium
TACCAGGTGGTCACCAGGGTGGCGACGAACGCCGGCAGGGTCAGGCGACGCCCGTCGAGGAGGTAGTCGAGGCCGGTCCCGCCGCCGCCGCGGGTCACCGAGGCGATGACGAGCACGACGGCGTACAGAGTCACCAGCACGAGTGCGGGCACGTTCACGGGAAGCAGTGTAACGGGGGGGAAGGTGAGGAGGTCAGGAGGCGAGGAGGGTGGATCGCGAGACGCCAGACGTGACAGGCAGGACGCACGGCGTTCGAGGTGCCAACCTGCCGGCGCGTCGCTCGTCGTGCGTCTTGTCGCACGGGCTGGGTGGCTCTGAGCGTCTCGCGTCTTGCGTCTAGCTTCTCGCGCCTCTCTCCGGTCGCGACGTGCGTCGCGACCGGAGGGAGGTACACTATTGCGAGAGAAGCTCGCGCACACCGTCCGGTTCCTGGGCCGGCAGGCTCGGACCGGGCCGTCGCGTGGTGCGGGGTGGCGCGGGCCCGAGGAGGAGCGATGCACATCAACGACGTCCTCAAGGTGGCGGTCGAGCGCAAGGCGTCGGACATCCACATCAAGGTTGGTGCCCACCCGGTGCTGCGGATCGACGGCCGGCTGCACGTGCTCAGCGAGTTCAAGCGCCTGATGCAGGAGGACACCATTGCGATGGCGTTTTCCATGATGTCGTCGCGCCAGAAGGAACGTTTCAAGCAGCACCTCGAGACCGACATCGCGTACTCGGTGCCGGGCCTCGGGCGGTTCCGCTGCAACATCTTTCAGCAGCGCGGCTCGGTCGGCCTGGTGCTGCGCCTGATCCCGGCCCGCATCCTGACCTTCAAGGAGCTGCTGCTGCCGCCGGTGCTCGAGACGATCTGCGCCGAGCAGCGCGGGCTGGTCCTGGTCACCGGCACCACCGGCTCGGGCAAGTCGACCACGCTCGCGGCGATGATCGACTTCATCAACACCCGGCGCATCGAGCACGTGATGACGATCGAGGACCCGATCGAGTTCCTCCACCGAGACAAGAAGTCGATCATCAACCAGCGCGAGGTGGAGGTCGACACCAAGGGCTTCTCGGCCGCGCTGCGCTCGGCGCTTCGCCAGGACCCGGATGTGATCCTGGTCGGCGAGATGCGTGACTACGAGACCATCGAGACCGCTCTGCTCGCCGCCGAGACAGGTCACCTCGTGCTCTCGACCCTGCACACCCTCGATGCCACCGAGAGCGTGAACCGCATCATCTCGGTCTTTCCGCCCCACCAGCAGAAGCAGATCCGCATCCAGCTCGCGGCGGTGCTCAAGTCGATCATCTCGATGCGCCTGCTGCCACGTGCAGACGGGCTCGGACGCGTGCCGGCGATCGAGGTTCTGATCTCGACGCCCTACATCCGGGACTGCATCGAGAACAAGGAGAAGACCAAGCTGATCCGCGACGCGATCTCCCAGGGCACCAGCCAGTACGGCATGCAGACCTTCGACCAGTCGCTGTACCTGCTGTACAAGAACGGGCTCATCACGCTGGACGAGGCGCTGCGCCGGGCCTCGAACCCGGACGAGTTCCGGCTCAAGATCCAGGGCATCCAGTCGACCTCCGACATCTCGCGCGAGGAGATGGAGGGGGTGCTGGACCTTGGAGCCGAGAGCACCCTCGACCCATTCGCGGAGGAGTCGCCGTTCGAGTTCGGAAAGGCCGACTGATCGCGATTCGCGGAGCGAATCGCGATGGGGGACCGGGCACTTCACGTCGCCTTGCGGCTTCTGGGGCGGCGAGATCACTTCCGCGAGGAGCTGCGGCGCAAACTGCTCAGCAAGGATCTGGATGCCCTAGAGGTCGAAGCGGCGCTCGAGTGGTGCGACGCGCGCGGCTATCTCGACGACGAACGGCTGGCGCGTCGCTTCGCCGCGCGCCGCGCTGAGGACCGCGGCTGGGGCCCTCGTCGGATCGTATTCGAGCTCGAACGGCGGGGGGTCGATCGCGGGCTCGCCGAGGGTGCGGTCGCGGCAGCGGTCGAGCCCGACCTGGCGCTGACGACCGCCCTGCGACGGGCCGAGGTCCGCGCGCCGGCGGGCTGGTGGCGGCTTCCCGTGCGCCGAGCGCGGATGGTAAGCTCCCTGCTCGCCCGCGGCTTCGAAGCCTCCGACGCGATCCGCGCGGTCGGCGAGCTCGCCCGGGTCAGGGAGAACGAGCACGATGGCTGTGATGACGAGCCGGGAGATCCGATCGATCTTTCTTGAGTACTTCAGGGCCAACGGCCACCAGGTCGTGCCCTCCTCGCCGCTGCTGCCCGCCGGCGACACCACACTGCTGTTCACCAACGCCGGCATGAACCAGTTCAAGGACACCTTCCTCGGCCGCGAGCAGCGGG
>CAZQYU010000546.1:0-2343 GCA_964597585.1 uncultured Thermoanaerobaculia bacterium
CCCCACCACAGCTGGCGGGAGATGCACCAGTCCTGGATGTTCTCGAGCCAGTGGTTGTAGGTCGCGACCCAGAAGTCGGGCACCAGGGTGATGCGGCCGCTCGCCACTGCCGCCAGCGCCTGCTCGGCGAGGGGCGTGGTGCGTACGAACCACTGCGTCGACAGGTAGGGTTCGAGCACGGTGTCGCAGCGCTGGCAGCAGCCGACCGCCATCGGGTGCTCGCGGCCACCGCGCAGCAGGCCTTCGCGTTGGAGAGCGTCGACCACCGCCCGCCGCGCCTCGAGCCGGTCCTGGCCAGCGAAGCGTCCGCCGTTGGCGTTGACCCGACCATCCTCGTCGAGAATCGGTATGAACTCGAGGTCGTGGCGCAGCCCGGTCGCGAAGTCGTTGGGATCGTGGGCGGGCGTCACCTTGACCGCGCCGGTGCCGAACTCCGGGTCGACCAGCTCGGCGTCGGCAATGACCGGGATCCGCCGGTCCAGGAACGGGTGGCGGGCGAAGCGCCCGACCAGGTGGCGATAGCGGGAGTCCTCGGGGTGGACGGCGACCGCGCTGTCGCCGAGCATCGTCTCGGGCCGGGTGGTGGACACGACGATCTCACCGCCGTCCTCGAGGGGGTAGGCGAAGTCGGTGAGCCGGCCCTGACTGTCCTGGTGGACCACCTCGAGGTCGGACAGCGCCGTGTGGCAGCGCACGCACCAGTTGATCAGGCGGCGGTCCCGATAGATCAGACCCTGCTCGTGGAGGGTCACGAAGGAGTGCAACACCGCCTGCGACAGCCCCTCGTCGAGGGTGAAGCGCTCCCGGCTCCAGTCGCAGGACGACCCGAGCGCCTTCGCCTGCACCGAGATGTTGTCCTTGTGCTCGTCCTTCCAGGCCCACATGCGCTCGAGGAAAGCGTCGCGGCCGAGGGCCTGGCGAGACGTGCCCTCGCGCGCGAGCTGACGCTCGACCATCACCTGAGTCGCGATACCGGCGTGATCGGTGCCCGGCAGCCAGAGCGCGTTGTAGCCCTGCATGCGCCGCCAGCGAATCACCAGGTCCTGGAGTGTGAACTGGAGTGCGTGGCCGATGTGCAGCTTGCCGGTAACATTCGGCGGGGGGATCACGATGCAGAAGGGCGGCTTGGTCGACGGGTGCTCGGGTGAGAACGCGCCGGAGGCCTCCCAGCGCTCGTACCAATCGCGCTCGAAGCTTGAGGGCTCGTAGCGCGTGTCCAGAGTCGGCTCGGTCATGGTCGCGGTCTCCTGCCCCGGAAGGGGTCTCGAAAGTCTAGCATCGCGCGTCCACCGCGCAGGTCGGGCAGGCGACCCTCCGGGAAGATGGAGCTGACAGCGCGCGTCACCGCGAGAGCGGGTCACGCCCTCGCAGGCTAGCCGCTGGCGCCGCCGATGGTGACCCCGACCGAGACCGTAGAGTCGATCTCCGCGAGCTCGTCGCGCACCCCGACCGCGACGGTCTGCTCGCCCTCCCGCATCATGAGGTCGATCGAGTAGTTGAGCTTGCGGTCCCCTGACTCGAGCACGACCTCGTTGGGGACCCGCAGGGGGAGCTCGCGCCGCTGGACGTCGGAGGAGCGGCCGTCAGCACCGCGCACCGCGATGAAGACGGTCAGCCGGCCCTCGTGAACGTCCTCTGCGGGCAGCAGAAGGAGCCGTCCGAGGGGGATGACGACGTTGACCGGGAGCAGATACTCGCCGTTGGCGGCATCGCGGTGCGCGACGCCGGTCTCGAGTGCGATGTCGAGGGGGTTGGCGGTCACTCCGAGAAAGACCGCGGACAGCGTCCGGTTGGACATGAGCTCGTCCGGCGACTTGGACCGGAAGCCTTCACGATGGCGCACCGTGACGCCGCCGCGCTTCACGGCGACCTTGATCCGGTGGTACTTGCCGTCGGGCTCGCCGGAGGGCGTGAACCCGAGAGAGTAGTAGCTGTCGAAGTCGGACCTGAGCTGATCGAGGGCCAGGGCGACGTTCTCGAGGTTCGTGATCTGACGACCGCCGGTGGTCCCGGCGAGGAACTGCAGCGCCTCCTGGTCGCCGAAGGCCTGCATCACGGAGAGCTGCGACCCGCCCTCGTAGCCCGGGTTCGACGCCGTCACGTAGCTCCCCAGCACACCTTGCGACGCGTCGATCGCATAGAGGGTCACGCGATTGGAGTTGGCGCGGTCGGCGAGCTCCCTGAAGAACGGGCGGACGTTGTACCGACCCGCGGCAGTCTGGGGAGAGAACCCACGCAGACCCATCGGGACGTCGGGAACGGTGGACCACATGCGCGAGAACTTGGCTACCCAGGCCTCGAACAGCGGCTCGCCAATCCGCATGGACACGCCCTCGCCGACGT
>CAZQYU010000547.1:0-2337 GCA_964597585.1 uncultured Thermoanaerobaculia bacterium
TTCTTCGGCGGGCGGGTCACCTGCTCGAGGACGCCCAGGCCGTCGCGGTGGGGACCCGCGGTGGGTCGGCGGCAGCCTGAACGGGCAGCACCGTGCGTTCTCGAATTGACGTCGTCGATTCCGCAGCCTGTACTCATCCTGCGACTCGAGTTCAGTAGACCGTGACCGGAGAGGCCATGAAGCGACGCTGTGAGTGACTTCTCGAGCGAGATGGCAGAGATCGGGTCGGCAGGAGAGCTCAGCGGCGCCACGGGCCGCTGCAGAAGCGCCTCAGCTCTCGACCAGGTCTCGCAGTGCTGCGAGCGCATCTGCCGTGAGGGCTGCGCGGTCCCCGCTCCGCGTAGCCTCGAGACCATACTCCGCGAGCCGGCGTGCGACCTCGGGCGCGTCGAGACGGGCGGCCCGGTCTGCTGCGCGCAGCAGCCACTCCACCCCGTGTGCGAGCTCTCCGGCCTCGAGCAGATGCCACGCCAGCTCGGCTGCGTCCGCCCTGCTCCCGTACACCCCTTCGATGGCGTGCGCGGCTGTCAGGTGAAGGTGCCTTCGCCGAAGCGGGTGGATCGAGGAGTAGACAACCGCGCGAACCCGCTTGTGCGCGAACTCGAAGCGTCCGGACCGCACGCCCTGCGACCACAGCACGAGATCTCGTTCTCTTCGGCTGGCATACCAGTGTCCCGGAGAGTGGCGGACGATCCAGTGCCCGAGCAGGGTCTCGAGCCCCGCCGACAGCACGACGGAATGCTCGAACATGGCCGCCTCGAGAACGTCCGCAGGGAAGCTGATGCCGAAGACCGAGGCCAGACTCAACAGGCGCCGCGTCGAGTCGGGAAGGTGGCGAACGCGGTCGGCAATCACGCCGTCGAGATCGCCCGGTGGGTCCGTCGAGATGCTGTTGCGACCCGACTGTAAGCTCCATCCCGGTGGGTCGGCGACCAGTCGATCCGAGTCGCACAGAAGGTTGACCCACTCCACGACCGCGAGCGGGAGGCCCTGCGCGCGCTCCTCGAGGAGCTGGTCGATTTCCCGCGCGGGCTGCTCCGCCAGGAACGAGCGCGTGATCTGACGCAGGTCCGCCGCGCTGAGACGATCCAGGTGGACCGCGTCGAGGGGCGAGCCTCGGAGCGTCTTGGCGACCTCCTCGGTCTCTCGTGGTCGGGCCGTCGCGACCAGCCACACCGGCGAGTCGTTGAGGGAGCGGCCGAGAGCGGCGAGGACCTCGAGGCTTGCTCGGTCGGCCCAATGGAGGTCGTCACATAGCAGGACGACCGCTTCCACCTCGGGCTCGTCGAGGAGCCGCTTGAGGTGGCCCGCGAAAGCGATCGTCACCTCTTTCCGGCTCACCCGAGACGCGTTCACCGGTGCGCCCGGGCCGACCGGTGCCGCGGCCGGTGCGAGCAGGCCAAGGATGGCCATTTCAGCGGAAAGGCTCGCGTCGGGCGAGATCCGGCCGGACTCCGCCCACGCGGCGAGGGAGGACTGGAGGGCTTCGCCCATCACCTCGTACGGGCGCGGCAGACCGACAGGCCGACCCCTTGAAAGGAGTATCCTGGTGCTTCGACGAGTCCCGATGTCGTGGAGGAAGGCCTTCACCAGGCGGCTTTTCCCTACGCCTTCCTCGCCTGTCACCAGAGCGACCCGAAACCCGGTATCGAGGGCTGCCGCGAAGGATGCCGCCAGGTCGGCGTAGGCATCGCGGCGACCGACGAGGGGAACCGAGGGGCAGCGGGGAGCGACATCGGGCACCAGTCCGCCCGACGCGATTTCCCGGGCGAGGATCGACTCGTAGAGACCGGTCGTTTCTTCCAACGGCTCGATGCCGAGCTCCATCCTCAGCACGCTCACGCATGTCTCGTACTGCGCCAGCGCACGACTCCTCCGCCCGGTGACGGCGTAGAGCCTCATCAACTCGCGGTGCATCTCCTCCGAAAGCGGGTCGAGATCCAGGTGGCGGCGGGCGAAGAGCGCGGCTTGAGCCAGCTCCCCGCGACCCGCGAGGTGGGTTACCAGATGCCTGAGCATCCTGAGCACGTCCTCTCGGAGGCGTTCCTGTTCGAAGAGGAACCAGTGCTCAAGGTCCGGACCCCCCTCGGTAGGAGTGCCCGCGAGCAGATCTCCGTGGTAAAGCTGAACCGCGCTGATGAGCGCCTGGGGGTCGCGGCACCTCGACCCCTCGACGCCCACGGCGAGCAGGGACTCGAATGCCCGGACGTCGACCCACAGGTCGTCAGAGTGCAGCCGCACGTGGGTCCGGGACGTCTCGAGATACGACCGGCCACCTCTGTTGAGTGTGGCACGGAGGTTGTAGACCGCCTGACGCAGGTTCCGACGGGCCGAGGT
>CAZQYU010000548.1:0-2331 GCA_964597585.1 uncultured Thermoanaerobaculia bacterium
ACCCCCTCCCCCACGACTGCCCGACTCGCCGCTCCGGCGAGCTCGGCGAGCCACCCCTCGACCTGCGCCGCGGCCTCGGCCAGCGGCCGCAGCACCTGGCGGTGGGCGAATCGCTCGATCACGGCGTCGCCGAGGCCTCGGGCGGACAGCAGGCTCGCGTCCGGCGGCACCAGCACCGTGGTCATGCCCAGCAGCCGCGCGAGGGCGCAGGCGTGCTGACCGCCGGCCCCGCCAAAAGCGACCAGAACGTGCTCGCGCGGGTCGTAGCCGCGCCGCACGGAGATCCGCCGGATGGCGTTTGCCATGCGCTCGTTGGCGATCGCGAGCAGGCCCTCCGCGAGCCGCTCGGGCATCGCAGCGCCGGCTCCGGAGCGGCCGACCTCCGCCGCGAGCACGGTCAATGCGCGCCGTGCCGCCGGTTCGTCGACCGGAATCCCGAATCGCTCGGGCACGATCCGCCCCAGCAGCAGGTTGACGTCGGTGATCGCGAGCGGGCCGCCGGCCCCGTAGCATGCCGGCCCCGGGTCGGCGCCGGCGCTGCCCGGCCCCACCGTGAGCTTCGCGCCGTCGAAGGCGCAGATCGAGCCGCCGCCCGCGGCGACCGTTTCCACCGCGAGCGCCGGGGCGACCAGCACCACATCGCCGACCCGGTGCTCGAAGACGTACTCCCAGTCGCCGTCCCAGCGCGCGACATCGGTCGAGGTCCCGCCCATGTCGAAGGAGATCACCCGCTCGGCCCCGGAGCGTCGTCCGGACAGCGCCGCCCCGACAACTCCCCCGGCGGGACCGGAGAGCAGGGCGTCCTTGGGCCGGAACTCGGCCGCCGCGACCAGCCCGCCGGCCGAGGTCATGACGTGCAGGGTCCCACTCGGGATCGCCGCTGCGACCCGCTCCAGGTAGCCGCCGACGATCGGGGTGAGGGTGGCATCGACGACCGCGGTCGTCGCCCGGGGAAGCAGCTTGATCAGCGGGGCGAGCCGGGCCGACTCGCTGACGTGGGCGAAGCCCTCCTCGCGCAGCGCAACGGCGACGGCCGCCTCGTGGGCCGGGTTGCGGTAGGCGTGGAGGAGCGCCACGGCCGCACAGTCGATGCCGTCGGCGAGGAGTCGCCGTGCCGCAATTCGCACCGCGTCGAGATCGGGCGGGCGCAGCACCGCGCCGTCCGCGGCGAGGCGCTCGTCGACCTCGACGACTGCGGCGGCGAGCGGCGGCGGCCGCCTGACGTCGAGGGCGAAGAGGTCGTCCCGGGCCTGGGTCCCGATCGCCGGCAGGTCGCCGAAGCCCGCGGTGATGAACAGGGCGGTCGGCGCTCCCCGGCGCTCGAGCAGGGCATTGGTGCCGCGGGTCGTCGCCAGCCGCATCGCGAGCCGCGGCAGCGGTGCGCCGAGCGGGATCCCGGTCAGCAGATGGGCGGCGAGCACCGGTGCTTCGACCGGAGCACGCAGCTCGCACGCGGCGCCCGGCGCGAGCTCGGGCGGCGCCGGCTCGTCGAGGGTCACACGACCGCCCGAGAAGGTGACCACGCGAGGCCCTGAAGCACCCGCGAGCGGCGCCACACGACAACCGACCGCGAATCCGTCGACCAGATCACCGAGCCCATCGAGCACCAGCTCGCCCTCGCCGGGGCGCTCCGCAACCCGTGCACGAAGCGCACTCGAGCTGAGCACCTTGACCCGGTGGAGCCGGTCCGAGGGATCGACCCCCAGCCCATCGGTGAAGGTCCCCCCGGTGTCGACCCAGATTCGCCACGCAGCCTCGCCCATCGCGGGCGATTGTACGCAGTACGATTAGACTTCGCACCGGAGGACGATGACATGCAGCTGCCGAAGACTCGACGAGTGATCGCGACCGAGACCGCACCGAAGGCGGTCGGACCCTACTCCCAGGCCATCGTGGCCGCCGGCGTCATCCTGGTCTTCACCGCCGGCCAGATCCCGCTCGACCCCGCCACCGGGAAGCTGGTCGAGGGCACCATCGAGGACCAGACCCGGCAGGTGCTCGCCAACCTGCGCGCGGTCCTCGAGGCCGCAGGCAGCGGGCTCGACCGGGTCGTGAAGGTGACCGTGTTCATGACCGACCTGTCGCTCTTCGCACGCATGAACGCGGTCTACGCGACCGCGTTCCCGTCGGACCCGCCCGCCCGCAGCGCGGTCGGCGTCGCCGCCCTGCCCCTGGGCGCCCAGGTCGAGATGGAGTGCGTGGCCATAGGATCCTGAGGATCCTGAGGGCGTGGGCCCGTCAGCGTCCGGCGTCATGCGGGACGACCTCGGGGGCCCCGCCGCTCATGATCCTCTCGATGCGCTCCGCGCATCGTGTTGCAGACAGGATGCG
>CAZQYU010000549.1:0-2324 GCA_964597585.1 uncultured Thermoanaerobaculia bacterium
CGCTCGAGGTACCTCTGCAGGTAGCGGTAGTCCGGGGTCAGCTCGCCGCGGTGGACGATGACCGCCCGCTTGAGCTCGGCCGGTAGCCGGAGATCCGCGAAGGGTTCCTCCCAGTTCGCCTCCGCGATCGCGGGGACGAGCGGTGCGAGCACGTCGCTGAAAGCACGTGACGCCTCGACGGGGAGTTCCGCGGGCAGAATGTCGTCCGCCAGCACCAGCGGGCCATTTCCCCCGACGCCGGGCACGGCGTTCCCACTCTCGGGCTCCCAGACGTAGACCGGATCGCCGGGGTCGGTCGCCTTGACTGTGCACTCCACTCCGCCGCCGACGTCGCACGACAGGTCGCCGATCACCCGCAGCCGAGGCGCCAAAGCGCCACCCCACAGCGAGCGCAGCGCGTCGCAGGTGACATGGCGAGGGTAGCGATCGTCCCAGTAGGTGGCGTTGACCAGCACCGTGAGGTGCGGAAGGTAGCCCGCGAAGCGCGACCGGTAGCGCTCAGGGTGCCGGTAGTAGTGCTGAAGGTCGAAGGCGTCGCCGGGCTCGATCGGCTCGACCATGTCCTGCTCGCGGAACGTGACCCGCCACAGCCGTCGCCCGTCGCCGGCGGTGACGTCGGGGAGCCCCGAGGGCGGGACCTCGTTGACAGGGAGCTCGTGGAGGATCTCCACCGCGCCCCCCGCCACGTTGCCGTAGCCGGTCACCCCGATCACAAGTGGGCGCAGCTCCTGCGGAAGGCCGTTGTTGACGACTTCACGCCCGGCTTCGGCGACCGCATCGCGAGCGCTCTCGAGATCAGGGTAGGAGTGGGCCGGGAGGATGGCGGCGAATGGGGTGTCGATGCCTTCGCGCCGGAGCCGCTGGCCCAGTGCCCACAGGGTGTCGATCATTCCCGCCAGACCGGCGAAGCGGCCGAAGAAGATCAGTCGTCGTCCGGCGTCGTCGGTGACGCGTTCGTAGTCGATCAGGGTGCAGCCGAGCTCGAGGAGACGCCTGAGCATCGGCATGTTGGCGGGCTGCCCTTTGATGACGTGCGCGAAGAACACGTAGACCGTGCCGGCTTGGAGAGCATCCGGAGGGACCTCCTTGACTCCGAAGACGACCTTTGCGGGCTCGAGATCGGGCGTCAAACGAGCGCCGACCCGTACGAACTCGGCGTCCGAGAAGACCCTGCGGGGGCACGGCTGGATTCGGACCTCAAGCTCGTGCTCCGCAATCAACCGCCCGAGCCGGCGCGGGGTGAGGGCGACCCGGCGCTCCCACGGTCCCTTGGTTTCACGCCGAATGCCGATCACTGCGCTCATGGACCCCCCTGTTGGTCCGGTAATACACCGACTCCTTCTTGAGTCTCACCGGGGCCCGGAGAGGAGGTGACATCCGGGCGGCGAGCGACAACTCGAAGGGTACCATCACCTCGGGTCGTGCGACGGCTCGGCCGCGGACCTTGCCGCCGTCCAGGTCGGGGAATCATCCACCCCGGGCGAAGGCCACGCGGGATCGACGTTTCCCACGGGTGCACCATCCGCCGCGCGCTTCGGAATCGTGGCGGAACGACAACAGCCGGGTTCTTGGGCAGAAGAACGCGCAGCCGGCCCCAGGTCGTCGACCGGAGCCGGCTGCGGAGCGAGTCAAGCCATCTCGAGCAGGTAGGCGAAGCCCATGCCGCCCCCAATGCACATGGTGACGATGCCCTTCTTGGCCTGCCGCCGTCGAAGCTCTCCGAGCAGCTTGACGGTCAGCACCGCGCCGGTCGCGCCGAGCGGGTGGCCGGTGGCGATGGCGCCGCCGTTGACATTGGTCTTCTCGGGATCGAGGCCGAGCTCCTGCACGCAGTAGACCGACTGGCTCGCGAAGGCCTCGTTGATCTCGATCAGGTCGATGTCGGCGAGCTTCAGTCCGGACTTGGCGAGAAGCTTCGGCACCGCCTTGGCGGGACCGATACCCATGATGTCGGGAGCGACGCCGGCAACGGCCCACTCGCGGAGGAAGGCGATCGGCTCGAGGCCGAGCTCCCGTGCCTTCTCCAACGACATCACGACCACAGCGGCCGCGCCATCGTTGATCTGGGAGGCGTTGCCGGCGGTGACGGTCCCCTTGGGGTCGAACACCGGGCGCAGCTTGGCCAGGCCTTCGATCGTGGTGTCGGGTCGCGGGCCCTCATCGGTGTCGAAGGTCAGCTCGCGCCACGAGCCGTTGTCGCGGACCCGGACCTCGAGGGGGACGATCTCCTCGGCGAACTTGCCCGACGCCACCGCCTTCGCGGCCTTCATGTGCGAGTGGTAGGCGAACTCGTCCTGCATCTCGCGGGTGATGTTGAAGCGCCG
>CAZQYU010000550.1:0-2324 GCA_964597585.1 uncultured Thermoanaerobaculia bacterium
AACGGGTTCTCCACGAACGGGTTCTCCACGAAGGGCGTCTGTGACTCCTCCAGCGGCAGCGTGACCACCTCGGGGTTGTCCGGGTCGGCGTTGAACACCACCGCCCCGCTCTGGCCGCCCGGTACGGGGTCGCCAGGGTCTTCACCAGCTTCCGGATCAGCGTTGGGACCGAGAATCTCCACCACCTCGACCCGCACCGGCCCCGAGCCGGGCTCCACGTACACCACGTGCGCGACGCTGGAGTACGGGAGCACCTCGAGGTCACCGGAGTCGATGTCGATGCCGGACTTCGGCGAGAACGTGGCGGAGGCCGCCCCGTCGGTGATCGTCAGGCGGTAGAACCGCGACTCTCCGGTCCGGTTGCTGAGCGCGAACGGGAAGCTGCGGCGGGCGTCCAGCTGCTTGTAGCTGGTCGGCGTGGAGAGCACGAGGTCGGCGTCGACCCGGGCGGTGAGCACGTCGGTGTTGCGCGAGCCCGGGTTCACGCACGAGAGCTCACCCGACCCCGGCGGCTCGTAGAAGGGGTACCGACGGACCTCGGAGAGGTCCTCGGGGAAGGTCGGTGGAATCAGGTGGCGGTTGTCCGGGAACACGACGTGGAAGCCCCGGGACGGCACATCCCCGGGCTCCGTCGCCCACCGCCAGCCGGCGCCGCCGGCGAGCGGCACCATTGACACCACCGGGGTGGCGTCCGGGTAGTCGCCCATGAACGGCGAGGTGCCCGCTCCCGACTGGGGCGAGTTGGCGCGGTTGAGCTGGCGGACGCAGGGGGCGAGGCCGGCGCCGAAGTCGGGGCTGCACGGAGGGTTGATCGGGGCGACGTCGGCCGCGTCCTCCCCGTCGAGGAGGTCCGCGGCGGCGCTGATCGCGTAGCGGGAGACCTGCGTGCTCGACATCTTCTGGCCGGTCGCCGGGTCGAGCAGCGCCGCCCGGAAGTCGAACACGCGGTTGTAGCCGGTGGCGAACGTGGTGTTCGGATCGATGTCGACCGGCGAGATCTGCTCAACCCCGGCCTCGCCGGTGAGCAGCCCGCGCGACTCGGTGTAGGCGAGCAGCAGCCGCCCGCCGCCGAAGATCAGGCGCGGCTTGACCTGAGGGCCTGACGGTCGATCCTGGGGCAGGCCCCCGAAGCCGGGCGCCGGGATCCCCGGGTCCGACGGGAGGTCGCGGTCGGCGAAGTCGACCGCCTTCCGCGTGCCGGTATTGCCGTCGACGTCCTTCCAGGTGGCGCCGCCGTCGTCCGAGCGCACCACCACGATCCGTGGCGAGCCCGCGGGATCCGGGCGTCCGAAGCCGGGGCTGCCCTCGGTGAGGCTCACGCGCTCCTGCCAGGCGGCGAACACCCTGCCGCCGGCGGTCACCGCGGCGGTCGGGAAGGCGTTGGTGCGGAAGGCGATGTCGGTCTCGGCGTTCGGCACCGCGGTGGTCGCCAGGGTCGGCTGGTCGAATGGCGCCAGGGGCGGGCCCTGGGTGAGGACGACCGGCTTGGTCCACTTGGTGCCGTAGTCCTTGGAGCTGATCATGAGCATCGCGTCGGGGGAGAAGAAGTGGCGCCACACGAGGTAAACGGTGCCACCCCCGGTGGTCTTCGGGGTGCCCTGGCGGGGGTCGACCGCGAGCGCGGTCCCCTGGCTCTCGCCGTAGGGCTGGTTGACCTTGGTCTTATCCCACGTCTGGCCGCCGTCGAGCGACCTCACGAAGTTCAGCTTGCTCTGGAACTTGCCGTCCTTGTCGAGGCCGTTGAAGGTGGTGTAGCTGACGTACACCGAGTGGCCGCAGCCGCCGGTCCCGCTGCGGTCGACGTCCACCGCCAGGAACGGCTTGTCGAGGAAGTAGCCGTTGGTGGCGTTGTTGCCGGTTTCGAGCACCCAGGTCCGGTCGTACACCCAGGTGTCACCGCTCTCGTCGTTGTTGAGGTCCTGGTAGCGGGCCACCGCGAGGGAGCTCTCGTCGCCGCGGGTGAAGGCCACGAACACCACGTAGGCGTAGCCGCAGGGCGCCGCCCCGGCGACCGGGTCGGTGGCGGCCTGCCGTCCGTAGACCGGCGACGCGAGCGAGGCCGGCGAGCCGTCGAAGGGTCCGCCCGGGAGCATGCCGCCGAGCCAGGTCTGCCCCCCGTCGTAGGAGCGGCTCATGCCGACCCACGCCTCGGCCGCGGCGACCGGCGGCATCAGCCGCGGCATGACCTGGTCGATGAGCTGCGCCAGCATCTCGGTCGCCGGGTGGAGGCGCAGCGCGATGCTCAGCGTCCCGGGAATGCCTTCGGGGTCGGGGATGTCGACCGCCCGGTAGTCGTTGAAGAACGAGATCAGGTGATCGGGGTT
>CAZQYU010000551.1:0-2322 GCA_964597585.1 uncultured Thermoanaerobaculia bacterium
GAGGTCCTCGACTGGGCGGCCATCGGCGGGCTCGCCGCGAAGGACTCGGGGCAGGACGGGTCGTAGTCTCCGGTGGCGACACGCCCTTGCAGCTCGAGGCTGAGATGCGGCGGGCCGCTCTCGGCGCAGGCTCGCTGCGCAGGGAAGGGCCTCCGAAAGGGCTAATGGTCGCCGAGGGTGGCGAGGAACTCGTCGAGTGCCTTGTCAAACGCCTCGGGCGCCTCGAGGTTGACCATGTGGGCGACGCCCGGCACCTCGATCTTGCGCGCGCCGGGGACCGAGCTCACGAGGCGGTCGGCGATGCCGTGGATGTCGGACATGTCGAGCTCACCCACGATCGCGACGGTGGGTGCGCGGATCTCGCCCACGCGGTCGTAGGCTCCGACCTCGACGAGCCGGCCGCGCGCGGACGCGGTGCGCTCCAGATTGGCGCGGGCGATCCGGCGCAGGCGCTCTCGGATCGCCGGGTCGACCTGGTCGGGCGAGCGATGGGGGCCGTCCGTCCACGACCTCAGGAACCAGTCGACATAGGCGTCGTTGTCCTCGGCCTGGGCGGCCTTGGCCTGCTCCTCCCAGTGCTGCATCAGCACGGGATCGGAGAACCTCCATCCGCTCATCCCCGGTGAGACGGCGACCAGCGCAGCGACCCGGTCAGGATGGGCGATGGCCATGTCGATCGCAGTCCGAGCTCCGAGCGACAGCCCGACGAGCACCGTCCGCTCGACGCCGAGGCCGTCGAGCAGCGCGCGCAGGTCCTCGACGTGGCTGTACTCGCCGTTCTGCACCGACGATCGACCGTGGCCTCGCGCGTCGTAGCGGATCACGCGGAAAGCGCTCGAGAGCCTCTTGAACTCGCGGTCCCACGTCGTGCAGTCGAGCAACCCGCCGTGGAGCAGGACGACGGCGCGTCCGGTGCCACTGCTTTCCCAGTAGAGCTCACCACCGGCAACCTGAAGGAGGCCGGTCTGGATCTCAGGCGAGGCCTGGGTGGGCTGTGGCGCGCAGGCGGCGGCGAGCAGGAGCAGAGAGGCGACAGGGGTCAGGATGCGCATGAAGGCCTCCCAAGATGCGGGGTAGCGGGCGGCGTCCGCAGTCCCGTTGTGGTAGGTCTGAGGTACGGGCGGTGCGCCCGGCAGTTGCGCGATCATTCAAGCTACCCTGTCAAGGTGACCTTCCAGTTCCTCCCGCCGCCTCCGCTGCCCGAGTGGCTGGCGGAACAGCTGCCTTTCAACCGCCGCGTGTTCTCAGATGCTGGCCACGCCATCCACTTCATCGACGTGGGCGACGGCCCGCCCGCTCTCCTGCTCCACGGTAACCCGACCTGGTCCTTCCTCTGGCGCAAGGTGATCCGTATCCTCGTGCCGCAGAACGTCCGGGTGATCGCTCCTGACCTGGTCGGTCTCGGCCTCTCCGACAAGCCGCTCGATCCCGCCGTCCACACTCTCGACTTCCACGCCGCCCGCATTTCGGCCCTTGTCGAGGCCCTGGACCTCCAACACCTCACCATTGCCGGTCAGGACTGGGGTGGCCCGATCGTCGCCGTCGCCGCGGCCCGCGACCGCGAACGGGTGCGCGGCGCCGTCTTTGCCAACACCAGCATCCGGCTGCCCGACCGGGCACCGCGGGTGACACCGTTCCACCGCTTCGCCCACATGCCCGTCGTGAGCGATCTCGCCTTCCGTCACCTCAATCTCCTGGTGCGCAGCCTCCACAGGGTCCAGGGTGACCGCTCCAGCATCGGACGCAATGAGCGCCGTGCCTACCTTTACCCCTTTCCAAGACTCAAAGACCGGGCGGCACCTCTGGCCCTGGCCCGGCTCGTACCCACCGAGCTCTCGAGCCCCGCGTTGAAGACCCTCAAGGAGGCCGACGAGTGGGCCAGGTCCTTCAAGGGTCCCGTCCGCCTGGTCTGGGGGTGCCGCGACCCGATTCTCGGTCGCTCCATCCATTCAATGAAGAAGCTCTTCCCCGACGCAGAGGTCACCGAGACAGACGCCGGCCACTTCCTCCAGGAGGAGGTGCCGGACGAGCTCGCCCGGGCGATCTTGCGAACGCTCCGTGGATGACACCCTCGGGGATGCCAGCGACCATGACCTGACCACTCGATGAGATGAGCGTGACGCGGTGGTGTCCGCGATCAACAGCGCTCGCGTGGCGGGGATTCTCCACCTGTCGCCGTCGATCAATCGAGTTTACCCATTGACAAAATATTTGACTCTAGTTAAATTGAGTTTATGGATTCACCCAAGACCAGTACCGCTCGCAAGAAACGAGAGGCCCGGAACGAGCGCAGGCGGGACCAGACCCGCGCCGAGATCCTCG
>CAZQYU010000552.1:0-2316 GCA_964597585.1 uncultured Thermoanaerobaculia bacterium
GGCGTCCAGGAGCCCGAGATCGAGCCCGAGGCTGAGCTCCCAGCCGAAAGCACGGGAGAGCCGGAGCTCGAGCCCTTCGAAGCTGCACCTCCGGTCCCGCCAACGGTTCCACCGAGCGTCCCCGCGGCCGCCGTCGTCCGTGCCGAGGCGGGCGTCGGGGAGCCGTTTGCCGCCGACGACAGCGGCATCGGCGCCGGTCGCGAGGCGGCGCCAGCCGCGGCAGCGACCGCCGTCGAAGAAGCTCCGATCGCACTCAGCGACGAGGACGTCGAACGCATTGCCCGTAAGCTCCTCGAGCTCTCCTCGGGCACCCTCGAGCGGATCGCGTGGGAGGTCCTCCCCGATATGGCCGAGCTGGTTGTCCGCGAGCGCGTGCGCCAGCTCGAGGCGGCCGTTGACGACGCCGCTCCCGCCGAAGAACCTCAGTGACGGGGCTTCGCCCGACCGAGTGACGGGGCCGATGGCGGTTTCTCCGCGACCACGGTGGCGGGTCCTGGTGGTCGAAGACGATCCGCTCAGTCGTGAGCTCATCTGCGAGTACCTCGAGGCCGGGCCGTACGAGGTCGTCACCGCCTGCGACGGTGTCGAAGCGTGGCACCGTCTCGAACGCGAGGTCGGTTTCGACGTGGTGGTGCTCGACCGTATGATGCCCCGCCTCGGTGGGCTCGAGCTGCTTGCCCGAATGAAGGAGCATCCCCGACTCCACCACCTGCCCGTGATCGTGGAGACCGCCGCCGCGGACCAGGCCGACATCGCCGAGGGCATCCGGGCTGGAGCCCACTACTACCTGACCAAACCCCTCGACGGCTTGGTGCTCGAGTCGATGGTACGGGCCGCCGCGACCGACCACGACCGCGTCCGGCAGCTGCTGGCCGACGTCCGACTGAGCGCCGATGCGATCCGGCTGCTCGAGACCGGCCATTTCAGCTTTCGCACCCCGGAGCAGGCCACCGGGCTCGGCGCCCTGCTGGCCAAGGTCTGCCCCGACCCGGAGAGAGTCGTGGTGGGGCTCACCGAGCTGCTGGTGAACGCCGTCGAGCACGGCAACCTCGAGATCGACTACGAGCTCAAGGGTGAGCTTCTCAGGGACGGTCGGTGGGCAGAGGAAGTCCGCCGCCGACTGGAGCAGCCGCGTTTCCGCGAGCGCGTGGCCACCGTCCGTGTGGAGCGGGTCGCGCACCGGCTCACGTTTGTGGTCCGCGACCAGGGCCCGGGCTTCGACGCCCGCCCGTTCATGGTGATCGACCCCCAACGGTGCTTCGACAACCACGGACGCGGGATCGCGATCGCCAACCTCATGAGCTTCGACAGCCTCGAGTACCACGACGACGGCCGCGAGGCCGTCGCCTCGCTGAGCTCGGCCCCTGAGCAGCGGTGAGCCCTTCTTCCTGCGAACAGAAATCAACTGCGACCGGATACAATGGCAGATGCCGCGTTTCGGAAACCGGCAGCGGGCCATGGACGTAGGAAGTTCAGATCGCCGATGCACCACGCTCGGGAATTGGGAGGTCGCCATGACCAGGACCCCCTCGTCGCTCCGCCGCCTCGTTCGGCTGGCGCTCGCCGGCAGCCTGGGGTTGATCGCGCTCGCCGGGGCAGGCATGGCTCAGGAGACGATCGTCGAGTCGAACAAGTTCTTCGACGTGGTCAAGGTCAACGTCGTCAACGTCGAGACCTTCGTCACCGGACGTGATGGCAAGCCGGTTCTCGGTTTGACGCCGGACGACTTCGAGATCACTGTCGACGGGGAGCCGGTCGCGATCCGCAACTTCTTCACCGTCGAAGGTGCCCGCGTCCGTCAGCTCGAGGTCGCAGAGCGCGCCGGTGCCGAGCCCAAGGACGTGGCCCCCGCCGACCTTCCCGACTACCAGCGCCTCAACCTGATCGTCTACGTGGACAACTCGGCGATCCAGCCACGCTCCCGGAACCGCGTCCTGGGTCAGCTCAAGAAGCTGTTGGCGAGCGAGCTCAGCCACGACGACCGGGTCATGGTCGCCACCCAGGGTTCGCGCCTCGACATCCGCCTCAGCTTCTCCGATCCTCCAGAGAGGCTCGGGCCGGTGCTCGATGCCATGGCGCACGAGGTGGGCAAGGGCGGCCTGTTCGTCAACGACCGCAACTTCATCCTCCGCACCATGGAGCGAACGAACACCACGACACCTCAGAGGGGTTCCGGCCAGGACACGCGTGTCGAAGAGGCCAAGGCTCTCCTCCAGGACATCGAGGGCTGGTGCCAGTACAAGTACGAGGTGACCCGGGCGTCGATCCGGACCTTGCGCCAGCTGGTCGACTCGCTCGCCGGTCTGCCCGGTCGCA
>CAZQYU010000553.1:0-2305 GCA_964597585.1 uncultured Thermoanaerobaculia bacterium
GACCGTCATAGCTGTACACCGTTTCCGGGTCGATCTCCGCCCATGGCGACCACTCATTGAAGCGGGAGTAACCGTCGACCAGGGTGAACACCGTCGCCGGGGGCGCGCTGATCGTGATCGAGCGCTCGATGTGGGCCGAGGAAGGCAGGAAGACGCCGATCACCAGCATGATGACGATGACGGCGACGAGAACGATGAAGATCTTCTTCAGCATGGAGGCCTCCCTCGCTTCGCGGCTCCGGGGTGGGAGGTCCTCCCGGAGGACGCCTGCTGGGTGCAAACCACTACCTTCGATGCTGGTGGCCACCACCATAGCACCCGGCGCGCCCCCTCACACGGATCGGTCGCGCTCGCGCAGAGGCGGACCTCAGCGCTTTTCGGCTCAGTCGTCGAGAATGAAAGTGACCCGCAGGTTGACCCGGTAGCTGACGACCCTGCCGCCCTCCACATCGACCTTCTGACTGTCGACCCAGGCGCCCTTGACATTCTTCAGCGTCTTGGACGCTCGGGCGATGCCCTTGGCGATGGCGTCTTCGAAGCTCTTGGGTGACGACGCGATGATCTCCGTGACCTTTGCAACGCTCATGGTCTCTCCCCTTCAGCGGTTCCGGGACGACGGGCGGGCGCCTCCCGCGAATCGGCCCTCGGCATTCAAAAAAGCTTCTTCGCGAAACCCATCAGGTCGTCGGCTACAGAGCCGTCGTGGTTCGCGTCGAGCAGAGAGCTCAGTCCGCCCAGCAGGTTCTCTGAGGCCGCCCCGGGCGCCCCCTGGTTGAGCTGCCCGGCATGGCGGCTCATCGAGCCCATGAGCAAGGTGGCAACCAGCGGGAGCGCCTGCTTGAGCACGCCGACGTCGAGCCCGGTTTGCTGTGCTGCGCGCCCGGCAACCTGCCGACTGACGTCCTTGCTGCCGAGGAGGTGACCGAGGATCGCGTTGCCATCGGCGGTCGTCTCCGGCCGGGAAAGGGTCGACGGGTCGTCAAGGTAGCGCTGGTGTCCGCCCCCGGTGAGGGCGCCCATCAGGCCCTCGAGGCCGCCCGGCGACGCCGTGTTGCGCTTCATGCCCTGGGTGAGAGCCGGGAGTAACGCGGCGATTGCGGAGGTCGCCTGTCGTTCGTCGAGGCCGAGGGAGCCGGCGACCTCGCGCACGGCACCGCCCTGCCTGGCATTGAGGATCGTTGACAGCAGATCCATGTCGCTCTCCTTGGCGTGGAATTATCAGCAAGGAGAAGGACGGCTCGCGGGAGAGTATTCCCTGCATATCTCGCGCGCCCGCGCGAAACCTCGTGACTTCGAATGCCAATGGAACAGCGACGCTTTCGAGTACGTTGTCTTGTGACGTCGAAACAAGGCTGGAGGAAAGCGAATATGAACATGAAGGCGATGACAAAGCTCGTGAGCGCGGTGCTGTTCGCGGCGGCAGCTCTGCCGGTGCAGGCCGGGATGCGCTATGAGGCGACGACTCGGACCGTCAGCCAGAACGGCAAGACCACGCAGGATTTCGTTGTCGAGGGATGGGTCGACGGCGAGAAGGCGCGGATCGAGTTTCGCCAGGCCAAGGGAGCACCGGTGCCGGACGGAGGCTACCTGATCACCACCGACGGCGGCACGACCATGTACATGGTCAACCCCAAGGACAAGCAGTACATGCGCTGGGACCTGGCGGGCATGCTCAAGAGTCTGACGGCGTTGACGCAGTCGAGCGGAGGGATGATCGATCTGCGCTTCACTGACTCCAAGGTCGAGGACCTCGGTGCCGGCGAGGACGCCGAGATCCTCGGCTACCACGCGACCTCGCACAAGTACAGGGCGTCGTACCACATGGAGATGAAGGTCATCGGATTCAAGAAGGCCTATTCCGTCGTCTCCGAGGACCAGGTCTGGACCACCACCGCGCTCGACGCGCCGGGCTTCGGCGCCTGGCTGCGCAAGGCACCGCCGAAGACCGGCGACGCGGATCTCGACAAGCTGATCGCCACTCAGGCGAAGCACATTGAGGGCGTTCCTCTGAGAACGGTGTCCCACTCCACCATGACCGACTCCAAGGGGAAGACCGAGACGTCGAACATGACCATGGAGGTCACCAAGATCGAGGAGACCCCTGTCGACGCCGCGATGTTCACGATCCCCGACGGCTACGAGGAGGTCGAGATGCCGGACCTCTCGGCCGCAGGTCGGGACGGTCAGCAGCAAGGCGACGAGGACAAAGACGAGAGCGGCCTCAAGGGCTTGTTCAAGAAGTTCAAGAAAAAGAAGTGAGGCTTTCTGCGGCTTGGGGCCGCTGAAAGCCTTTGAGGCGTTGCAC
>CAZQYU010000554.1:0-2302 GCA_964597585.1 uncultured Thermoanaerobaculia bacterium
GCTGGCTGTCGCGCACGATGCCGGCGTTGTTGACCAGCACGTCGATCCGCCCCCACCTGTTGACGACATCCGCAGCGGCCGACTCGACCGCCGCCGAGTCGGCGACGTTGACCTTGTGGAACAGCGCCCGGCCGCCGGCGGCCTCAAGCTCGCGTCGCAGCAGCTCGGATCCTTCGGCCTTGACGTCCCAGGCGGCAACCAGCGCCCCCTCTCGGGCGAACCGCATCGCGGTCGCGCGGCCGATCCCGGCGGCGGCGCCGGTGACGATGACAACCCGGTCCATGAGTCCGGTTTCAATCATGATTTCTCCCTCGAATCTGCAGTCAGACCAGTCGCCGCCGAGTGACGGTGGTCTCGCCTCACGGATGGGCGGCGAAAAGACGGTTCGGGGCGCTCCGCCGCGCGGAGCGCCCCGGGGGTCGACGTCAGAAGAGTCTGTACTCCAGGGTCGCCAGAATGGTGCGCGGCGCCCCGTACGATCCCACCACCACGCCGAACACGGGCAGGTTGTAGCCGTTGGTGAGGTAGGCCTTGTCGGTGAGGTTCTTGCCGATCAGCCCCAGACGCCAGTGCGCGCTCGGCGACAGCCAGGAGATCCAGGCGTCGAGGAGGCCGTAGGAGGGCTGCATGAGGGGCAGCAGCGGCTTGGTCGGGTCGCGGGGGTCGGGACCGCCCTCGTTGGTCAGCACCGAGTCGTCGCGGTAGCTGTAGCCGACGCTCCCGGTGATGAGACCTCCGAACGCGGGGAAGTCCACGTTCGCCCGGATCGCGCCGGTCCACTTCGGCGCATTGGTGATGACCTGGGTATCGACGAAGCCGTCATTATTCGCGTCGAGGAACGAGGTCGGTGCGGCGTCGAGGTAGGCGAGATAGCCGGACAGCCCGAACCACGTCGGTGAGTCGTAGGCGTACTCGAGCTCGAAGCCCTTGACGGTGGCGTCCCCGGCGTTGAGGAAGTTGCCGAAGAAGGCGTCGTCCACGCCGTCGTTGTTCGAGTCGTAGGAGGTGAAGGTGCTCACCTGGATGTCGGTGTAGTCACCGTAGAAGATCGCGCCGTTGAGGACCAGCCGCCGGTCTGCGAGGACCGACTTGACGCCCACCTCACCCATCGTCATGACCTCGTCGTTGAAGGGCCGGGCCGACTCGGGGAAGATGGCCGACTGGGCGCGGACGTTGTAGCCGCCACTCTTGAAGCCGCGGCTCACCGTCGCATAGCCCATGACGTCGGGAGTGAACTGGTACTCCAGACCCGCCTTGGGGGCCCAGGACGTGAACGTCACGTCATCCTTGAAGTCGGCCAGGACCACCGCGATCGTCTCGTAGGTGCCGTCGGTGTTGAGCACGTTGAACGCGCGGCCGTACTTCTTCTCCCGGGTCGGCCGGATGCCGAGGTTGAGGGTCAGCTTGTCGGTCAGCTTGTAGTGCCCGTCGGCGTAAAGGGCGTAGGACTTCGTCTTGATGTCGCCGTCGGTGGTCGTGAAGGTGCTCCCGACGAAGGTGGCCTTGACCGTGCCTCCGGCCGTGCCGTCGAAATAGTAGAGTCCGATGACGCCGTTCAGCGGACCGCTCCCACTGTGGACCAGCTGGAACTCCTGGGTGGTCTGGTGGTCGAAGTAGGTCGCCGGACCGGTGTCGATGATTGGGGCCGGCGTGGTGTCGAAGTCGATGTTGTTCTCGGTATCGGTCTTGCGGTAGGCGGTGATCGACCTGAACTGCCACGCGGGGTCGATATCCCAGGTCAGCGTCGCCGAGTAGCCTCTCGACTTCGTGCCGTTGAGCGGGGCGAGCCCACTCTCGGTGTCGAACCGGTGAGGCAGCGGCGGGCAGGTCTCCCCGAGGAAGATCGGGCACAGGGGGTTCGCCTCGAGCCGGGTCAGGCCGACGGGCTCGGCGTCGTCCTTGGTCCAGTCGTGGTCCAGCCTCAGCTTCACGTTATCCGACGGCAGCCACTCGAGGCCGAGACGGTAGGCGGTGGTGTCCTTGTCGGACACGTCCCTGCCGGTGTAGAGGTTGGTCCCGTAGCCGTCGCGCTTGAGCTTCGCGAACGCGACCTTGGCGCGCAGCTTGCCGGGGATGAGAGCGCCGCCGTAGCCGGCCCGGATCTCCTGGGTGCCGAAGCTGCCGGCGTTCAGGGTGATGTGGCCTTCAGGCGTGTCCGACAGAGGCCTGGTGACGTACTTGATGGCGCCGCCGATGGCGTTCTTTCCATACAGGGTGCCCTGCGGTCCGCGCAGGACCTCGACCCGCTCCACATCGTAGACGTCGAGCAGGGCGCCCTGCGGCCTCGCGATGTAGACGTCGT
>CAZQYU010000555.1:0-2299 GCA_964597585.1 uncultured Thermoanaerobaculia bacterium
GCCGACTCCCGGCTCGCCGAGGTGTTTGCCGAGATGGCCGCGGTGGCGATGCTCAAGAGCCGCACCGTCAACGGTTTCGAGAAGAACCGGAACGCTCTCGAGCGGGAGGTGCGCGAGGGCGCCACTCAGCTGCGCCGAGCCGAGGAGCAGTTCAAGACCCTGGTCGAGAACCTGCCCGACATCATCGCTCGCTTCGACTCGGAGCTGCGCTACGTCTATGTCAGCCCGGCGATCGAGCGCGTCACCGGCCGGCCATCCGAGGACTACGTGGGCAAGACGAACCAGGAGCTGGGGATGGCGCCCGCGCTCGTCGAAGCGTGGGACGAAGCGCTGTCGATGGTCTTCGCGACTGGGCAGTCGAGCACACTCGAGTTCGAGTTTCCGGCCCCGGATCGCACGCGACACTTCGACTGCCTGCTGGTTCCCGAACCCGGGCCGGACGGGGAGATCTCGACGGTGCTGAGCGTCTCCCGGGACGTGACCGGCCGATGGCTCGCGCACGAGGCCGAGCGGCACGCCCGGGCGGTTGCCGACGCACTGCGCGAGGCGACCGTGGTGCTCACCCGCAGCCTCGACCGCGAGACCGTTCTGGTCAACCTGCTCGACCACCTCCGCCGGTTGGTCCCCTTCGACCGCGCCCGCGTCATGCTCCTCGATGAGGCGTCCAAGATCTCGGTTCGGGCCGTGTTCGACGGCAACCGCGTCCTTCCCGTCCCCGCCGAGCAGCGACCGGTGTTCCGGACGACGGACCACCCGGTCGTCCACGACATCCTGGCGACCGGCACCGCGGTCCTGATCTCCGACATCGGTTCCTTTCCCGGGTGGAGCCTGCCGACGGAGGGCCCGGCCGAGGCGAGCTGGCTGGGCGTCCCGCTGTTCGCGCGCGGCGACGTCGCCGGCCTGTTCTCGCTGTCCAAGCGCGAGGCCGGCTACTTCAACGACGAGCACGTCAGGCTGGCCGAGGCGATGTCGTCCCAGGCCTCGGTCGCGGTCGAGAACGCGATCCTCTTCGAGCAGATGCAGGCATCGACAGTGCGGATGAAATCGCTCTCTCGTCGCCTCGTCGAGGCCCAGGAGAGCGAACGGCGGAACATTGCCAGGGAGCTTCACGACGAGGCGGGTCAGGCCCTGGCGTCGCTGCGCTTCGGGTTGCGCCTGTTGGAGAGGGAGATCGACGAGGGCGGGAGCGTGGGAGGACGGGTCGCGGAGCTCATGGAGAGGACCGATGCCGTCATCGAAGGCCTCCGCCGCCTGGCCGCGGATCTGCGGCCGGCGAGCCTCGATCACGCGGGCCTCGAGCCGGCGCTACGCCAGTACGCCCGATCGGCTGCGTCCCAGCTCGGCCTCGCGATCCGTTTCAAGGCGCGCGGTTTCACCGGCGAGCGCCTCCCGTCCACGGTCGAGACGGCACTGTATCGCGTGGTCCAGGAGGCGATCACCAACGTCGCGCGCCACTCACGTGCGACCCGGGTCGACGTGTTGCTGGAGCGTCGCGACGGCCGGGTCAAGGTGATGGTCGAGGACAACGGCATCGGGTTCGAGCCGGACCGGGTCCGGCGTGCCGAGCACTACGGCCTCCTCGGGCTGAGGGAACGAGCCGAGGCCCTGGGTGGGACGATGACGGTCGAAAGCGCGCCCGGGGCAGGCGCCACCGTCGTGGTGGAGGTGTCGAGTGCCGATCCGAATCTTGATCGCTGACGACCACGCCGTCGTCCGTTCCGGCCTGCGGGCCATTCTCGGCAGCGACCCGGATCTCGAGATCGTCGGCGAAGCGGAGGACGGGACCCAGACTCTGGACATGGTCGAGAGGCTACACCCCGACGTGGTCCTGCTCGACATCACCATGCCCCCCGACGACGGCATCACGACTGCGAAGCGGCTGAAGGAGGCGCATCCGGAGGTCGTCGTGCTGTTCCTCACCATGCACGAGGACGAGAGTCTGCTGCACGAGGCGCTTCAGGCGGGCGCCTCCGGCTACGTGATCAAGCGCGCCGCGGAGTCCGAGATCATCGACGCGATCCACGCGGTGCGTCGGGGCGACATCTACGTGCACCCCTCGATGACCCGCGCGCTGCTTCATCAGCCGGTCACGTCGGTGCACCGCCGGGGCCTGCCGGCGATCGATCTGACCGGTCGCGAGCTCGACGTCCTGCGCCTCCTCGCCAAGGGAAACACCAACCGGCAGATCGCCGAGCTGCTCGGCCTGTCGACGCGCACCGTCGAGAATCACCGCGCCAACCTGATGGGCAAGCTCTGCCTGACCAGCCGGGTCGAGCTGGTGGAGTACGCCGAGGAGCAC
>CAZQYU010000556.1:0-2299 GCA_964597585.1 uncultured Thermoanaerobaculia bacterium
AGGCGCCCTAGATCCAGCCCCGTTCGTGGCACACGGCGGCGACGCGATCGATGCCGATCGCCAATGCGGCCTCCCGCAGCGAGAGGGTCTTGTTGCGGGCCAGGTCCGAGGCCTCGGCGTAAGCGTCGGTCAGGGCGACATCGATCTTCGACAGCACCTCGGCGAGCGACCAGTAGTAGTTCATCGAGCCCTGGACCGCCTCGAAGTAGCTGCACACGACGCCCCCGGCGTTGGCGAGGAGGTCGGGGACCACGAGGGTCTTGCGGTCCAGGAGAAGGACCTCAGCTTCGGGAGTCATCGGGTCCGATGCGCCCTCGAGAACGAGGCGAACGGTGGAGTGCACGCGGCCGACGTTGTTGTCGCGCAGCTGGTGCTCCAGCGCCGCGGGAATCAGGATGTCGACCGGTTGCTCGAGCCACGTCTCGCCCGGGAGGATCTCGTATCCGGCGCGCTGGGCGCCCGCTCGGTCAATGCCACCGAAGGGGTCGGCGAGAGCGCGCAGCTCGGCGAGATCGATCCCGCCGCTGCGGCGAAAGGCGACCGCCTCCCCGGCCTGCTGGTCCCAGGTTGCGACACAGACCACCGTGCCGCCGATCTGGCCATAGAGCTCGATCGCGTTCTGCGCCACGTGCCCGAATCCCTGGACGCTTGCGGTGGTGTCGCCGGGGTCCACCCCGAGGTCCCTGAGCGCTTCGCGCAGGCAGTAGACCAGACCGTAGCCGGTTGCCTGTTGGCGCCCTTTCGATCCTCCCGCGTTGATCGGCTTCCCGCTGATGGCATCTGGCCGGTGACCGCCGGCGATCACCTCGTACTCGTCGAGCATCCACGCCATGTGCTGCGCGTGAGTCATCAGGTCCGGAGAGGCGATCTCACGCTCGGGGCCGATCAGCCGCGCCATACGCCGTACCCACATCCGACAGATCCGCTCCTGTTCGGCCGGCGACAGTGTATGGGGATCGCAGAGGACGCCTCCCATTGATCCGCCAAGGGGGATGTCGACCACCGCGGTCTGCCAGGTGCGGACCATTGCGAGACCACGCACCGTGTCGAGAGTCTCCTGAGGATGGAAGCGAACGCCGCCCCACGCCGGTCCTCGGGCGTCGTTGTGGACGACGCGATGACCCGAGAAGAGCCGGACTCGGCCGTCGTCCATGCGGATGGGGAGTGTGAAGGTGTGCTCGTGCATCGGGGTGCGGAGGAGCTCGCGGACGGCGGGGTCGAGGCCCATCAGCTCCGCAGTGCGGTCGAAGCGGTCGCACGCGATGGCGAAGGCGTTGAACGCGGTCTCGGACATGGAACCTCCCACGTCATCGATGATGGCATGGAAACCCGCACGCGTGCGCTCCATTCTCGAGAACGCTCGCCGACTGGGAAAGCGAAAGACGGCGACCCAGGGGGCCGCCGTCTGGCCGAGTCGCCGTGTTCTCGATCGAACCAGAACGGGCTAGACCAGTCCCTGGTCGATCATCGCGTCCGCGACCTTGACAAAGCCGGCGATGTTGGCGCCGACGACGTAGTTGCCGGGCTTCCCGTACTCCTGTGCGGTGGTCACGCAGGCCGTGTGGATGCGCTCCATGATGTCCTTGAGGCGGGCATCGACTTCCGTGCGGGTCCACGCCAGGCGCATCGAGTTCTGGCTCATCTCGAGGCCGGAGGTCGCCACGCCGCCGGCGTTGGCGGCCTTGCCCGGGCCGTACAGGGTGCGATTTTCGAGGAAGCAGTCGACGGCCTCGGGTGTCGACGGCATGTTGGCGCCCTCGGACACGCAGACGCAGCCAGAGGCGACCAGCGCCTTGGCGTCCTCGCCGTCGAGCTCGTTCTGGGTCGCACTGGGCAGTGCGATATCGCACGGCACCCGCCACAGCCCTCGTCCCTCCTGGTACTTCACGGCGCTTCCGAACTTGTCGGCGAGCTCGCGGATCCGGCCGCGGCGGACGTTCTTGAGGTCCATGAGCTCGGACCACATGTCCTGGGTGAGACCGCCGTCGACCACGATGAAACCGGACGAGTCCGAGAGCGTGATCACCTTCGCCCCGAGCTCGAGGCACTTCTCGGCGGCGTACTGGGCGACGTTGCCCGAGCCGGAGATCGCGACCCTGCGGCCTTCGAAGCCGAGGCCGCGAGTCTTCAGCATCTCCTCGGCGAAGTAGACGCAGCCGTAGCCGGTGGCCTCGGGTCGGATCAGGCTGCCGCCCCAGTTGATGCCCTTCCCGGTCAGCACGCCCTCGAAGCGGTCCGCGATCCGCTTGTACTGGCCGAACATGAAGCCGATCTCGCGTCCGCCGACGCCGATGTCGCC
>CAZQYU010000557.1:0-2294 GCA_964597585.1 uncultured Thermoanaerobaculia bacterium
TCGGGCCGGCGCGTGCCGAAATCCTAGAACCACCACCTGCGGCGAGGTCGCGGCTGTTCGGGCTCCACGACCTCCTCGGCGGCATCCATGGCTGCGAGGGCGCCTTCGCGCTCGCCCGCATCCCTGACCAGGAACGGCTCGCCCGCCGACTCGACGATGGCCAGCAGCTCGGGGGCCGAGTTGAGGATGAGGACATCGAGGTAAAGATCGTCCGGCAGGCTGCGTGCAACGGCTTCGCTGACCAGATTGAGCGAGGAGCGCATGGAGCGCACCCCCCCGGGGAGGAGCCACACGAACAGCGTCGGATCGGGATGGCGGGAGTGCTCGGGCACGACGACCTCGACGAGGTGGGCAAACGCGAGGTCCCGGCAGCTCGCGAGGCTCGAGCGCAGGGCCTCGAGCACGCTCTCCGGCGGGCGTTTCGCGAGCGGCTGGACTATCATGCCGTCGATGATGGCTGATGGCCTGCGGTTCATGAGAGGATCCTACCCCGTTTCCCGCGCGATCGGCGTGGTGTGCGCCACCCTGGTCGCCCTGGCGCTGGCTCCCGTCGGGACCGCGGGGGATGGCGCGGTGGCCGACGAGCACGGAGACGCGGTCAAACGGGCCGAGACGCTCGCCGCACGCCATCGGTACCTCGAGGTGGTCGAACTCCTCGAGCCGGTGGTTGGGGACGGGACGGGCGTCCCTGCGGCTCCGGAGGCCGCCTACGCGCTCGGCCGAGCGTACTTCCACCTGGGGCGATACCGCCAGGCCTACGATGCGTTGAAGCGCGCGGCGGAGGTGCGTCCGTCCAGCACAGAGGGCCTGGAGTATCTGGAAGCCTCGGCGTACCTCCTCGACCGGAGGAAGGAGGCCCTCACGCTGTTCGAACGCATCCTCGCCTCGGGTCGAACCGACCTCGTGCTGGCACTGACATTGCCCGGGGAGCGCGCGTTTCTCCGGGACCCAGAGGCGTGGCAGATCCTGACTCGATACGCCCGCGCCTTCGACGTTTCCCTGGTCCACGGCACGGTCATGGGCGTTGCTCTGGGAGCATCGCGGTCCGAGGTCGAGGGGAGGCTGAAGGACGTGCCGCGACAGCTCGATGACCCCGACGGAACCACTGCACTCAAGGTGGTGCAACTGGATTGGGATGACGGCGGCCGCCTCGCCGGTCTCGTCGTGTCGGCCGAAGAACTGCTGCGATACACACCCTTCCGGCTCAACCTCGACCATGGGCTCGGCTGGAGAAGTGCGCCCGACGATGCAGTCGAGCACTACGGTGCCCCGGCGAGCTTCGTGCCTGAAGCGGACGGGGGGGTTCGAATGACGTGGAGGTTCCCGGGGTGGTCGGGAACATTAAGTTTCGGCCCACCCCGCCCGCCACGGCCCGCCCCCATCGAAGACGGCCGGGCATTGTTGCGGAGGGTCGAGCTGCGCCGGGTCGCGCAGAGCGCGACCGAGTGACCAGCGGTCGGAGGCATCCACCGGGACTCTGCTAGCATTCGAGTGTGGTGACCGAACTTGAGTCCCTTGCCGGCTCGTTCCTGATCGCGATGCCAAGCCTTGCGGACCCCAATTTCTGGCGGTCGGTCGTGCTCTTGGGCGTCCATTCGCGAGAAGAAGGCGCCTTTGGGCTGGTGATCAACCGCGCGCTCGACCTCGCACTCTCCGACGTCCTCGAGGACATGGGCGAGAGCCCTGGACAGGACCTGATGCCGCTGGTCCTCGGGGGAGGTCCGGTCGATCAGAGCCACGGTTTCGTGCTCTTCGAAACCGAGAGCGGTGGCGGTCGAAAGGACGAACAGGCGTTGGGCCTCGGCGCCGGGATCGCCCTTTCGGGCAGCGCGGAGACGCTCAGCGACCTCGCCCACGGCCGGCGGGACGGCCGCTTCTACCTGCTGCTCGGGTACGCCGGCTGGGCCCCCGGCCAGCTCGAGCGGGAGATCGAAGAGAACTCGTGGGTCGTCGCCCCTCTCGAACCGAGAATCCTGTTCGACGTCCCGTTCGAAGAGCGGTGGACCGCAGCCCTGCGCTCGATCGGTGTCGATCCGGGAACGCTCGTCGACACCGGCTCGAGCATCCCGAGCTAGCCCGCATTTCTCACCACGTCACGAGGCAAGGGTTCGGCCGATCGGCCCTTGACGCAAAGCGCCCGGCGGACTGGCCGCCGGGCGGGGAGTTGAGGTCGGGAGGGATGGTCAAGCTTGATTGGCAGGCTACTAAGGATGGAAGACTGGTAGGCCTGACAAAGGTTGGCCTGATATGGTGGGAACAAGGTGGTCAGCTTTTCCGGATCCCTCCCTTTGGAA
>CAZQYU010000558.1:0-2293 GCA_964597585.1 uncultured Thermoanaerobaculia bacterium
CGTCGTTGAGCACGGTCAGATTGCCGTGGGGTTCGAGGCTGTCGAGCGCCTGACGAACGTCCTCACGGGAGCTGCCGAGCGGGGCGACCCAGCGGGCTTGGTCGGCAAACGAGACGAGCCCGAGAGGCGTGCCCGGACCGAGGTCGTCGATCACGTCGGCGAGCCGCTCGCGGACAAGCGCGAGGTCGGCCGACGTCAGGGATCGGCTGGTGTCGACGGCGATCACCAGGGGTGGGTCCTGGGCCGCGGCGGGGACCGCGAGAGCGACAGTGAGCAGCAGCAACGAGATGAGTCGGACAGTCGCACGCATGCCGGCCTCCAAAGCTCCACGCTAGCACACGCGCGGCGGCTGAAGCAGCCGCGCGTGTGAGGAGTCAGGAGGCGCTAGGCGCTAGACGCGAGAGGCTAGACGCAAGACGCAAGACGCAAGACGCAAGACGCAAGACGCAAGATGCAAGACGCAAGAAGCGAGACGCGAGAGGTGGGTGAGGCGGAAGACGCAACGTACAGTAGGGGCGGAGCTTGTCTCCGCCCGTGTGGTGAACCTCGAGCGGTGAAACGCACGGCGTGCGTGTGAGGCGTGAAGGGCGAAGCGTGTCGTCTTGGATCTTGTGCCGCTCACCCTGTTGGGGTGCCCGGTTTCAGCCGATGCCTTTGACGAGGGTCAGGTCGGGGCGGTTGGCGGCGCGGCGCTCGAGGGCCGAGGTGAAGCCGCTGCGGGAGAACAGGACGTAGTGGCGGGGGCGGGCCGCGACGTCACCGGGGAGACGGCCTGCCGCCGCTTCCAGATGTTCGAGGATGTTCGTCCCCACTGCCTTGGTGGACCACTTGGCCTCGCCGAGGAGGACGCCTTCGCCGTCGCCCGCGAGGCCCACGAGGTCGATCTCCACATGGCGGTCCCACCAGCGCCCAACTCGGGTCCAGCGGTGGCCGGTGGCGGCGTCGAGCAATCCGCCGCGCACCAGACTTCGGCAGATCTCCTCATACACCAGGGGCACCGTTGCTGCGAGGCTTCGGAGGACCGTTTGCTCGGCGTCGCTCTCGCGGCCGGAGTCGAGCAGGTCACGATTCGGCAGCAGGTGGCCGAACCAGAACGCGGTGTAGTGGTCGACAACGCGGTACAAACCCTTCTTGCTCTTCTCGGGCCTCACTTCGGTGACCGGTACCTCGCGCTCGACCAGCCCAAGGTGGTCGAGCACGCCGAGGTACTTGCCCAGGGACGAGGACGGCACGCCGGTGACGGTGGCGATCTCGCTCAAGCGCCGGCGACCGCCGGCGATCGCCGCGAGGATGCCAAAGTAGATCCGGGGCTCACGCAGCTCCTGGCGGAGCAGAAACTCGACCTCGTCGCGCAGGGGCGCTCCGAGCTGCAGCACCAGGCGGCGGAGGTTGGCCGGAAAGGGATCGCGGTCGTCGAGCTGCGCCAGGTAGTGGGGCACGCCGCCGAGCACCGCGAAGGCCTGGACGACGTCGTCCTCGCCCCATGCGGGCACGAACTCGGCCGCCGCCTGCACGCCCATGGCCTCCACTCGGAGCTGGCCGGTACGACGCCCGTGCAGGGGCGCGTCGGCGGTCAGGGTTTCCTGCTCCATCATCGCGACGGACGAGCCGCACAGCACGAGGACGAGGTTCGGGGAGTCGGCGAGGGCGTGGTCCCAGGCCCGCTGCACCCGGCTCGACAGCCCAGGCGAGGATTCCACCAGGTAGGGGTACTCGTCGAGGACCACGAGGGTGCGCCGCTCGAGGCCTCCGAGGAGGCGCAAGAGCTGGTCCCAGTCGCGGAAGCCGTTCTCGCGCAGGAGGTCGTCGCCGAGGTGGGCGCCGAAGGCGCGGCCGAGCTCGGCGAGCTGCTGGGTCTCGGGCAGGCGGGCGGAGGCGTGGTAGACGGCTGGGAGGTCACGGCTGAAGTGGCTCAGGAGATAGGTCTTACCAATACGCCGCCGGCCGTAGACGACGAGCAGCTCGGCGTCGCCTGAGGCCCAGCGCCGCTGAAGGAACTCGAGCTCGCGAGCGCGGTCGATGAATCGCCGGTTCATGATACTCGCGAGTATTATACTCTGAAGTAGCTTTACTCGCGCGGCTGCGCCGCGCGTGTGAAGTGTGAGGCGTGAGGAGGTTAGACGCGAGAGGCGAGAGGCTAGACGCTAGACGCGAGAGGATGGGCGCGCCGGTGAGGAGTTAGGAGTGAGGAGTAAGGGCTTGAGGGCGAATGATTTGGAATTCGTAGGGGAGCAGCTTGTCTGCTCCCGTGCGATGGTCTGGATTGCGGTCGCTGGGCGGCCACCGGGCGGAG
>CAZQYU010000559.1:0-2287 GCA_964597585.1 uncultured Thermoanaerobaculia bacterium
CCGTCTCCGTAGAGCAGCGATGCCCCGAAGAGCCCCAGCGTCACGAGCACGAAGGCAAGGCCGCGGTGACGCCGTCCCTGCTCGAGGACGAGGGCCATGAGCGCGATGATGCCGCCTTCGCCGTGGTTGTCGGCGCGCAGGATGAGGGTGAGGTACTTGAGGGTCACGACGATGATCAACGCCCACAGCACGAGGGAGAGCACGCCGAGCACGTTGTCGGTGGTGACCGGGATACCGTACTCGCCGTAGAAGCACTCGCGGATCGCATACAGGGGGCTGGTGCCGATGTCGCCGTAGACCACACCGAGCGCGGCCAGGCACAGCAGGGCAAGGCGCCCGCCCCTGGGTCCGTCAGTCTGATCGCCGGGGACCTCGGCGCCCTTGGATTCCTCGTTCGTCGCCATCGCCGCAGTGTAGCGAAACTCCTCGCGCCTCAGTCCGGCCCTCGGCCGGCTTTCCGCCTATTTCAGCTCACTGCCCGGCGTTGTACGCCGCGTCTCCAGTGACCTCGTCCACGGTGCTCGTGTACGCGCGGAACGAGCCGACACCGCTGAGGAGCGAAACCCTGGCGCTGCCTCCCGTCACCGAGGCCACCCCGAGCGCGGGCAGGCCCCACTGGCGCTGCTCGTAGGGCTGGAGCGTCCAGTCGACGGGAGCCGCAAGAGCGCCCCCGCCGGGCCCGAAGAACTCGATGTGCACCGTGATCTGCTCGTCCGCCGTGTTGAGGACACCGAGGTTGGTGCGGTGAGTGGAGCTCTGGAACAGCCCGGGGACCCAGACCTGGTCGAGAGTCCCCGCTGCGACCGCGGGGATCGCCTGGCCGTACGCACCACCCCGTTCCGGATCGGGGGTCGAGGTGTAGCTGGTCGCCCGGATGAGATCGAGGGGTTGACCTTGTGCCGAGGTCTCCGCAGTCAGCAGGACTCCCGCGGTCAACCCGCTGCCGCTCAGCGCCGACACCAGGTCGGCGATCTCCAGGAAGCCATGGGCCGGGACCGATCCCAAGCTGACCGGATGGAGGACGGCGGACGAGTTGGCCTGCCCCTGCCGCAACAGCGCCCCTCGAACCGTCACCATCGCCCCCGAGGTGTTCACGATCCAGGCACGCGTCGTCCAGAAGGTCCCCGACTGGCCATGCGCTGACGCGGCCGCAGGGAGGAACAGCGCCAAGCCGCCGGCCGAAACCGGATCACTGAGCCCGTAGAGCCGCGCCGGGTTGGTGCAGTTCAGCGTGCCCCAAGACAGCCAGTCCTCGTCGACCAGATCCGCATGACCGACCGTGGCGTCGAGGGCGTCCGAGCTCGTCGACCACCCCTGGCACAGCCTCGTGGTGGCGGTACCGTCGCTCTCGCTTCCGGTCCAGGCGAGCATCCCGAACGCGATCTGGTTGGCAAACTCGTCGTACCAGACCTGGTGGTCAAGCGTGGTGCCCGCGCCGGCGAACAGCTCCGACACGGTGGACGCCACCAGCTCGCCCCGGGTGTTGTAGATCGGCACACCGTCGTCGGCGAACCGATCGACCGCGGCCGTCGTGGCGCTCGAAAGCACGGCCTTGAAGCTGAGACCCTTCACCTTCGAGCCGCTGCTCTGGGCGGCCTGATTGACGAGCACGTCCGCGCCGAACAGGCCTCCGATGTTGCCGTCGGTGGTTGTCGAGGTGACGAAGAGCACGCGGTACCTGTCTCCTGCTTCCAGCCCAGGCGGCGGCAGCTGAGCCACTGCGGAGACCGAAGCCGCCAGCACGAAGGTGAAAACGAACGCCACGACACTCCAGCGCTCCACTCGCATGGCACCTCCCGTGCAATCTGCCGTGCGCAAGCAGCCAGACCGGGCAGCGGACCCGCGCACCATGTATTTACGTCCGCCGTCTCGAAATCGTACCATCAATCGAGCCGGCCAAGTCGGCACACGCACCTCTTGTCGGACATCGCGGCGGTTTCGGCGGCTTTGGGCGCGAAAGCGCCGAGCACAAGCACCCACGAGAGCTCGACGCCGCTGTCTCCTCAAACCCTGCTCGCGCGGTGGGCCGAGCGAGTCCTTGACGGGCCAGCCGCAACATCTCCGATCCGGTGGCGTATCTTTGGCGAGTCTGATCTCGGGCGGGGCCCCTCACCGGAGGCGGTCCGCCCGTGAAACTTTGTCTCTCGAAAGGAGAACCACATGCGTTTCGTGAAGACCCTCGCCATACTGATGCTCGTCACCGCCTCTCTCCACGCCGAAAACCTCGATGAGGTGCTCGCCAAACACTGGCAGGCCCTCGGCGGTAAGGACAAGATCGCCGCGGTGC
>CAZQYU010000560.1:0-2278 GCA_964597585.1 uncultured Thermoanaerobaculia bacterium
TGGTGACACCCATCGAGACGAAGCTCTGGATCATGATGGAGAGCACGTTCTTGCGCCCCACGAGACCGCCGTAGAAGAAGGCCAGCCCTGGGGTCATCAGCATGACCAGGCTGGTGGCGACTAACATGAAGGCGGTGTTGCCGGTGTCGAACATGGGATCCTCCTCACGGTCGTGCCGGGGCTGGGCGTGAAACTCGTGGGCGGCATGTCCGCGACCCGCACACCGGCCGATGTCGACACCGAGTATCCCGACCCGAACGACGGCTTCACAATTCGGAGGTTCCTGAAAATTGCTCGGAGATTTCCTGAGATCGTGTCAGGAATTCGCGGGTCGTGCTTGCGCTTCGGCCCGCCTTGGACTAGCGTTGGCGTGCCGTCGCGACTGGCGGGCGTCCCTGAGGCACAACCAATGTCGGAATCGGTTCAGCACAGACTCCTCGAACGCGTGAAGGAGCTGACGGCGCTGCATCGAACGGCGCGCCTGCTGCAGGACATCGAGCGTCCCCTCGACGTGGTGATGCCGGAGGTCGTGTCCCTGCTGCCGCCAGCCTGGCAGTACCCCGAGATCACCGAGGGGCGAATATGCTACGGCGATCAGGCGTGGGCGACACCGGGATTTCGCTCGACGCCGTGGCGACAGCAGGAGATCGTCACGCTGCGTGGCGGCGAGCAATGCACGATCGAGGTCGTGTACACCGAGGCGCGGTTGCCCGCCGCCGAGGGGCCCTTTCTGAGCGAGGAGCGTGAGCTGATCCGATCTCTGGCCGAAATGCTCCGCGCCGCATTTCAACATCGGCAGGATGACGCCGCAATCGTGGCGGCGAATGAACGCCTCGAGCTCGAGGTCGCCGAGCGGACCGCAAGCCTTCGTCGCCTGGCGAGCGAGATCTGTCTGGCCGAAGAACGCGAGCGTCGGCAGATCGCCGAGGATCTCCACGACCATCTGGGCCAGGCGCTGGCCCTGATGAGGGTACGCCTGCGGCAGCTGCGTGGCGACGCGATCCTCGGTGGTCATGGCGACGCTCTCGGCGAGCTGGTCTCCCTCAGCGATCAGGCGATTCGCTACACCCGCAACCTGACCTTCGAGCTGTCGCCGCCGGTGCTGTACGAGCTCGGCCTGGGCCCCGCTCTCGACTGGCTCGGCGAGCAGGCCACCCGCAAGCACGGCCTGAAGGTGAAGGTGCGCGATCTGTGTCGCACGGGGGTGCCGGACGACATCAAGGTCATGCTCTGGAAGTCGGCGCGGGAGCTGCTGCACAACGTGATCAAGCACGCCCAGGCCCGGCGGGTCACGCTGACCCTCGAGGTCCGTGACCGCGACGTGATCCTCACCGTCGCCGACGACGGGCGCGGTTTCGACCTTGCCGAAGCTCGCCTCCAGGCCGGCAATCGGTTCGGTCTGTTCTCCATCGAAGAGCGACTGCGACAGTTGGGAGGCCACATGACCGTGACCACCGCGATGGGCCAGGGAACTCGGGTGACCCTCGCGACCCCGATTCCGGAGGATGGCCCGTGAGCACGACGATCCTGCTGGCCGATGACCACCGCATCTTCCGTGATGGACTACGGCCGTTGTTGACCGCCCAGGACGACCTGGCGGTGGTGGCCGAAGCCGACAACGGCCTCGATGCCTTGCAGCTCGCCCGCGAGCTCGCACCGGACGTCGCCGTGCTCGACATCTCCATGCCGGGCCTCAACGGCATCGAGGTCGCTCGGCGTCTGACTCAGGACGCGCCAGGGGTCAAGACGGTCATCCTCTCCATGCACAGCGATCGCCGGTTCGTGCTCGCAGCCCTGCGGGCCGGAGCCCGTGGCTATCTCCTCAAGGACACTGGCATCGAGGAGCTGCTGACGGCGGTGCGCAGCGTGTGCGCCGGCCAAATCCACCTCTGCGCCGCGGTCAGTGAGCGGGTGGTGCGCGATTACATCAGCTTCGCCACCGACGACGAGGGCAGCGCCTTCGCCCTGTTGTCGGCGCGCGAGCGCGAGGTGCTCCAAATGCTGGCAGAGGGGCTGGCCACCAAGGAGGTCGCCAGTCGGCTCCACCTCTCGGCGAAGACCGTGGAGTCCCATCGCAAGTCGGTGATGGACAAGCTCGAGATCCGCAGCATCGCCGAGCTCACCAGGTATGCCATCCGCGAGGGTCTCACGCCGCTGGACTGAGCTGCGCAGCAGCTGGCCGTGTCCACGAGACTGGGAAGGTACAGTCTTCGGGCTCTCCCAGAGGGCGCCATCACGGTGTGGCTCACGGCCGACGCGCGGGTCGATGACACTGCGA
>CAZQYU010000561.1:0-2272 GCA_964597585.1 uncultured Thermoanaerobaculia bacterium
TCGGGGCGAACGGCCGCGGTGCTCACGGCGGCCCCGATCGGCGGCGGCCAGGAGCGCGTCAGGTGATGGCAACCTCCGAGGCTCACAAGCCGGCCCGCGCCGAGGCTCCCGAGAGCACCACCGACCCTATCACAACCAGCGCGGCGGGCGTCGTGATTCCGAGACGGTTTCGAGCAGCGGCCGGCCCCCTCGGAGTTGGTCCCCCCGCCCGGCTCCCGAGCTCCCCCGACGCGCGCAGCGCGTCGAAAGCAGCGAGTGCTGTAGGGCCCCAGGCCCTGCAACGGGCTCTGCTACGGCAGCTCGACCTCCTCCAGTGTGGGCAGGTAGAGCGCGTTGTACAGCAGCTTGAAGGTGCGAACGGTCTGTGCCCGGTTCTGCGGCTTGAAACCGATCAGTACGACCCGACCCTTGCCGATCGTCGTCTCGACCACCGCCGCGCGGCGCTCGAGGTGCTCGGCACCGAGCAGGTAACCGCTGACCAGGATGTCCCGCCGGTCGTCCGGGTAGCGCGCGACGACGCGACGATCGAAGCGGCCGTCCGGGACCTGGGTGGCGAAGGCCGGCGAGCCGTCGAAGTACCCAGCCTCCTCGGCGCGCAGTCCCCATGCGAGGGGGCTCGACGGATCGAACTCGATCCGCAACATCGCGCCCGGACACTCGAACTCCTTCGCCGGGACCTTTTCGAGCACGTCCTTGATCGGTAGGCCGAGCAGATCGGTGAAGTAGCCCGTCGATCTATTGAGGGCGACCACGACGCCGCCTCCTGCGATCCACTTCCTGAGGGCCTCCGCACCCCGCTCGCCGATCCCGCCCGCGTACTCCGGCGGCAGCGGGCTCGGCTGGATGCCGCCCCGCTCCGATCTCGGCTCACCCGTGCTGATGATCCCGGGGTCGATGTCGGGCAGCACGAGGACGTCGACCTTGGCGACAAAGGCGCCGGAGCTGATGTCGTCATTGGCCAACGAGACGAGCGGAAACTCGGTCCGCTCGAGCAGGTAGCGGGTCCAGCCCTCGTCCATCGACGCCCGCCACGGTTTGAACAGGCCAACCCGGGTCGGCCCGACCCGGAAGGCGCGCCCCTTCGGCGCCCGGTCGAGCGCCTGTACGGACAGGTGCAGGTCGTCCACGATCGACTGCAGGTCGGCGGGCGCGATGGCGGATGGCGGCAGCCAGAGGTCGCCGCGCTCGGCACTCGCCGGGGCCTGGTCGAGCCAGTACAGCGGCGCGCCGCGGGCGAGAAGGCGATTCGACGCCGCGAACACGCCGTCGGCGGCGTGCGGCAGCAGCCACCCGCCGCGCGAGACAGCAACGCGCGCCTTCGGCCACGGCATCGCGTCGATCGGCTCGAGCACGGCCTCCGACACCGGCTCGGCGGCCTCATCGACCGCGACGCCCATCGAGATGGGCAGCGACCAGCTGGTGGCATCGTAGGGCGGCAGGATCGGCCCGCCGGGGTAGGGCATGACCTCGGGGTAGCGCTGTGGTCGGAGCATCGTGATCAGGAACTCCCGGTAAGGCTGTGCTGCCGGAATGACGAGGGTCCCCGCCGGGTAGGTCCTGCGCCCGATCGTGAACGCTCGCCGCGCCCGTGCCACCCGGACTCCGTGGCGCAGAATGAGCTCGACCAGCTCACCCGCGGCCACCGGGTCGTGCTGCTCGCCCGGGACGATGAAGGCGTACGGCGGCTCGGACCCGCCGCGTTCGGACGCCTGCTGCGCCATGGTCACGAGGTTCCTGAGGAAGTGGCGACGGTCCCGTGCTGCAGCCTGGAGCAGCGCCTCGGTGGCGGTGCGCTCATAGGCGATGATGTCCGAAAGGCGCCACCAACCACCGGGCCACGGAGATGGGAAGTTGGCCTGGCGGCGGTACTCTGGAAGGCCCTTCGCGGAGCCGTGAAGCTCGTTGTGGTCGATGAAGATCGGCGTCGCCAGCCGGGCGCTGGCGACCTCCGTGAGCAGGCCGGTGATGTTCTTCCACCACGCGGTGTTGCGCGTTCCGCCGGGCCAATAGCTGTCGAAGATCATGTTCGATCCGACGCCGGTCCGCCCCCCCTCCTCGAGCCGCACCGCCATCGCCGTGCCGAGCAGGTCGGCCTGGCGGAAGATCAGCGAGTTGACCTCCGGCGCCAGCGGATCGGCCTGCGGGGGCACGAACATTCGAGGCCCGGTCGAGCCCATCTGGTGCTCGTCGAGAAAGACCTGCGGGTACCAGCGGTGATAGAGGAGGTCGTTGACCGCCTGCGTTTCCTTCTGGGTCAGCATGTAGAAGTCGC
>CAZQYU010000562.1:0-2270 GCA_964597585.1 uncultured Thermoanaerobaculia bacterium
AGCTCGAGCAGCCCGAGGCCGTGGCCTGGACCCCGGACGGGATCCTCGCCGTGACCGATACCTGGCACCACCGGGTCGTGCTCGCGAACCTGCTGCAGGACAAGGCGGTGACCGCGCCGGAGCCCCCGGGCGGGTGGTACGGTCCGCGCGCCGTGGCGGCGGCGGCCGACGGCATCCTGGCGGTCGCCGACACCGGCAACAAGCGCGTGGTCGTGCTGTCGCGGGGGGGACGCCGGGTCCAGGTCTGGGACGCCGCGACCGCCGGCGGTCTGGTCGAGCCGGTCGGTCTGGCCTGGCTCCCGGACGGGCGCCTGCTGGTCTGCGACACCGGCAACCGCCGCCTGGTGGTGCTCAGTCGGGAGGGCCAGGTGAGCTCCACCGTGGCTCTGCCCGATGCCTGGCGCGAGTTCTACTCCCGGCCCCAGGCGGCGGTCCTCGCCGAGGATCTCTGGCTGGTCACCGATCCGCCGGCGTCCGCCCTGTGGCTGGTCCGTCCCACGGGCGTCGAGCGCATCGATCTCGGCGCCGCCGGGATCTCTCCGGGAGGGATCGCGTGGCGGGACGACGGCACCCTCTGGTTGAGCGATCTCGGCGGGCGGGTGTGGCAGATGACCGTCGCTGCGCGTCCGTGATCGCCGTCACATCCCGCGCCCCGGATGTCAAAGCTCTGTGAACGGGGGACCTGGATCCTTGACGTTCGTTGCGATCGGTGACCATATAGATCTGAGATGACAGAATCCACCACCGGAGCAGAGACGTTGTCGTCCACACAGCGTACCGTCGACCGCGCGGCGCGCGTCGGCGCGCGTGGCTTCACCTTCATCGAGTCGATCGTGGTGGTCGCCATCATCGGCCTGATGGTCGCGGTCGGGCTGCCGAACTTCCAACGGGCCCGGGTCCGCGCCGAGATGTACTCGAGAATCAAGATCGTCCGCCAAGGGGTCGCCATCGCCCGCATCACGGCAATCCGGCGCGGCCGGCAGGTCGTGGTCGCGATCTCCGGCACCGGCAGGGGTGTGCATCTGGTGGCCGGCATCGACCAGAATGCCGATGAGGACCTCGCCGGCGAGGAGATCTTCGGTGACTGGCCGTTCGAGGGCAAGGACATCAGCGTCGCCGACGATGCGAGCGATCCGCTGCGTACGGTCAAGATCGACGGCGTCGCGACCTCGGGTCTGGTCATCCGTCCCGATGGCATCGTGTGGGCCGATGCCGCGAGCGACGGCACCGGCACCGGCGCGCTGCTGCTCAGCGACCCCGCGGACAACGAGATCAAGGTGACGATCCTCAGTGGGACCGGGATCGTCGGGGAAGAGATGAAGATCCCAGACACGGCGGACAGTTGGTCGAAAGACCTCAAGTACTGGAGGTACTGATGACGAGGCCTTCCCGGGGCGCCGACGAGCGCGGCGACCGCGGCTTCTCCCTGGTCGAGGTGCTGCTCGCGCTCGCAATCCTCGGTTTCATCACCCTCGGCATCGTGGGCCTGTTCTCGCGCTCGATCATGGTCAACGCCAGCGGCTACGACTACGCCACCCTGTCGTCGGTCACGCGCCGCTCGATGGAGAACCTCCAATCGCAGGCGTTCGACTCGGTCGCCGACACCGGCGGCACCCCAGCCACGCTGCCCGACCCCACGGGAACCGGAAACTACGAGGTCCAGTACACCTGCGTCGACTACTTCGTGTCGAACTGGGCTCAGGTCCAGGGGGTCGGAACGCCCCCCCCATGGCCGACGCCCAACGCAGGCGCCGGGCAGCTGGCGAACCTCAAGAAGATCACTCTGGTGGTGACCTCGCACCGGGAGCTCGAAGGGCGGCGGGAGGTCACGACGACCATGCTGAAGGTGCCCTGACATGAAGCGCTCGCATACCGGTGTTCGCGGCTTCACCCTGATCGAGCTGCTGATCGCTTTCGCGGTGTTCGCGGTGCTGATGATCGCCGTGCTCCAGCTCCTCGACTCCTCGACCCGGATCTCCAAGACCGAGTCGAACCTCTCCGACATCCAGGAGAGCGTGCGCTTCACCACCTATCACCTGCTGCGGCTCGGCCGCATGGCCGGCGTCGCGTCGGGCACCGACGACCTGGCCTCGACGACGGACCAGTCGCTGCCGAGCTACCTCGACAACGGCGGCGTCCTGGTCCCCCTGGCGGCGCACGTGCTGAACAACGTGTCGAGCTTCACGGATCTGCTCGGGACTTCGCACGCGACGCTGCCCAACCAGGACGTGCTCCTGCTGCGCGGCTACTTCGAGAACGGCCCCTACTTC
>CAZQYU010000563.1:0-2265 GCA_964597585.1 uncultured Thermoanaerobaculia bacterium
AGGTCGACGTACATGATCCAGTCGTTGGCGTTGTCGCCGTCGATGTCGTCGTCGATGGAGGTGTCGAGGTTGTAGTCGGTCACCCCGTGACGGCCGGCGACCAGGTGGTTGCCGGTCGGGTCGCCGCTGGCGTCGACCCCGAGGGGGGTCTGGTCGGACTGCAGCTCGAGGTGGGCGCGGCGCTGCCACTGAACGGTCATTCCGCTGCTGGGAGGGTCCGCCCATGTCGCCTTGCAGGCGTCGGAGCCTTCCGGCGTGCAGCGCCGGAAGACCTGCATCGGGGTTCCGCCGACCACCTGCCACGAGCCGTAGGACCACGGGTCCGCACCGGCCGGGAAGACGAAGGTCGGCGAGTCGCCGAAGTAGATCGGCATCTCGTCGTAGCGGCTCGCGTCGCCGAGCAGGGTCCCGGCGTCGATCGGGCCGTAGCGGGTGTCGGGCGAGGAGGCGTCGCTGTAGGCGACCTGCTGCCCGACCAGGACATCGGTCGCGAGCTCGGCCGGATCGCGCAGGCCGAGGCTGAGATAATCCTCGTTGAAGCCGACGCGGTAGGCGTAACCCGTCTCGACCATGTGGAAGCGATCCGAGCCCAGCGCCTCGTAGACCCAGTGCTCCTGATAGATCGGCATTTCGCCTGCGGGCAGGGTCTGGCTGTACTGGGCGAAGGCGAAGTTGGTGTCGGTGGCGCTGGCGAGGAAGTTCTGCAGCACCCGCTTTGCGATGCCCATGCGCGAGCGCGGGTCGTCGCCCGAGCCGATGGTCATGGCGAACGGCGGCAGGTACGCTGCGCCTCGGCTGGGTCCGTTCTCGGGGGTACCCACCATCGAGCCCGAGGAGTCGAGCACGATCAGGATGTTGGGCGGCGCGCTGACGTCGCGCAACAGGTTACGGTCGTCCGCCGCCAGTGAGCTCACCAGCGCGATGCCCAGGGCCGGGAGGAGCCAGGCGACTCGGCGTGGTCGTTGCATTGGCTTGCCTCCTCCTCAGTAGCAGTTCGGCAGGAAGACCGCGTTGTTCATGTCGAACGGCCAGATGATCACGTCCGCCATGACCGTGGCCCGAGTCGTGCCGAGGTTGCCCATCCCCAGCGTACGCTCGGCCGTGCTCTCGATGTGGATCGTCCGCCGTCTGAAGTTAGCCTCTTCGCCCGACTCGCTCACCGAGCTGCCGAGCACGACCTGGGGGAACTCGGCCTCGCACAGCCGGTTCGCGGGGATCGTCACCTCGTATCGGCCGCGGAAGAAGCCCGGCATGGCGGGGTCCTCGTCGAGCACGAACGGCGCCGTCGGGGCGGACACCTGACCCGCGCGGATCATCGCGACCTGCATCATGATCCCCGCGTCGGCCGCGTACAGGGACTTGATGACGTGGCGCTCGCTGCCCGCCGCCTGCTGGCCGAGGGAGGTCTGGAGCAGCAGCCCGAGGCCGAGCGCCGCGAGGACCACCGCCACCATCAGGGCGAGGATCAGGGCCGACCCGCGCTCGCTCGAACGGGGGGTGACGGCAGAATGGGTGGGGTACGCCATGGCGATCTCCTACAGTGAGTAGTTGCGCAGGGTGGCGACCACCTGCATGACACGCCACTTGGCGTGGGCCGCGGCGCCGGTCGGCGCGACCATGTCCTCGAGGTTGAAGGTCGCGGTCGGCTCGGTCCAGCCGACGACCTCGGCGTGGGTCCGCCCGAAGACGGTCATCCGCAGCGCGACCACGAGGCTCGCCGCGAGGGTCGCGTTCGACGGCAGCGTCTCGCCCGGGGTGTCGAAGATCCACTGGTCAAGGGCGCCGTCACGATCCTGGTCGAGCCCGAGCGCGACCTGGAGGCCGCCGATGTCGGTGGAGACCGGCTCCACCGAGTTGGACGACATCCGCCATCGCTGGAGGACGTTGTTCGGGTCAACGAAGAACATGTAGGTCTCGAGGAAGGCGACCCGGTACACGTGGGCCGGCACGTTGTAGGTCGCGTTCTGGTTGACGCTCAGCCACACCGCGCCCGCCCCGGCCCCTCCCGAATCGTCGAAGTTCACGGTGAGCACGTCCGGTGAGCCCGCCGCGATGGAGGCCGAGGTGATGTTGGCGACCGCGTAGCGGCCCTGGCCCATGAGCAGCAACCCCTGGTTCGCCGATGGGAGCCTCAGCGCCTGGCTGAGGCCGCCGCCGGTCACGCCACTGACAAGAACCGGTGAGACGAGGCTTGCGCCCGCCCGGTCGATGAAGTAGGGGCCGTTCTCGAAGTAGCCGCGCAGCAGGAGCACGTCCTGGTTGGGC
>CAZQYU010000564.1:0-2263 GCA_964597585.1 uncultured Thermoanaerobaculia bacterium
CACCGTCGTGCTCTCCGGCTCGTGCCAACCGCGATCTCCGTCGTGGGCCGGGGGCGGGCTCGCCTGCGCGCGCACCATGTCGGCGAACGCATCCGCGGTGGCGAGCAGGTCGCGCGCGTTCGCGAGAGCCCCCGCCATGCCCGCCGCGTCGAAGCTCACCGCGGGGGTCTGGAGCACCAGGTTGTCGCCCACGAGCACGTCGTCGCCGGCGCCGCCCGAGAGAATATCGTTGCCCGGCAGTACGCCGAGGTGGTGCGCATAATCGGTCACGACCGCCGCGTAGGCAGGCCCCTGCGGTGCGAGCAGCCCTTGCGTGATCGGCGTGCGGCCCGGCATGACCTCCATCTGCGGCACGATCAACGTGCCGTCGGGCATGAGCAGCCCGTGGCGCAACTGCGGCACAGCCGCGCCGGGCGAATCGATGAACGCCTGGTCCCCCACGAGCGTGTCGTTGCCGGCGCCGCCGTCGAGGCTGTCGTTGCCCGCGCCGCCGGCGAGGAAGTCGTTGCCCTCGCCGCCGAGCAGCGTGTCTTCGCCGCTGCCGCCGTAGAGCGCGTCGTTGCCGGCGCCGCCGTCGAGCACGTCGTTGCCGTCGGAGGTCAGGCTGAGCAGGAGCGCCTGCGGGCTCGCGCCGCCTTCGAGCAGCACGAGGTCGGCGTTGATCAGCGCCTGCACCGTGGCCGGGTCACCCTGCGGCACCCCCGCTCCCGAGAGCGGAATCGAGCCCGTCACGCTTGCCTCGTCCAGCAGCAGCACCGAGTCGACCGCGCCGCGGGTGACTACGCCCGGGCCACCGAGGATCACGTCGTTGCCGTCGCCGCCCGAGAGATGGTCGCTGCCCAGGCCGCCGATCAGCACGTCGTTGCCCGCGCCGCCCTCGACCGTGAGCCCGACCGTCGCGGCCGAGCCGTCGAGCGTGTCGTCGCCCGCGCCGAGCAGGAAGGTCAGGCCCTCGAGCCGCGTGTAGCCGATGCCCGCGCCCATGCCCAAGCCGGTGATCGCGTCTGCCGTAACCAGCGTGGAGGTGGGGCCGGCATCGGCGCCGTCGTCGAGGGTAAGCGTGTCCGTCCCGCCGCCGCCGTCGATCGCGAGCGGGCCCACGATCGCGCCCGTCGTGCCGCCGAGGGCGGGCGCGAGGCTGCCGACGATCAGCTTGTCGTCGCCCGATCCGAGGTCGACCGCCGTGGCGGTGCCCGCGTGGGTGCTCGTCACCGCCAGGGTGTCGTCGCCCGCTCCCAGGGCGATCACGAGCTGCTCGGAGTTCGTGTATTTGATCAACCCTTCGGTGCCCATTCCGAGCCCACTGATCTCGGTCGCGCTCAGGCTGCCCGAGCGTCCCGTCGCATCTCCGCTGTCGTCGATGCTGATCGTGTCGACCCCGTCTCCCGCGTCGATGGTGAGCACCGCGTCGATCGCCCCGAGCGTGCCGCCCGTGTTCGAGGTCGCCGAGGCCATGCTGCCGATGCGGATCACGTCGTTGCCGCCGTAGGTATCGATCTCGGTGTCGATCGCGAGCGTGTTGATCACAATCACGTTGTCGCCGTCGTCGCCGCCGATCGTCATCGCCGTGCCGGTCACTTCGCCGGAGATCTGCAGCAGGCCGCCGGCGTGCAGAGTCACTGCGCCGGCAGAATGCACCGCGCCACCGGCCTCGATGACGAGATCCCCCCCCGCGCTCAGGGTGACGTCTCCGGCGGTCGAGGTCACCGTCGCACCGTCGAGCACGGTCAGGTCCCCGCTCGCACTCAGGTCGATCGTGCTGCCAAGCACGATTCCGCTCACCGTCAGCGGGCTGTGCGTCGAGATGATCACCTCGCCCGCCGCGCTCGCCTCCGAGACGGTCAGCGCGCCGGAATTGTCGATCCGGATCCCGCCGCCCAGTGAGTCCGCGTGCAGCGCGGAAAGCATCGTCTCGAGCGCGTTGCCGGCCGCGCCGATGTCGCCCCCTGCGGCGAGTACCGCGCCCGCGGCCTGGATGTCGGTCGCGCCGTTCGTGTCGTCGTCGAGGATCGAGCCGGACGCAGCCAGCGTCGCCATGCCGCCGGCCTGCACCAGGCCGACATTTAGACCCCCCGCGTCGGACGCGACCGTGACGTTTCCGCCCGCGTTCAGATCGATCAGATTGTAGGTCCCGTTGACACCAACCAGCGTCGGCGCGCCCCCCGGGTCCGCCGACGGGAAGAAGACCTGCGACTGCAGCGCGTGAATGTCGATGTTGCCGCCGGCGACGACGCTCACGAGGTCGGCGCCGTTGATGGTGTAG
>CAZQYU010000565.1:0-2258 GCA_964597585.1 uncultured Thermoanaerobaculia bacterium
TGGCGATCTCTGGGCGATTCGCGTATGCGAGCTCGACCAGCGGGTCGATCTCGGTACTCGAAACCGGGACCGGGCCCGGCGGCCGCAACCGGCCGATGGCTGGGACCCCCGCAAGCCGGGCGAGGCGGCCTCGGGCGAGCTCCTCGATGCCGCGTGCAACCACCACCTGCTGGTCGGCCGCCGCGACCTCGGCACGCCACCGGGCAACGTCGGCCAGGGTCACCTCGCCGACCTCGAACCGCCGCTCGGCAACCTTGAGCTGGGCCTGGAGCAGCTCGCGGGTGGTTTGCCGGACGTCGAGCTCCTCGGCAGCGGCGACGGTGGTGAAGAACTGCTGAGCGACCTGGAGCACCAGGTCAGCCGCGGCGCTGCGGCGCTCGAGCCGGGCGACATCGCGGTTGAGCAGGGCGATGTCGCGCGCCCGCCAGTCCCGAAGGCCGTAGAACAGGGTCTGACGGAGATCGGCGGACCAGCTCCAGTCGTTGAGCGGCCGGATCGTGAATGCGTCACCCGGGGCGAACTCAATCGTCTGCGCGGCGTCGTAGCGCGTCCACCCGGCGTTGAGCTCCAGCCGGGGCATGAGCACTGAGGTCGAGAGCCTGACGTCGGCCTGTGCGCGGCGGATCTGACTGTCAGCGCGGCCGATCGACTCGTTGGATTCGAGCGCCTTGAGGGCGAGCTCGCGCAGAGTCGTGGGCGGATCCTGAGCGGCGCCGTTGGCTGCGAAGGCGACGAGCAGTAGCAGCCCCGCGACGGGGCGGGCCGGACGATGACCGTGTGGCATCACGCTCCTCCCGGGTGCGACCCAGCCGGCGACGAGCACGGCGGGGGCGCAGTGATACGACGAGGGGCGCCCGCGGTTCGGCGCCCCGAGGTGGACTCGTTTGAGGCCGGCCGTCCGCATTCGCGGAGGTGGCCGGTGGCCGAGTGTACGGAGAGGAGGCCGCGGGGGTTGCGCATGTCACGCTTCCGGCAGGCAGAGCCCGGCGCAGAGCGCGTCCGAGAATGCCGCCGTGGCGGCCGTCGCGTCGATGCTCGGATCGAGCCAGCACTGCATGCCGAGGCCGTCGAATGTGCTCACCAGGAGGGTGGCGACGCCGTAGGCGTCGACCTCGCCACGAAACTCCCCGGACCGTTGCCCGTCGCCGATGAGATCGGCGATGAGCGTCCGGTAGGTCCGGTACTGGGTGTTGGTGGCCTCGGTGAAGCGGTGCTCAATCGCCGAGCCCCGCGACGCCGCCCAGAAGTCAAGGCTCGACGGATAGAGCTCGCGCTGCTCGATCACGATCTTCGCCGCCTCCGAGATCAGGGCGCGCAGCCGTCCCGCTGCGGTGGTCTCCCCTGCGAGCAGCCGGTCGATCCTGGCTCGGATGTCGCGGTTGATCCACTCGCAGATCGAGAAGTAGAGCTCGTCTTTCGAGCTGAAGTACTCGTAGACCGTGCCCTTGCCGACCCCGGCCTCGGCGGCGATGTCCGAGATCCGGGTCGCGGTGAAGCCGCGGTGGGCGAAGACGGTGGCCGCGGCCCTGAGCAGGAGCTCGTGTTTGTCGGCTTGTTTTTGAGATAACTCAGTCATGTAAAGTTTCCATTAATCTGACCGACTGGTCGGTCGGGCGCATGGACGCTCAAGATAGGCTCCGGATCGACGGTTGTCAAGCGTCGGCCTGGTGGGGAGGGGATGAGCCGCAGGAGACGGGGCAGGTGGAGGCGTGCAGGGGAAAAGAAACGGGGGCGCCCCAGGTGGGGCGCCCCCGGTGGGTCGGTCAGTTCGGGGACCAGTGCGGAACGCCTTGGCCTGGGGTCCACGGGCCGCCGGCCGACTCGACCTTGCTCTCGAGGGAGGCGAGGTCGTCGTCCACCAGCGTTCGCAGTCGGGCGAGGGTGTCCGCGAAGGCCTCGGCAGCCCAGCGGTAGCCGTCGGTCTGGGTGCCGGTCGGCATCCCGGTGCTGACCCACTGGTCGCCGACGATGCGGTCGACGCGATCGGAGATCGAGGGCGGCGTCTCGATGTCCCGCTTGGTGCGGGTCGGGTCGCCCTTGAGCTCGACCATGATCTGGTCGAGGCGCTTCTGGAGCTCGACGTCCGTGGCGAGCAGTGCGGCATCGGCATTCGGGGTGTCGAGGATCGCCTGCCTCAAGTACTTGAGGCGGGTATCCGCTTCCTTGGCGGCGTCAATGGCGCCGTGGACCGCCCGCTGCAACCTGGCGACCTTGGCCTGGAAGGCGAACGCCGCCTCCTTGTCGGGCGCCGCCAGGGT
>CAZQYU010000566.1:0-2236 GCA_964597585.1 uncultured Thermoanaerobaculia bacterium
GGCACCAGCACCGTCGAGCCGACGGTCCGGCGGTCCTCAAGCGCGCGGTGGGCCTCGGCGGCATCGGCCAACGGCCAAGTCTGGCCGATCGTCACCCGAACCGCCCCCGAGTCGAGCACCTCGAACAGCGCCCCGGCGCTCTCCAGCAGCTCCTTCCGGGTCGCGTTGTACGTCATGAGCGTCGGTCGTGTGAGGTACAGCGAGCCGTGCTGGGAGAGCACCAGCGGCTGAACCGGAGGCACGGGTCCCGAGGCGTTGCCGAAGGTGACCATGAGACCGCGCGGGCGCAGGCAGGCCAGCGATCCTTGCCACGTGGTCCGACCCACGGAGTCATACACCACCGGGACACCGACCCCACCGGTCAGCTCGCGCACCCTGGCGACGAAGTCCTCACGGGTGTAGACGATCGGGTGGTCGCATCCGCTGGAGCGGGCGAGCTCGGCCTTTTCGTCGGTACCGACGGTGCCGATCACTGTGGCACCGATGTGCTTCGCCCACTGGCACAGGAGGAGGCCGACCCCGCCCGCGGCGGCATGGACGAGCACTGTGTCGCCGGGTTTGACCTCGTAGGTCCGTCGGACCAAGTACTCCGCCGTCATGCCCTTGAGCATGGCCGCTGCAGCGACCCGGTCGTCGACGCCATCGGGGAGCGGGACGAGCTTGTCGGCCGGCATCACACGCTGCTCTGCGTATGCCCCGGGGGGGCCGCCACCGTAGGCGACGCGGTCACCGGGAGCGATCCAGTCAACGCCCTCCCCTACCGCCTGGACGACGCCGGCGGCCTCCATCCCGAGCCCCGAGGGCAGCGTGGCGGGGTACAGACCAGTCCGGTGATAGGTGTCGATGAAGTTGACGCCGACCGCAGTGTGGCGGACGAGGGCCTGGCCGGGCCCCGGCCGTCCCGGCGCGACCTCCTCCCAGCGCAAGACCTCCGGCCCGCCGGTGTGGTGGAAGCGAATCATCATGGCCAAGGTGTCCTCCCCGCCCAGCGCGAAGCCGGGTCCATCTTTCGGTCGTACTATTCTTGCAGCACTCTCCGGCGGATGAGCACCCGCCGGTACGGAGGCGGAGCATGGATCACAGGCAGAGCGGTCGGATCGGAGCGTTTGGGGTCATTGCGCTGGTCGTCGTGGGCGTCCTCGCCGTGCTCGCGGCGCTCTACGGACCCGGGCTCGTCCACGAGGGCCGGGCGGTCGGCGTCCCGCTGCTCAAGATGGCCCGCTCCGAGAAAGCCCTGGATGCGCTCGACACCACGTACGCGTTCCAGCCGCCCGCCGACGGTCGCATCCCTCCGGACCGGCTCGAGGCCTTCCTCGAGATCCGCGAGGACCTCAAGCCCCGCTACGTCAAATGGACCGATCTCGTCGAGAAGCAGACTGCGGAGCACGGCGACAGTTGGGCGACCGCGCGCGAGGTCATCAAGGCGACCAGCGACGTGATCGCCGCACAGATCCGGGACCTCAAGGCCCATCGCATGTCACCGAATGAGTTCCGTTGGCTCGAGAAGGCAGTCTATCGCGACTGGCTCGACTCGGCCGACCAGGACGACGAGACGACGCGAACGCTCCGAGAAACGACCGAGGACGACCTCGCCTTCGTGACCGGCCTCGAGCACTCCCGCGGCCGCAGCGCGGGCCTTGCCGCAGTTCGCAGCCGTCTCGAGGAGCGCCTCGACAGCCTGGGCTCGGCCGAGAACACAGCTACCGGACCGAACACCGACCTCCTCGAGGCCAACCGCACACGGATTGCCGGCCTTCGCCTCAAGGACTTCGCCGAGATCCACGGCACGCTCTCGTCGAGCCGCAAGGGGAGTCGCGGAGTGACGGTCACGTTTCCTTCAACCGAAGAGCAGACGCCCAAGCAGGAGCCGCATTGAGCCGCCTCGCCGATCATCTCGCCGGCCACGTGGTGGTTGCCGACGGCGCCATGGGCTCCGAGCTGCTGACCCGGCTGCCCTCGGGCTCGACCCTCGACCTGGCGGCGGTCGAGCACCCGGCGGAGGTACTCGAGATCCACCTCGCCTTTCTCAAGGCCGGGGCGGAGCTGATCGAGACCGCGACCTTTGGCGCTTCGCGGCCCCGACTTGCCGTGCACCACGCCGCACACCTGACCGAGGAGGTCAACTCACGCGCAGTGAAGCTCGCCCGCGACGCCCGCGACCTTTCCGGGAAGGACTGCCTGATCGCCGGCTCGATCGGACCGCTCGCGGGCGTGCTCGACATGGACCAGAGCGCCG
>CAZQYU010000567.1:0-2233 GCA_964597585.1 uncultured Thermoanaerobaculia bacterium
TCGCCGAGTACGACCGCATCGTGATGCGCAACGCGATTTTCCGCGCCCGCACCCGCGGGATCGGCGCCGTGAGCCTCGACGAGGCGATCGCCTGGGGCGCGACCGGCCCGATCCTCCGCGCCTGCGGCCTCGAGTGGGACTTCCGCAGGAAGCGGCCCTACTCGGGCTACGACCGGTTCGAGTTCGACATCCCCACCGCGGAGCGCGGCGACTGCTACGCCCGTGCCGAGGTCCGGGTCGAGGAGATGCGCCAGAGCCTGCGGATCCTCACCCAGTGCGTCGACCACATGCCGGAGGGTCCGTACAAGGCACGCCACCACCTCGCCACGCCGCCGGTCAAGGACCACACCATGCAGGACATCGAGACCCTCATCACCCACTTCCTCGGGGTCAGCTGGGGGCCGGTCGTGCCGCCCGGCGAGTGCTGCGTCGGGGTCGAGGCGACCAAGGGTGCCAACGCCTACTACCTGACCTCGGACGGCGACAGCCTCGCCTACCGGGTGCGGATCCGCTCGCCCTCCTTCGCCCACATGCAGATGCTGCCGCTGATGAGCCGCGGCCACACCGTGGCCGACGTGCTCGCGATTCTCGGCAGCATCGACTACGTGCTCGCGGACGTCGACCGATGACGGCCCCCGCCGTGCTCTCCGAGACGGTGCGCCGCGAGATCGCGGCCGAGATCGAGTGCTACCCCGAGCCGCGGGCGGCGTCGGTGGAGGCGCTGAAGGCGGTCCAGCGGGAGCACGGATGGGTCTCGGACGAGGCCCTCGCCGAGGTCGCCGCGATGCTCGGCATGTCGGTGGCGGCGCTCGACAACGTCGCGACCTTCTACAACCTCATCTTCCGCCGGCCGGTGGGCGACCACGTGATCCTGGTCTGCGACAGCGTCAGCTGCTGGGTCATGGACTACGAGGCCGTCCTCGCCGCGCTGCGCCGAACGCTCGGCATCGCACCGGGCGAGACGACCCCCGACGGGCGCTTCACGCTGCTGCCGGTGCCGTGCCTGGGCGCCTGCGACGGCGCTCCGGCGCTGATGATCGACCACGACCTGCACACCGACGTCGACCCCGCACACCTCGACGAGCTGCTCGAGCGCTATCCGGCGCGCCGAGCCGGACAGGGGAGCGGCTGATGGAACGTCCGCTGACCCGCAACATCCGGCCGGGCGAGCCGCCCCTCGACCTCGAGGCCTACGTCGCCGCCGGCGGGTACCGCGCGCTCGCCAAGGCGCTGCGGTCGATGACGCCGAAGGAGGTCACCGACGAGGTCGCCAAGGCGAAGCTGCGCGGCCGAGGCGGCGCCGGCTTCCCGACCGGGACCAAGTGGAGCTTCGTGCCGCGCGGCGACGAGGCCCGGCGGCCGACCTACCTGGTGGTCAACGCCGACGAGATGGAGCCCGCGACCTTCAAGGACCGCCTGCTCATGGAGGGCGACCCGCACTCGCTGCTCGAGGGGATCGCCTGCGCGGCGTGGGCGATCCAGGCCGAGGTCGCCTACATCTTCATCCGCTGGGCCTACTTCGAGTCGACCCGACGGCTCGAACGGGCGATTTCCGAGGCCGAGGCGAAGGGCTATCTCGGACGCGACATCCTCGGCAGCGGCTTCGACCTCGAGGTGCGCCTGCACACCAGCGCGGGGCGCTACATCTGCGGCGAGGAGACGGCGCTGCTCAACGCCCTCGAGGGCCGCCGCGCGATCCCGCGCGCCAAGCCGCCGTTTCCGCCGGTGGTCGGCCTGTGGGGCCAGCCGACCGTGGTCCAGAACGTCGAGACCCTGTGCAACGTGCCCCACATCGTGCTCCACGGCGCCGACTGGTTCCGGAGCCTGAGCACCGGGGAGGACGGCGGCACCAAGATCTACGGCGTGTCGGGCCGGGTGCGGCGACCGGGCGCCTGGGAGCTGCCCCTCGGGACCACCCTCGGCGAAGTCGTCATGGAACACGCCGGCGGTATGCAGGACGGCTACGCCTTCGTCGGCGCCCTGCCGGGCGGCGCATCGACCGACTTCATGACCGCCGATCACCTCGACGTCCCGCTCGACTTCGAGCACATCAAGCAGGCCGACAGCCGTCTCGGTACCGGCACCATCGTGGTGCTTGACGACCGCCGCTGTCCGGTGGGGATGGTGCGTAACCTGGAGCGCTTCTTCGCCCAGGAGTCGTGCGGCTGGTGCACGCCCTGCCGCGAGGGGCTGCCGTGGCTGACCCGGATCCTGGGCGCCCTCGAGGCCGGCC
>CAZQYU010000568.1:0-2232 GCA_964597585.1 uncultured Thermoanaerobaculia bacterium
CGAGCGTGGGGAAGGTGTTGGCGAGGGTGATGCCGGCCTTCGCCGCGGGATGGCGAGCGAGCACGTCGCGCACCGCCGCCACCACCGGCTGGATCGCGGTCACGGCACCGGTCAGCTTGAACAGCTTGGGAACCTCGGGGTCGCCCGCCGCGAGCACCCACTCGATGACCGTGGCGGTCAGGCCCGGTTCCTGGGACACGATGTCGCCGCGGGTGCCGTCGCCGCCCTGGGGGCACGACAGGCTGTACTCGATACCGTCGACGCCGGCCGACTCGAGCCTGCGGGTGTTGCCCTGCCAGACGGCGGCGTCTCCGTCGTCGTCGCCGGTCACCGGTCCGCCGGTGGAGGCGAGGGTCAGCCGGTCGGGGAACTCGCGCCGCAGGGTCTCGACCTCCCGGCAGACGCGGTCCAGCGGGTGGCCGGACACGTTGTCGCAGTTGCCGTAGGTGTCGCGGGAGAAGGTCACCATGTACTCGGCCGGGATGTGGATCGCCACGCCGTCGAAGGCGGTCTTGAGCACCCCTCCCGCCCAACCGGCACGGTAGGCCGCGCGCATCTGCTCGAGGCCGTCGGTGGGTGGGGCCGCCGACAGCAGCAGCGGCGAGCGCAGGGTGCGGCCGAAGAAGTCGCACTCGAGCGAAACCGGCTCCAGGCAGCGCCCGGGCAGCACCGCCGCGCTGCGGGTCGCCCGCTCGGGCACCGGCGCGGGCAAGCCCGCCAGAACCGCCTCGACCGCCGCGGCGGCGTTGGTGCCGGCGGCGACCGCCTCGACCACGCTCGACGGCCCGTTGACCGAGTCCCCGGCGACCACCACCCGAGGTCCCGCCTGGACGCGACCGGCCGGCGTCGCGCCGATCGCCACCACGACGGCGTCGAGGTCCGGCCGCAGGGCCTCGCTGCCGGGCACGTCGACCACCGCGGAGGGGTGGAACGGCGTCCCTTCGGGGAGGCTCGCGCGAACGGTGGCGAGACCTGCGACGCGCCCGCCCTCGACCGTGACCGCCGTCACCCTCGTGCGCCCGCTGATCTCGACCCCGGCGATGGCGAGGGCGCGCCGCTCGGCGTCGGTGAGCGGGAGCTCGGACAGTGCTTCGAGCGCGATCAGCTCCACCGTCGCGGCGCCGAGACGGCGGGCGACCAGGGCGCAGTCGGCCGCCACCGCCCCGCCGCCGACCACCGCCACGTGCCGGTCCTTGAGATCGAAGCGGTCCGGGTTCGCAAGCAGCTCGAGCCCGACCACGGCCGCGTCCTCGCCGGGCACGCCGAGTGAGAGCGGAAGCCCGCGCCCGGTCGCCACCACGACCGCGTCGAAGCCCTCCTCGAGCAGCCGCCACGGGTCGTCGACGCGCTCGGTGACCGTGCGGACGTCGCCCAGGGAGTGCGTGAAGGCGACGTCGGCCGCGAGCATCTCGCGGGTGAGACGGAAGTCCGGAATCGAGACCGCCATCCCGCCCTCGCGCTCGGGCTCGAACACGGTCACGATGTGACCCCGCTGGGCGAGCGCACCGGCCGCGCCGAGCCCTGCAGGTCCCCCGCCGACCACCGCCACCCGCCGTCCGGAAGGGGGGACCGGAGAAGGGAACTCGGGCATCACGCCGAGCTCCCGCGCCCGAGCGACGATGGTCGACTGGCACGCGGGGATGTCGATCGGAGCATCAAGGGCGGCACGCGAGCACGCCGCCACGCAGTGGGTGTCGGGGCAGACCATGCCGCAGATGCCGCCGAGCGGGTTCGAGCCCATCACCACGGCCGCCGCGCGGCGGAAGTCCTCCGGTGCACCACCCCTCACTGCCATCAGGAAGTCGGCCGGCGAGCAGCGTACCGGGCATCCCCCCTGGCACGGCTTGGTCTCGCAGTACAAGCACCGCTCGACCTCCGCGCGCAGCTGCGCGTCGGTGAGCAGGGAACGTCGGGCCTGCATCTGATCCTCCACCCCCTACTTTACAGGACTTCCTGCCACACCGACCCCTGGGTTCGGTGTGGCAGGAAGTCCTGTCTTGCGCTTCGCGCATGTGGACTCGTTGATGAGACCGGATGCAGGATCGCCCGGGCGCTCCGCCAACACACGGGCACTGCTCCAGCCTCTCCCGTGTCCTGTTCCCGATTCGCGAAGCGAATCGATGGATCTTCGGGGGCACAGGTCCCTTCAGGACGTTTCAATTGGATCTCTCGCTGGTGGGACCTGTGCCCCCGAAGATCCAAGGTGTAGGATCGCGAGATGGAGGTGGCGGT
>CAZQYU010000569.1:0-2227 GCA_964597585.1 uncultured Thermoanaerobaculia bacterium
CGGTCGAGGTCGTAGCGCGCCTCGAACGGCACCGGATCGCCCGCCTTGCCGTCGAGGCCGACCTTCTTCACGGCTCCCTTCCGGTCGAGGTAGAAGAGGTTCTCGCCCTTGGCGTCGAACTGGACGGCCTGAGGCTCCTGACCGCCGGTGGTGAGGCGCTTGAGCTCTTTGCCGTCCCAGCGGACGGCGTACAGATCGCGTTCGCCCTCCGGCTCGGCCGAGAACACCACGGACCTGCCATCCGGGCTGATGAGGCCCCGGTGCTCGTCGCCGAGCAGCTCGGTGATCGGCCTGGATCGCTCCCACAGGCGGTCGAAGTCGATCGCGACCGTCACCGGGTTTCGGCTGTCCATCTTCGCTGCGGAGGTCTTGTCGCTCGATTGCGGCAGCTTGCGCTTCGCATCGCGCGCGGTCCGCCCGTCGGGTGCGGAGGTCGGCTCGGCCTGCCACACCTTGAGCCACTGCTCGGGCGTGCGCTCGTCGTCCGCTCGCGTCAGCCACACGCCCCACACGTCGAGACTCCCGCCGTGCCGCTTGGTCGACCAGATGAGGCGTCTCCCGTCCGGCGACCACCGCGGCTCGATGTCGTCGTCCGGATGACGGCTCACGTTGTAGGGCTCGCCGCCGACGGCCGGGACGATCCATACCTCCGTGTTGTACGACATGTCGGGAATGGAGTAGGCGAGCCAGCGGCCGTCCGGCGACCACCGGAAGTCGGGCTCGGACCAGTGTTGGAGCAGGACCTTCCGATCGCTGCCGTCACGGGCCATCGTGACCAGGTCGCCGCGGCCCCGGACGAACGCGATGCGGTCGCCCGACGGCGAGAAGGCGGCCGCGTGCTCGTCGGCGGGGTCGTCGGTCAATTGCTCGGCGGAGAACTCGAAGCTCTCGGTCCAGGCACGGCCATGGGCGGGTCGCGAGAGGTAGAGGTCGGCGTTGCCCGAGCGCCAGGAGGTGAACAGTAGCGCCGAGCCGTCGGGCGCCCACGACACGTCAGCCTCGCGCTCCGGGGTCGTCGTCACCCGGACGGTCGGGGCGGCGGCGATCTCCTGGTCCTCTTTCGAGCGGACGGCGGTGACGAACACGTCGCCGTGGACGATGAAAGCGGCGAAGGCTTCGTCCGGGCTGATTGCGAGCTCGTCGGCGTCCAGGGTTTTGGCGACATGCTCGACCTGGAGGTCGAGGGTGTCGGCCGGCACGTCGATCTCGAGCTGTCGCGGCTCGCTCCCACGGGACGACACGACCCACAGTCCGTCCTCGAACTCGTAGGCGATGATCGAGCCGTCGCGAGACGCGCGCGGCGCGCGCACGTCGGAGCCGTCGTGTGAGGTCAGCGCGAGGGCCTCCCGGGTCACCAGGTCGAAGCGGAAGACGTTCTTGCGGCCGTTCCTGGCCGACAGGATCGCGAGGGTGTGATTGTCGATCCAGCTCGGCATGTCGTCATCGCCGTCGAAATCGGTGAGGCGGACGTCGTCGCCATCGGCGGTGCGCAGCCAGACGTCGCGGTTGGCGGCGCCGTGGTAGCCCCGGCGTGTCCACGGAGAGCCTCCGCGGACGTAGGCGAGGGCGGTTCCGGACGGAGCATAGGCGGCCGAGTGGGCGAGCGCGTTTTGGGCGAGGGTGGGCGTGCCCCCGTTGACCGGCACGGTGTACAGAGCGGGCATGCGCCGGATCGACTCGTCCCGGCGCGATGCGAACAGCACCGCGGTCCCGTCCGGCGTGAAGTCGAGCGGGATGTCGTCGGCCGATGCGAAGGTGAGGCGGGTGGGCGCCCGTGAGCCGTCGGCGGGCATCAGGAAGACATCGAGGTTGCCGTGGCGGTCGGAGGCAAAAGCAACCTGGCTGCCGTCTCGTGACCACACCGGGTGGCGCTCGAGCGCGGGGTTGGCCGTCAGCCGCCGCGCGGTCCCACCACTCGCCGGCACCGACCACAGGTCGCCCTGCCACGAGAACAGGATCGTGGTCCCGTCAGGTGCTGGTGCGGGGTCGCGGGCCAGGCGAGCCTCGGCGGCGGAGCCGGGGAGAGGCAACGAGACGAGGGTGAATGAAAGTGCGGCGAGGAAGAAGCGACGGAACGGCATGACGGCCTCCGCTGGCTGGTTGCGGGCGGCGGCGCCCAGAGGTGCGGCCGCCGTCCGTGCCGAGGTTTGCTTCGGCAACCCTATCATCGCCGAGGTGAGGAGGTGAGGAGGTGAGGAGGTGAGGAGGTGAGGAGGTGAGGAGGTGA
>CAZQYU010000570.1:0-2221 GCA_964597585.1 uncultured Thermoanaerobaculia bacterium
TGCGCCTGACGACCGCGGACGGCTCGACGGCGTGGCGGATGCGGGTCAACCTCCAGCGCCAGCGCGGCGAGCTCGCGGCGGCGATCCGAGCCCTTCCGCGGGCGATCCCGGCGCTGGCGAGCCTCGGGCTGCCGGAGTCCCTCGCCGACCTGGTTCGGCCTGCGCGCGGCCTGGTGCTGGTGTGCGGGCCGACCGGGTCCGGGAAGTCGACCACACTGGCGGCGCTGGTCGATCTGCTCAACCGGGAGCAGGCCCGGCACGTGATCACGATCGAGGATCCGGTGGAGTACGAGCACGCCAGCCAGCGCTCGGTAGTCGAGCAGGTCGAGGTGGGCAGCGACGCCCCCTCGTTCGCCGCGGCCCTGCGCGCGGCGCTGAGGCGTGACCCCGACGTGATCCTGGTCGGCGAGATGCGCGACCTCGAGACGATGTCGATCGCCGTCACCGCCGCGGAGACCGGGCATCTGGTGCTGGCGACGCTCCACACCCACGACTCGGCCCAGGCGGTGCACCGGATCGTCGACAGCTACCCGGCCGACCAGCAGACCCAGGTCCGGCAGCAGCTCGCCCTGTCGCTGACCGCGATCGTCTGCCAGCAGCTGCTTCCGACCGCCAATGCTCGCGGCCGGGTCCCGGCGGTCGAGCTGCTGATCGCGACCTATGCCGTGCGGAACCACATTCGCCAGGGCGCCCTGCACCGGCTGTACAACGAGATCCAGGCCGGCAGGCGCCTCGGCATGGTCACTCTCGAGAGCTCGCTGGCGGCGCTGGTCTCGGCCGGTCGGGTGAGCGCCGAGGAGGCCGTCCGCCGAGCCGGCCGCCCGGACGAGCTCGAGCGCCTGCTCGGACGGCGTCTCGGGGCGGAGTGAGCGTGCAGCCGAGCCGGAATCTGGGTTCGGTGACGACCGCCGACGGCCGCGAGCTGGTGCTCTACATGCGCGATGGGGTCTACACGATCCGGGTCGGTGGCCTCGAGCTGATGTCGAGCCGCGCCCACGGCTCCGAGGAGGAGCTTGCCCGCCTGGCGTGCTCGGCGATGCCGCCGCGGCCGCAGCCGTCGGTGCTGATCGGCGGCCTCGGGATGGGCTTCACCGTGCATGCCGCCCTGTCCTGCCTGCCGCCCGAGGCCCGGGTGGTGGTGTGCGAGGTCTTCCCCGCGGTGATGGCGTGGAACCGCGGCCCGCTCGCAGACGTTGCCGGTCGACCCCTCGAGGATCCGCGGGTGCGGCCTGTGGTCATGGACGTGGCCGATCTCATCGAGGCATCCGCCAGAGGCGGCCGGGGCCAGTCCGGGAGCGGCCCATTCGACGCGATTCTCCTCGATGTCGACAACGGCCCCGAACCCTTCACCCTGGGCACCAACCGCAGGCTCTACGACCGGCACGGCGTCGTGCGGCTGCGCGACGCCCTCGCGGCCGGCGGCGTGCTCGCCCTGTGGTCCGCGTCTCCCGACGAGGCGTTCGAGCGTAGGCTCGGGGCGGCCGGTTTCGAGGTGGGCCGCCACACGCCGCGAGCCCGGCCGGGCACCCGCGGTCCGCGCCACACGATCTACCTCGCCCGCCGCACCCGAGACTGATTGAACCACGGAGACAGAGCGCGGGCGATGCTCGCAACTTAACGGCGCAGAACGGGCGTGTTCGAGATCGATCGTGGTCATTCGATCTGAGATCATGAATGTAGGAACGCAAAGACGCCAAGACGCAAAGAGAATCGTGGTGGGTTCCAGTGCGGGCGCGCCGCAGGCAGAGGTTGATCTCGTGCGGCGATGAACGCCGGACACGAGGCACCGGCATCGACCGTGTGGGGTCCCGCCGCGCGCCCTGCGCGCGGCCCTGGCAGGAGGAGCGGGCGGGCGAAAGAGCCACTCTCTCGTCCGCCCGCTCCTCCTGCCAAGGGCGGCTGCTGGATGCAGCCGCCGGGGCCTGCGGGACCTCTTACCTGTCTTTGCGATGGCTTGGCGTCTTGGCGTCTTGGCGTTTCAATCTCCGACTCTCGCGCCGTGCGGATCCTGCAGGCAATGAACTGCCCACTGACCTCGCAGCCGGCGACGCCGAGGGTCTTCTCCCGCCTCTTGCGGTGGACTGGCGGACGCCCGGCTACCGGAACGTCCGTGGATGCAGGTGGGTTATACACGGCGACTCACGGGCGGGAGCGTGACCATGGCCGAGCACGAAGACGGGTACGGACCGGAGGAAGAGGCTCACTGGCAGCGGTGGGCGGA
>CAZQYU010000571.1:0-2206 GCA_964597585.1 uncultured Thermoanaerobaculia bacterium
GCAGACGTCGGGTCAAGGAGACGGGGCCCCACTCCATCCCGCTCGTCGCTCTGGGAACTGGCCTGCTGTGGTTCGGCTGGTACGGCTTTAACGCCGGCAGCGAGCTGCGGGTTGACGAGATCACGTCGCTGGCCTTCGTCAACACCGACATCGCCGCCAGCTTTGCGGCGATCAGCTGGCTGATGATCGAGTGGTTCCGCAGCCGCAAGCCCCGCTTCGTCGGCCTGCTGACCGGCGCGGTAGCCGGTCTCGCGACCATCACGCCGGCGGCTGGATTTGTCGCGCCGTGGGCCGCGGCCGTGATCGGGGTCGCCGCCGGTCTGGTGTGCTACTGGGCGGTGGAGATGAAGAACGCCCTCGGCTGGGACGACGCGCTGGATGTGTGGGGCGTCCACGGCGTCGGCGGTGCGCTGGGCATCATCATGCTCGGTCTGCTCGGCACGACGGCAGTGAATGCCGCCGGCGCCAACGGTCTGCTGTTTGGCGGCAGCGCGTTCTTCCTCAAGCAGGCGACCGCGGTCGTGGCCTCCAGCATCTACGCCTTCGTCTTCACGTGGGTCATGCTCTGGCTCATCAACCTGGTCACACCGGTCAAGACCACGGAGGAGATGGAGATGACGCTGGACGAGTCCCTGCATGGCGAGCAGGCCTACCTCGCCTGAGGACAAGCTGTTCGACTGGCCCTCGCGTACTACACCCTCTTCAGCAGGACGTGGGGCGGCCGGACGAGACGTTCTTGGCTCGGCACACTGTTGGCATCGCCCGAGGAGAGACCCATGAAGGCCAATCTGATCATCACGGTCGCCGTGCTCGTGGCTGCCGTCGGAGCTATGGCCGATGAGGTCGGTGACACCGCGATCACTGGCTTTGTCGATGCCTCGTACTCCAGGGACATCACCGAGGGCCACGGCGAGTTCGGTCTCGACCAGGTCGAGGTCGATATCGTCCACCAAGCCTCAGATCGTGTTCTGCTGCGGGCCGACGTCGAGTGGATCAAGGACGGAGATGACTTCATCGCCCAGGTGGAGCAGGGCTACATGAGCTACACCCTGCCCCACGGGTGGAGCTTCACCTTTGGCAAGTTCAACGCGCCCATCGGCTTCGAGCTGCTCGACCCGCCCGACATGTACCAGTACAGCCATGCGCTGGTGTTTGACTACGGCCTACCCACCAACCTCACCGGCTTCTCACTGGCCAAAGACCTCGGCCACGGCCTCGATTTCATCGGCCACGTCTCCAACGGCTGGGACGCCAACGCCGCGACCGGCAAGCACGTCACATGGGGCGGCCGCTTGGGCCTGACCTACGGCGGTTTCAGCGGCGGCGTGTCGGGCATTTCCGGCAGAGAGGACGCAGACGACGACGTCGCCGATCCGTTCTCGTTCAAGCGGACGGTCTTCGACGTCGACCTCAAGTTCGAGCAGGGCAACTGGGTCGTCGGCGGCGAGCTCAACCAGGGCCGGGTAACCATCGCCGAACCGGATGCCGCCGCCAAGGACTGGCACGGATTCCTGCTCATGACCCATGTCGACCTCGTCAGTTGGATGGGCCTCACCGTCCGCTACGGCAGTTTCGATGACGCCGACGGCTGGGCCCTGCCCGAGGTCGACGGCCAGCCCCAGAAGATCCAGTCGCTCACCGTCTGCCCGACGTTCGTACTCCACGAGGGTTTCACTGCACTGGTGGAGGTGCGCGTCGACAGCAGCAACCGCGACGGTTTCACTGATGAGGCCGGTCAGGCTACCAGCACCCGAACGGTGGTCGCCTTCGAAATGACCTACAGCTGGTAGCGGACGGGTTCCAGATTCGGTGCCACGCCCAACAATTTCCGCGCACCTTCGCATGAGTGTCGGGTGCGGGGTACGTCCTCGTCGTGGCCCGTCTTGACGGGAGTGGCTGGGAGTGATCGGTATCTGAGTCGAGGCAGATCAGGTCAGCCGAGGTCGCTCGGCAGCGTGACGGCGCCGGGGCTTTCGATCGCAGCGAGGGCAGCATCCCGGACGTAGACCCTGGCATCGACCTGGCTGAGCTTGGCGGTCTCAAGCAGCGTGTAGAAGAGAGCCGCCACCTCGGTGCCCCGCTTCGACCGTGACCCGTAGAAGTACGTGACAGGCACCTTTCATGTCCGGATGGTACAGCCATCCGTCCACATGAGGAATGGCACGTCCGTTTCCAATACTGAGCTGTCCATGTGAGGAATCAACCG
>CAZQYU010000572.1:0-2197 GCA_964597585.1 uncultured Thermoanaerobaculia bacterium
GATCGCTGCACCGGAGCCGCCGACTGCGTCCAGGTCTGTCCCTGGGACGTGCTCCACCTGACCGGCAAGCCTCCCCGGGCCGAGATCGCAGACGCGGATGCCTGCATCGCCTGCGGCGCCTGCGTCGTCCAGTGTCCGGAGGACGCTCTGTACTTCGCTTTTCCGGACGGCCGGGTGGTGGCCCCAACCACGGTCCGGAGCACCCGGCTCAACATGCTCGGCCAGCGCACCGTCGAGGTTTCCCCTGGTGCGAGCACCCGCGAGCCGCACGGCGGCCCCGTCTGATCTCGACCAGAGCGTGGGTTGGACGATCCAGATCGCACCACACCTCAGGAGAATGCCACCGCGCCGTCGCGCCGCGGGTCTCCGGCTCCCGAGGCGCGGCCCGCCGAGTCCCGCACGGCCAGGTGCACGCCGCCGAAGAAGAGGCTCGGCTGCGGGAAGACCACCACCTCGTCGCCGTGGGCGACCTCTGCCAGCAGCCGCGACGCATCCGGAAGGTCGAAGGTCTCTGCATGGACCACCCCGCCCTCGACGTGGAGGCGACCGGCGGTGACCGCTCGCCCGGGCTCCATCCCGAACTCCACCAGGTTGACGATCGCCTGACAGATGGCGCTGCGGATCCGGTTGGCGCCGCCGGAACCGAGCACGGCCAACTCCCCATGGCGGATCACCGCGGTCGGACACACGTTGGTCGGCAGCCTCTGCCCCGGCGGCGCGGTGTGAAACCCCTGCGGCTGCAGGTCCTCCTCCCCCATGAAGTTGTTCAGGATCAGGCCGGTGCCGCCGAGGGCGTAGCCGCAGCTTTCGCCGTAGCTCAGGGTCGCGCTGGCGGCGTTGCCGTCCCGATCGATCACGCTGATGTGGGTCGTCTCTCCCCGACCGCCACCCGCCGGCGGTCGCGAGCTGCCGTCTCCCCCCTGGAGCGCGCGGCACCTCTCACGCCAGCTCACCAACCGGCCAGCCTCCAAGGGGTCGGCCGCGAACGCGCGCGCCTCATTCACGGTCCGCATCGCCGCCGCCAGCGCCGCCAGGTGGCCGGCGGAGCCACGGCCGGCCGCTGCGAGATCGACCTCCTCGAGCAACGCCAGCATCAAGGCGACCGAGGTGCCGCCCTGCGCCGGCCGCGGGGTGGTCAGGACCGTTGCGTCGCGGAAGCGCCGCTTGAGGGGCGGCACCACCGCCACCCGAAGATGGTCGAGATCGCCCGCGGTCAGGCAACCTCCCGCGTCGGGGCCGAACTCGTCGAGCAGGAGCGGCGCCAGAACCTCGCGCTGGAAGCGCTCGAAGCCAACTCCGGCAGCCGTCTCAAGGAGGTCGGCCAGAGCAGGGTTCGCGATCGTCGAGCCCTCGCCCAGCAGCACGCCCCCGGGCGCGAAGATCCGCCGCACGCCCTCGCTGTGCTGCAGGATCGGGGCGAGCAACCGGATTGCCCGGGCCTGGAAGGCGTCCATCACGACCCCTGTCCGCAGCGCCGCAGCCACCGGGGTCACCAGCTCACCCAGCGGCAGCCTTCCGAACCGACGGTGGGCGGTCCCGAGGCCGAGTAGCGTGCCGGGCACGGTCGCGCTCGCCCGCCCGATGTGGAAGACCTGGCGGGTGGAGCCGAAGTCGATGGAGACCGGGAGAAAGTCGAGCTCCCGTCGGCGGGGAGGAGCCCCGATCCCGGGCGCGGCGGGGAAGAAGTCCACCATCGAGGCATTGCCGGTGGCGCCCTCGACCACCAGCATCGCACCGCCGCCGGCGAGGCTGGTCAGTGCTGGCTCGAAGGCGGAGGTCGCCAGTCCCGCGGCGACCGCGGCATCGACCGCATTGCCGCCCGCGCGCAGGATCTCCGCACCCAACCGGGCCGTGCCCGGCGCCCCGGCGGCGACCACGCCCGAGCCCTCGTGGTCGCGAACGACTTCCCGCCCTCGTGAGTTCACTCCACTCAGTGTCACAGACCAGGCCCGACCTCTCAACCGCCGGCCCGGAATGAGCGAGGTCGAGGATCAACAGGGGGCTGACGTCCCGGGCAGGTATCCGGTTCGGGCCTTCGGTCGGGATGACAGGAAGTGAGTCACATCGCTTCCTCGGCCCGGGTGATATCAAGGGACCGCTTATCGGCTGAGGACTGCGGCGAGCTGGTTCAAGAGCTCGCTGCCGTTGCCGCTCCATGACGAACCGTGCATGCATGCCAGCGTGGTCGGCTGCGTGG
>CAZQYU010000573.1:0-2196 GCA_964597585.1 uncultured Thermoanaerobaculia bacterium
CACGCTCAACCTGCTCGGCAACGAGCTCGCGATCGGTCAGGTCGAGCTCGAGCGCGAGACCGACGACGATCTGCCGCCCGTGCCGGCCAACCCGAGGCACCTCCAGCAGGTGTTCCTCAACCTCCTGCTGAACGCCGTCCAGGCAATGCCGGAGGGCGGGACGCTCACAGTCCGGGCGGTTCGGGATGAGGAGGGCGGCGTTCGCGTCGACGTCGCCGACACCGGCATCGGCATCCCTCCGGAGGATCTCGACAAGGTTTTTGATCCCTTCTTTACGACCAAGGAACCGGGCCACGGTACCGGCCTCGGCCTTGCGGTCAGCTTCGGGATCGTCGAGCGGCACGGCGGACGGATCACGGTCGCGAGCGAGGTCGGCGAGGGAACCACGTTCTCGGTCTTTCTACCCGGCGGCACGAAGCGTCATGGGGCTGCGAGCTGAAGGAGACGGTATGGAGTTTTCGATCTTTCTTCCGGTGGCGGGCAACTCGGTCAACATCTTCCTCCTGCTGTCCTTGGGATGCCTGGTCGGATTCCTCTCGGGTCTGTTTGGAGTCGGAGGCGGATTTCTGATGACGCCGCTGCTGATGATGATCGGAATCCCTCCAACCGTGGCTGCGGCCTCCGACTCCAACCAGATCGTCGCCGCATCGGCCTCCGGATCGTACGCGCACGCCAAGGCCGGTTCCGTCGACTTCAAGATGGGGGTGCTTCTGCTGCTCGGAGGCCTCCTCGGCGGGTCGGTCGGAGTGTGGCTGATCAAGCTGCTGCGCGCCCTCGGCCAGGCCGACTTCCTGATCAGCGTGACCTACGTGGTCATGCTCGGCGGGATCGGGAGCTATATGTTCGTGGAGAGTCTCGGCGGCCTCAGAGGGACCCGGAGCGACACGGGGGACCTTGGTGCCGGCCCCTCGCTCTACGCGCGGCTGGTGCGCAGCCTCCCTTGGAAGATGAGCTTTCCGCGCTCGAACGTGAACCTCTCGGTGCTTATGCCGCTCGCCCTGGGGACGATGGTGGGCGCCTTGGCCGCGATCATGGGTGTCGGAGGTGGCTTCATCATGGTACCGGTCATGGTCTACCTGCTGCGGATGCCGATGCACGTGGTGGTCGGCACCAGCCTCTTCCAGATACTCTTCACGTGCATGAACGTGACCGTGCTCCAGGCCGCGGTGAACCACACGGTGGACTTCGTTCTTGCGCTGATCCTCCTGATCGGTTCCGTGATCGGCGCCCAGATCGGCGCTCGCGCGAGCCGGCGGTTCAATGCCGATCAGCTCAAGATCATGATGGCGATTATCGTGCTCGTTGTGATGGGTAAGATGCTGCTCGGCCTGGTACTCACACCGGACATCCTGGTGGCGTACGCGGGAGGTCACTAGGCAATGACCCGGACACTGCACCTTTCCGTCGTCGTCCTGTGCTGCGTGCTCACCGCGCCGCCGGTGCTCGCTGTCCCTCCATCCGACCCCGCAACCTCTCTTTCGCTCCGCATCGATCCGGTCGAGGTCCCGGTGACGATGCTCTACAACGGTACGACGGTCCGGGTGGACGCGACGGTGCCTTCCCAGCACGATGTCGCCTTCGTCTGCGCGGGCAGGGAGGGTGAGGTCCGCCTGAAGCAGAAGGGCAAGGTCTGGGGCTTCCTGTGGATGAACGTCGGCGAGGCAAGTCTCGAGCACGTGCCAGGCTATTACAACGTCGTTTCGACTCGCCCGCTCGAGAGCCTCGCCTCGCAGGCCGTGCTCACGGACCTCGGGGTCGGCTTCGGCGCGGTCGAGTCCCGGGTGGCGTCCGATTCCGGGGACGAGGCGACTCGCAGGCTCCTGGGCGAGCTCATCAAGCTCAAGCAGCGGGAGGGTCTGTTTGGAGTTTCGGCGACTGGCATCCATGTGGAGCCGCTCGGCGACGGTCTCGAACGTGTGTCGACTGAGTTCTGGCTGCCGGCGAAGGCACCCTTCGGCTCCTACGAGGTGTCACTGGTGGGGTTTGACGGCGCCACCGGAACACGCCTGGCGACCGGAGCGTTTGCGGTCCGGACGGTCGGCCTGGCCGCCTTCATCTCTGACCTGTCACGACAACACGGCCTGCTGTTCGGCATCCTGGCCGTCATCGTGGCGATCGTGGTCGGACTCCTGACCGGCGTCGTCTTCGGTTTGGGATCGAAGAAGGCCCACTGACTCCATGCCGGGGAGGAATGAG
>CAZQYU010000574.1:0-2194 GCA_964597585.1 uncultured Thermoanaerobaculia bacterium
CTCGTCATCCGGCAAGTGTAGTTCGATTGTGTCGAGCGAACAGGGTGCCGCCTGCGCGGCACCGACCATTGCCAGCAGCACGACTCCCAACACCGACACACTTCGGGATCGCGTGTACATTCGATTCATTGCTGTCTCCTGCATCGGCACACCTCGGCGCCAATCATCGACTCCAGCTCCCACATTGAAGCGCTGCCATGACAAGTTACACATTCCATGTGCGAAGCCCGCCAGAATATTCCGTATTCCGTATTCCGTGCCAGGTATCAGAACCTCACAATGTCTCATCTGAGCCACCTGAGGCAGCCGTCTGCAGCCCTTAGCCAAGGTCCTGCACGCGCTCGGCAAAGGCCGGCTCCGCGGTCCACCCTGCCGCGCCCGCGCTGACCCATCGGCTCACCGTGCCGGGGTTCTTTGCCAGCGCCTCAGCGAGGTCGCTCACCCTCTGCCGGTCGCGCTCCACGCCGAGCACCGACACCAGCTCACGCAGATTGCGCTCCACACTCGTCCGCTCTCGGCCTCGGAATCGTCGAGAGAAACACCCCGTCCCTCCTCGAGACCCGGCAGTAGACGTGGTAGACCCCACCCTCGACGAACAACCGCTGCTTGCGCGGCATCACGGCCCCCACAGGACTGATGCCTCGACCCTACATCATTTTTAGATTGTGATACTTGGCACCGAATCTGGCTGTTACGGCGCACTCCCTTCCTCATCGTGCGCTGTCCGCTCCAGGGCGCGATGAGGGTCCGGCGCTTTCTCCTGGACCAGTTTCTCCATCTCCGAGCGGTCCAGTGTCAGGGGTGCGCCTTCCCGGGCGGTGCCGAGCACGACGAAGCGCGAGGTCAGGTCGACCGAGCCGAAGAGCGGCACCGACGATGGAAACGAGAACGTCGTCACGCGCCCCGTACCGGGATCGACGACGTCCAGGCGCCTGCCGTGCGGTACCGCCTGATCGTTGACCAGCAGCCACACCAGGCCATCCCCTACGGCGACATCCCGCAAGACCATGGACGTCGACGCGCTCGCGCCCTGCGGCGGCTGCCCCCCGGAGAGCGGTTGTCCGACATCGTGCTGCTTGGCGTCGAAGGGCTTGTCTTGAATGTCCTCTGCGAAGGCGGGGTCGACGATCTCGAGCAGCTCGCGCCCGGCTGCACTGAGCTTCCGAAGCCGGTACCGCACCCAGTCGGCGAGCCAGATCCCGCCCTCGTGGTCGACCGCGATGTACACCTGGGCATCCAGATCCTTCGCCGGCGATCCTGCCTCGGTCGGATCAAGCGGCAACGCCAGGTTCGAGACCTCGCCCCGGTCGTCGATTCGGGCAAGCACGTAGGCGTTGTCCTTCATGCTGGGAAACAGCTCCACCGGGGCGAAGAAGTTGCGGCTGACCAGAATCGCGGGGCTGTCGTCCTCGATCGCGATGTCCATCGGCAGCGCCGGAGGGTCGTCGAAGGAGACCGTACGGACGAACTGGAAGTCGTGGAAGAGCACTACACCGTCCGCCCCACACCACGCCATCGACGTGCCGTCGGGGCTGACCGCGAACGCCAGGATGTGATCGCTCTGGACTCCGGGCGGGAGTGGGAGGTCCCTCACCGCGCTCGACCTGCCCTTCGCGTCGAACACCATCACGCGCCGCTTCGCCGGTTCGAGCACGAAGGTCTCCGAGGTGGCCCGCGCCTCGGCGACCAGGTACTGGCCCGGCTCGAGCGCCGACATCTCCGTTTCGACCCACGGCAGCCCAGGGACCGAGCGCTCCGTGTCGTCGGCGGCTGCGGGTCGGGCCGGGCTGAAGAGGGCGACCAGAACCGTGATGACAGGCCACATGGCGCGCATTCAGGACCTCCAGCTCAGCCTTGGCACAGCTCCTCAGATGCTGGTCAATCACGCAACGAACGGGCACGGCGCGTACGGCGACTTTCCTGCCCTACCAGCATCTTACATCGGACCCCAGGTCGAGCGTCGGTGCCGGGCGGCATGAACGCCCGTTCTGGACCACAAGCGCCGGTTGCAGCTCATGAACGGCCGTCCTGGCCGATGAATGCGTAGCACGACGTGCCTGCCCTCGGCTCCGAGCGGCGGAAAGTGCCAAGAGTGCCGGCCCAGGCACCTTTGGCCCGGCGCGCCGCCCCCGCGCTGACCGTCCGCCGTCGTCCTGCCAGCACCTCGAGCCCGACGCCCAAGATCTCGCATGCG